>NZ_JALKBB010000057.1:0-9039 GCF_023016025.1 Arenibacter sp. S6351L | reverse complement strand
CTTTCGCTAAACTTGCTTTTCTTCATGTGACAGTTAAAATTTAAAATTAATAAATTCGAATTTTATACTGTCCTATTTTTAGGGAAGGCTACATAACAACGTATATAACTCATAGCTTTGTAGTTACTTAATTCAAAGTTAAGGCGAGTTTGGAAAGTCGCCAAATTTTTAAATTTGACAACTTTCCAATAAAAAAATAAGTAGTAAATTTAAAAATCTGGCTTGTGCTCAACCGAATAATTATCGCTAATTTGCACGCTACGAGCCATATACAAGACCGTTACCTGCAAGCTGAAAAAATGAACGAAGAACTATTAAAAAATATCCTTGGAAGATTAAACCCTTTTAGTTTTAAGGAGTACTTCCGAGGTAATTTTGTTAATACTTATTCAGAAAGTAATTTCAAACCCCTAACTTACGGGAATAATGAGCTTTTCAGGAGAATTAGTGACAATGAACCACATTCGTACGAAAATTATGTTTCTTATGAAGCTGTTTATATATTTCATCATTTACTCAATTTCAAAACTAATGATATTGATAAAACATTTTTGTGGAATAAAGGGTTGCAAAATCAATTAGAGATAGTCAAATCAAAGTATCTAAATCCAGCTAATAATTTAGGTGAGTTAAACGTAATAAATCTTGTTACAAATTTAGTTGGGTTTGATGAAGAATTTTATCAAAGCTTTTTGATTCCTAAATTCGAAAAACTTTTGAATAACTTTGATTTAAATCAACACTTTTGTTTTGGAGGGTTTGATTCTATTTTTGATTTAGAAAAACAGCACTCAATCGATTATTCCACATCATTCTTTGAAAAATGGAATGATGGTTTAGTTATTTCTCTTTCTAGAGATGGTATTAGCATTAATGATTATTCTTATGAACAAAATATTCAAAGTGGTATTTCAAAAAAAGGGAATATTTTTGAACCTGTTTATGTAAATAAAACATCCAAGAGAAGCATATGTTTCGAATTTGAAAAATTAATAAACAATAATAATAGGGAATCTGTTTTAGAGGAATTTCTAACTACACATTACAAAGAAATATTTGGCGAGAAATATAATCAAATACAAACTCAACTATGGTTGAAATTTCCAGAATTAGATATAAATTCGAAAAAGCGAAGATTAGATATATTTCTTAGAAACTCTGTTATTAATGATTGGGAATTGTTCGAAATCAAACGTCCAATCAAATTGACAACCACCTATAGAGATATTCCTGTAATGCGTTCAGAAGTTTTACATGCAATTGAACAACTCAAAAATTATCATAAAATCCTTCAACAAGATAAGGTGAAATATTATTTCCATAAGCAAGGAATTGACTATTATGAACCTACGTTAAATTTAATAGTGGGTAATAATCCACAAATTTCGACTGAAAAGTGGAGATGGTTAATTTCAAATCACAAAGAAATAAATATTTTAACTTACGAGAATTTATTGAGAGAAATGCAGATTAGATACAATGATAGATTAACAATGTAAATTACTTTGCCTAACAATGGTAACCTTTTCTCCTTTGGCGGACCCGGAGCACAAGCAGTACTTTAGCAGCTAAAAACCCATATCCTTCGAAATAATGACAGCAAAAGCGGCTTTTTAGGCCGTTTGGAAATACTGTTGCATTTTGACCCCTCAAAAGCTCCCTCGGTTATAAGTGCATGATGTGCATAATGCGGAGGAACAGGCTGCTAAAAAGAAAAAACCCTTTATAAGAGTTGGAATTTTAATTGATAAGGTACATTATACTTTTTACAATATTCTATCCTAAAACTATCCCAATCACCAAATTGACTCATCATCTCGGTTGCTTGAGAAATAAATATTGACAATTCATTTCTTGCACCTTGAGTAAGGTATTGATGGTGTTTATATTTTCTTGTTCCAGTTATTACAAATGGATTAACTATTCTTAAAAATGGTAGAACCTCATGTGAAAATCTGTAATAAATAATCTCATTAGTGAATCGACCAGCCTGCCAAGGCTTTTCAGCTATAATACCTTTATATTCCCAATTGTTCAATCGAAACATTTCTTTGTAATAATCTTGTGTAAAAATGGACTTATATTCCGCTGGATTTCTTAAAATTCGACTGTCAATGTTTTTTATTTTCCATAAATCATCTATTGTCGATAGTAGTTTGCGTTTTTCATTTTCAGTATCTAATTCTTTATCGGAAAACCTGTTCTTTACTTTTGACTCAGTTTGATCAATAATAAATCTTTTCAGTAGGTCCTGATTTTTCTTTTCCTGTAAAACTTTTAATTGTTCTAATTCTTCAGGATTTAATTTGGTATTTTTCATAACTACTAATTATATATTTTATTTCGTATTTTCTTTATATGGTCACTGAAAGTAAAATCATCTGAGAAATTATGTTCTAATTTTGATTTTAACTTTTCTATGTTAGGATTTAATTTTTTAGCTCTTCCCCAGGCATATTTATCAGTATTTGGAGCATCAAATGCATAGAAAACATATACAAAACTTGGATCTACATTGTTGGATAATGCGTATTGTTTAATAAATTCTTGATTATTAATAAACGAACCTGCTTCTTTTGTTTTTTCTTTTGAGAAAAGATATTCTCTGGCAAAATTATCGGCTTCAATTTCATTTTGAGATTCACTATCCAGGCTTTTTTGACCTTCTTGCGAAATATGGTAATTTGAAAGCTGTATTTCATCCCAATCAAATAAGACGTGATAGAGCTCGTGTACTAAAGCGAACCATAATGTTGGATAGAATCCAACATAGTCAGTCAATGCTATACAAGGTTTGTCGTTTACCATAAAAGTTGCACCTCTAATATGTAAAGAAGGAAAAGAAGGGATAAAAACTACGGTTATTCCTAACTGATATAATTGTTTAATGACATTCACAAGACCATTTTCAACATCCATAGATTGCCATCTAATCTGTGGAAAATAATCAATTAATTTATCACGACTATAAATGTTTGGATTTCTTAATTCAATACAAGACTGCTCAGCTAAATAAACCCAGTTTTTAATACTACAATTTCGTTTAGCTCTTTTGCCCGAACTAAAAGCAACATTAATATCTGGCTCTGAATATTCAAAAATATTCTTCAAACCAAAGTAATTGCAAATCGATTTAATAATGTCATTGTAATCTGTCAAAGACTTTATAAGGCCAACTTTTTTCAGTTCTGCCAAATTAAATTTCTCGTTAATAAACTCTACCATTTCATTAGTTCGATTTATATCATTACCAACATTGTGAACTTCATTTACTTTTTGTAAATAAAGTGTGGCTATCTGTTCTAAATCAGTACCTAAAAAATTCGACAATTTTATCAATTGTGTGTAATCTAACATTTTTTGTTCACCTGAAAGAATTCCATCTAAAGTACGAACACTCATCCCCATAATATTTAAAGCAGTCGTTTTTGGAATGTCTAAACTCTCCAGTCTATTAACAAATAGTTCTTCCAAGGTTTCTGCTATTTTAGTAGGTTTCGGCTCGAATAATCTTTTTAGGATATCATCTTTATAAGATTTTTTGTTTCCCATATACTTATATACTCTTTTTATTATTTGAGATAAATTTTTGACTAAATTAATTTAAATAATGCATTGATACATTTTTTATTTAAATAGCTTTTAAAATGTTATTAACAATAAAAATCTGAATAAAATAACGATGGTCTGAACGGAAAGTACTATGAACAACACCAGTAAACGTTGCTCAAGTCCATAAAGTGTCCAAAAATCAATCGATATAAGTCTCTTTAAGAGTTTTTTTTCTTGATCAATGTTGAAAGACATAATTTTGCCCCGCTGGCGAGGGCGTCACCTGTCCAAACGCCATGTGCGGGCCCGTACCATCCTTTAACTTGGCTGGCCGACTAGCCAATTGGCAGTCTCAAATGCCGCTCCTGCCCAACACTTTGCATATATTGACCAAAAATCCCTAAATTGGTAAGAAGCAAAAAGGATTAAAACCAATAACAAGGAACAGGGTAAGCGCAAAACCGAGACCGCCTAATTCAGCGCTGGTTTATTATAAAAATTCTGTCAATATTTTCTATTTTTGGTTAAAGCCAAATTTAATCAAATGAATAGATATATAAAAGCAATGGAGATCGGTTTAGCAAATGAAAAGAAAGGTATTACTTATTTTGATTTATTGGAAAAACTGCAATTAGAATTGGATTATTCTTTCAATAGTTCGGCAGAGGTTACTTTTATGTCATGGTTCAATGAAAATTTTGAATCACACAACAATGTTAACCTTAACAATTCTGATTACAATGAAGGGATGAATCTTTATTTGGACAATAAATATGGTGTTATAGGAGAAATAACGGACCCAGGTTTAAAAAAATATTATGAATTTTTCCGTTCATTTAGAAGTAAAAATTATTTTCTAAAAGGCAATGCAGCTAAACAATATTTAGATTATCAAGAATTACAGCAATCAGTTAAATCATCTAATTCCGCACGCAGTTGGGCAATTATATCAATTATCGTAGCACTCCTTGCAATCGGTATAAGTGCCTACTCTGTTTATTCTAGTCCGAATCCCCCTTACGACGTAAAAATCATTGAGGATAATACTAGAATGGATGAACTGCAGAAGGAGAATAAGCAATTAAAGGAGGAGTTATTTAAGGCTGAGATGATAGTAAAAGTATTGGAGGAAAAATCGAATTAGTAAATTAGCACCATAATAGACCAAAAAGTATATAAAAACATACTATTCGGTTTATTTTTTTTTGGATATATATTTTTCATGAAACCTTTTGTGCATTTTTCCTTTTTGCTTTGTACTACGAAGGTAATGGATATCACTTGCGAACCAACATTTCAACATTCTGTGTTAAAAACTTTGTGGTTAATAGTGCGTATTTTACCAAAAAAGTTGGCCATATAACACTATCTTTACAAAGCGAAATGCACCCCATTGGAGTGCATTATTAATGAAGGGAGTTGAAACCTTTGATCGACTAGAGTTTAGATGTGGAATAATTCTCTAGGGCATTTCAAAAAGTTTCACTCTCTTTTTTTTATTTTCTAATCTAAATGCGTTATCGTAATTTTTTCAAGTACTATTATTCGTATTCTAACTACGATACAAATATAATAGTTATTTAACTTTTTACCCTAATATTTGGACCTATACTTATAAACATTGGTAATCTATTTGTTACATTAAATACCAATGTTGCTCAAGATGTAAATATATTTACACTTAGCGGTGTTTAGTAGTTATTCAATTCACTACGTTATGAACAATTTATAAGTACCGTATTTCATTTTTTTATTGTACCAATACTATATTTAACATTTATATATCTTATTCCAATAATATTAATCTATAATAGTTATATATACTCCATTCTCTATATTTGGCATGGTTAATTCTTTTAACTTACATATCTCTCCATAAATATAATCATGTATTTTTCTTGGGATATGTACATGCTGAAACTCTGTGTCGTTGATTTTGCAATTACTATTTAAAAATATTGTGTTATCCGCCTTAATTTCGTAATTCAATATCCAATCAGGCGTTCTACCTATTAGATTTGCTCTTTCAAATACTACATCTAATTCTTTAATAATATATACTCCCATTTTTAAATATATTGAATTGTTATCATGGTTCAGTTTTTTTAAACTTGAATTTATCAATCATTTCAAGTTCAGCATATTTAGGATGAAGTAACAATATCTTTAATACATGTCGTAAAAGTGAAATAGAAAGCCGAATTGTTGGAATCTCCTTATCGTCTTTTGACTTTATTTTCCTCGATTTATTTAATCCTTTAGTATTTCCGTGAATAACATCACTCCTAAATGCATAAATCTTTTTACAAAGACTAAATACTTCCCATTGCTCATATTTTTCGAATTGTTCTATATGGCATAAAGTTGCTATTCGTGACGAAAGTCTATAAGTTATTTCGCTTTTAGAGTCATGGGTTAAAAGGGTTTCGAGAGCAATAGTAGTATCCAGAATGGTGTCTTCTTCTTTGCTTCTTAAGAATGCTGTATTCAATCTATTAATTGCTAATCTAATGTTGTTTCTGTGGGTTGTTCTGATTTTTTGGAAAATAATTTTTGTTTGTTCAATTTCTTCAGTATTAACTTTCGGTGGATTAATGAGCCATCCAAAGTCATCATAATGACTTGGATAGTTGCGAACCGAACAGAAAAACACAACAGGAAGATCAGCCTTTGGGGTATCTTCCCAACCCTTAGGTATAGTTAGAATTTGACTAGTACCAGTTTCAAACCCTGTTGATATTCTTAGAGCACATAAAAAGTCATTTACGACAACCAAAACCGCTTCATAAGAATTGATATCATAAAGAGAATGTCTTCGCGAATCGTAATGGTCATTTGGAATAGTCCACTTCTTGAGTACTAAAGAGTGAGTGGCACCACCAGCAACAATAGGATTTGATGAGTCTGTGTAAGAAGTCTGGGTATTCCTTGCCAACTGAAAGGCCTCGGGTATTTTAGTTATAAAGATATTCTCATCTAATTGAATATCCTCGATTTCGAAATCCAAAAAAATTAAAGGAATTTGCACTTCGATTTCTAATGGATTTTCATAAATAGATTTATACCATTTTTCAAAAAGTTCATCGAAAAGGTTCTGGTTAAATGAAAAAGTCTCTTTGTTTAAGTGAATATATCTTTCAATAAATTGGCTGAGATAATAATGTGAATATAGCGAAACAAAAAATCTTTCTGAATCATCAGATAGCTCTGCTTTTTCATCTAATTCATAATAATTTCTTAAGTATTTGTCGGTTTTAACAATGTTTAAATATTCATTAAATGTAGGAATATCACTGTGTTTTTTTCCGTCAATTGTGAGAAGAGAGGAATAGTCTTTTTTACTATAGGAGATTTTTCTGAAACTAGGAATACCTGAGTCGAAAGACGTCATTTCGAAATAGTCATCATGTTTTTGTAATTTCCAAGAAGTAAAGGAGTCTTTAATATTATTGAATGATTGCTCAATTGTAGTTAAGCCAGAAGACAATGACCTCTGGTATAGGTTCCTTAATTCTTCTTTAGATGTTTTCATTTTAATTGAGCCCAACAGCCATGTAAATTATCTGATAACTTAATATTTGAAAATGCAGATTAGTTTAAAACTATTCTATATCTGTTATCCTTTGGGTTGACTAAGATAGAAATAATTTGTAAGAAGAAATGCATGGATCTATCTACTATTCAAAATCCTTTTTAACCACCTCTTGCATTCTCAATTTTACTTTCTTCACAGTAACAAAAGCCTTTTTGGTATACTTTGATACTTTATTCATCGATAGACCGTCATTAAGGAGTTCTACGATGTCTTTATGACGAGTTAGGTTCTTCATCAGCCATTACAGCAACTACCTTACGACCTTTGTAAACACCTTTAGCCTTAGCGATTTTAATATCCTGATTTTGTCTTTCCTTGATTGCTTCAATTTCCAAACCTGCTATGGATCCAAGTAGGTCAATAATTATTTTTGCAATACTATTTATTGAACCATCATCATTAAGTAATTCCATCCTAATATTTTCAGCAAAGATTTGCACACCCTTTTTGATAGACCAGTTTAATTGTTTCTGCATTTCAACAACGTTCCACCCTGGCAATAGATTGAATGAATGATTACATAATTAATTTTTCCGTTCTCGATATCCTTAATCAATCGTCTTCCTGCTGGTCTTTGGTCAAATGGAATTAAACCAGATATCTTATCTTCATATAGTACCGTGTTTGAATCTGTATCACGCTGTATATCGTGTAAGCTTCACTTAAAACCGAACTGTTTAAAAGTAGAATATTTTAGGTATTTTGGTATTGAAGGTCAATTATTAGGCCAGGAAAACAAAGAGGCTTAATTAATTTTCAAATAGTTCATGATCAAAAAAATCAAATAATGTTATACCTATTAAATCACAAAACCTTTTTACTGTATATATAGTTATACCTCTACCCTTTACTTTCCCCGTGGTAACATCTTTTGACACATGGCTTTCCCAGCGACTTATATCTTGCTTATCTATATTATACTTATAGGCAAAATCTGTCTGTTTTTCCCCAATATATTGGATTCGTAACATTTTTATTCTGTCGGCAATTTTATTTGCTAGTACTATATCTTTTTTCGAAAGTCCGGACATAATGCAATTTTGGCATAAACAAAGAATAAAGAGTAAGCCATTTGGCAGACTAAATAATTTTTATTATGTTTGTTTCGTTAACATATATTTGCGATACTTCTTTTGAATTAGCATTAGAGGCATTCGCTTTGAAGCTCGCGCTGGAAAACTGGTAATTTTCAATTGGAACGAGATGATAAGCAGATTGCTCACGACCTAGGCGTGGGCTCTCTTATTGTTCCAAGGTAACCAGTACCGCTAGCGCAATAAGTTGAGTTCCGCGCCTTTTATATTTTCTGGCCCTTACTCACTGTATTCTTAGCGTTGCTTTTTTAGGAGCATGGCAAAACCAAAAGGCCAGGAGCGTTATGGAACAGGGTTTTTGTACACCAATGGGGTACCGCAGAGGGCAACATCCAAGCATGTTGGCCCTTACCGTGTACGACATTCTCTTTACCAAAAAGCCCAAGAATCCAATATAGGTTTTGCATAATTATGGGATTTGTGTTGTACCCTTTTTTCCGGAACTCGAAAATCCTTTTATCCCATAATCCACGATCCACACATTTTTTGGCATCCGGCCAAATAACGACAAAGCAGCCTAACATCATTTAAGGCCATCCCTTTGCTGCATCAGCTGTGCTATAACATAGCATTGTTGACAGGCTAGGGGAGGAGCCATAAAAGTGAGCTAGCTGAGGTATGTCCATACGGCAACCTAATTTTGCTCACCAAACAGCGATACCAACTAATAGATCTCTACTGCCTATGACATAGAACATATACAAAAAAAATAGCCTCCCAAACCCTGTTTGACCGACAAGTTTGGAAGGCCGTAACTAAATAAAACTAAGTTTCATCTAATCTTCAAAATTATGAAAA
>NZ_JALKBB010000056.1:0-9322 GCF_023016025.1 Arenibacter sp. S6351L | reverse complement strand
CCTAATTTTATACATAACAAAAAACCTGTGAAGTTAAATTCACAGGTCTAATATATATTCTTTAAAAACCGTCAACCTATTTTAGGACGACTCAGAACCTAGGTTCTACTAATAAAATGTTGCTCTTTTATCCTCTATAGTAGAAGATTCTTTTAAGGCATTGTAAACGGCGAAGTTTACTCTACCGGCAGCACTGGCCTGTAAGTTATTGGCATAGGTACTGTAGTTATCCAATTTGGCAGCCTCTTCTTTTTTGGTGACCGTTAGCATATACACGCCACTATCGCCCTTAATTAAACCAGAGGTAGCCCCTTGCTCCATAGCAAAGGCAGTACCAACTACGAAAGCCTCCGATCCGGCACCCGGGATGATAGGGGATTTCATAGTCAAAGCAGAAGCTGTAGAAGCTATAACATTATTATCCTTGGCGAAATCATCCATAGTTTTACCCTTATTGGCTTCTATGATTTGTGCCGCCTTTTTTTCCTTTCGCAATTTTGGAAGTACCAAAGCTGATGCGTCTTCCACACTCATAAGCCCTTCAGCATACTTTGCTGTCAACCTAACAACGGCATAACCATTGTTTATATTGAACCTTTTAACCTCACCCAATTTGGTATCTTCGTTAAAAGCCCATTGAACAATGGCACGTTGTGCCGAAAGTCCTGGTAGGTTTTCATCCATTTCCTTAATTTTATTTACCGGCCTAACCACGAAATTACTTTCTTTGGCTGCTACAGCAAAATCTTTATCCGAGGTAGTTTCCATTTCAAATTTGGTCGCCTCGGTGAACAAGGTATTGATAGTTTCTTCGGACGGCTCTATTTCCCTTGCCAAAGTGGCAATTCTAACAATATCCTGCTTATCATCTATCTTAACGATGTGGAATCCAAAATCTGTTTCTACCAAACCTATGGCTCCAACCGGATTACTAAATGTGAAGTCGTTGAATGGTGCTACCATTACCCCTTCCTGATTATATCCTAGGTCACCACCTTGGGGCGCAGAAGGTCCGTCTGAATTATCCCTGGCCAATTCGGCAAAAACAGTCCCAGTTCGTTTTGCCTCTACCAGTAATTCCTTAGCTTTTTTCTCAGCTTCCTCTTTAGTACGGGTAACCTCTGGATTGGCACGTTGAGCCCCTGCATAAGAAATTAGGATATGACTGGATTTTACCGTACCATTTGCCTTTCTATCCATCATTTTGGATACCTTAAAGTAATCCCCATCGCGATAAGGACCGAACATACTTCCTTTTTCCAAGGACATTAGCGTATCCGCAAATTTAGCAGGCAAATCTTTCTTAGCCTTAAAAATAGTATCGAATTTTATATCCGAATTTCTATCCAAAAATGCAATCATATCAGTGGTATTCTTGAAACCTTTAATGGTATCGTTTGCGTCCTTTTGAGTATTGTACTCAACGCGATCCTCCAATAGTTTGTTAATTTCCTCCTTTACAGCATTCTCATCTTCCAAAGAAGCCTTTTCCTCGAAATAGACAAATTCTAAATCTCTGGCCTTATCTTGTTTATAATCTTTTTTGTGATCATTGATATATGCCTCGATCTCTTTCTTGGTAACCGCTATGGAAGAATCAGGAATAGAGGAAAAAGGCACACGCACATACTTAATATCCACTTTATCATTGGCCAATTTATAATCCAATTCCCCTTCTTTCAGGGTTGAACCAACACCTGCTTTTATAAGGTTAAAATAAGTCTGCTCCTTTGCATTCTGAATAATGGCCTGTTCATCCTGTAACCACAAAGCGTAACGACCTGGATTGTTTGCTTTCCAATCGGCCACCGCTTCCCTAAACTTATTCTCATCAAAAACACCGCTGGCATTATGAAATTCAGGATTTTGAACATAGGAAGGAATAGTTTTGATGTAGTTTATTATCTGATCCTGTTCTATATTAATACCCAACTCATCAAATTGCTGAGCAAGAATGGTATTCCTAACCTGCCTATCCCAGACCTGATTGACCAATTGCATTGAAGAAGAAGTTGGACCGGCCATTCTAGAATACGCCTCCACATCCCTTCTAAATTGATCTATGGAAATTTCGTCCCCATTGATCTCTGCTACGGAAGAACCAACCTTTCCACCACCCAATTCATTGCTGCTGAACACTCCTGAAATTACGAATGCGAACAAAGCCAAACCAATGATTAAAATTAAAACGGTAGTTCGTTTCCTTATATTCTCTAAAATTGCCATTATGTAAACTGTTTAAATTTATCCCGTTACTATCGGGAGGCGAAATTACTACTTTCTTTTGAAATAATAAAAACTAAAAAAAACCAAAAAAAATCCCTCAAATGCCTATTCATCGTCAAGCACTTCCAAGGACACCATATCTATTTTATTACTTGAAACTTCCAACACCACAAAAAGGAAATTACCGATCTTAATCTCGGAGCTTTTTTCTGGGATCTCTCCGGTTTCATTAATGATCAGACCTCCCAATGTTTCATACTCATCACTTTCGGGAAGCTCCAATTTATATTGTTCATTAATATAATCTACTTCCAACCTACCCGAAAACTTAAAGGAGTTTTGATTTATCTGTTCCTCATACAAATCGGTAGTGTCATGTTCGTCCTCTATGTCTCCGAATAGCACCTCCACAATATCCTCGACCGTCATAACCCCCGAAGTACCACCATACTCGTCCAGAACTACTGCGATACTCTTCCTTTTTTTGGTCAAAATATTAAGAATATCATTGATTAGCATTGTTTCCGGAACAAACTCTACAGGCAGTAGGATACTCTTTATAGTTTTGGGCTTCTTGAAAAGCTCGTAGGAATGCACATAACCAATAATATTATCTATGGTATCCTTGAATACCAATATTTTGGAATAACCTGTTTCTGTAAAAAGCTTTGCCAAATTTTTAGGGGTCTCATGAAGTTCCACTGCCGCAATCTCTGTTCTGGGCACCATTACTTCCCTGGCCTTTACCCCTGAAAACTCCAAGGCATTTTGGAAAATTTGTATCTCGGAATCCACCTCGTCTTCCTTCTCTACAGCTTCCATTTGCTCGGTGATATAATCTCCCAATTCTATTTTACTAAAGGCCAATTGCACCTCATCCCCATCTGTTTTAAAGAGCACCTTAAGAATTATATCGGAAATCCAAATAACGAAATCCGATATTACAGAAAATAACACATAGAAAATATAGGCCGGTATTGCCAATAACCTCAGCATAGTGTTGCTGTAGATCTGAAATAATACCTTGGGCAAAAACTCCGCGGTCAGTAAAATAATCAAGGTAGAGATAACGGTTTGGGTAACCAAACTGAAATCGGTAAGCATTAAACTTAAAAAGCCACCTGGGGTCGACTCGATTCCCGCAAATAGGCTCATAAGCAGATCCCCCATAAAAAGTCCGTAGACCACTAAGGCAATATTATTGCCAATAAGCATGGTAGCAATGAACTTGGAAGGTTTTTTGGTAAGTAGCGTCAGCACCTTTGGCATAAATCCATCCTGCTTCTTTTCTATTTCTATGTGAATTTTATTCGCAGAAATAAAGGCTATTTCCATTCCTGAGAAAAAAGCCGAAAACAGCAATGAAATAACAATGATAATGACAATATATGCCTCCAAGATTATTGTTTATTGTTTTTTTGACGCTCTTCAAATCTTTTTCTATAGGTCTTCTTAAAAATGAACATCCCTATGGAAACAATTCCAAAGAAAACAAACAAATAGGCCCTTTGCCTATCTATGTTCCACTGTTCGTAAACCTCAAAAACGGACACTACGGCCACTGCCAAATAAAGGTATTCCGTATATCTTAAAATCTTAATCATTTTCTTCTATCTTCTTTTCTTTTATACTCATATAACCGTAGGTCTTATTAGCATTAAAAAAACTAAAATCCCTATTAAAATCCATTCCCTCACCATCCATTATAGTTCCTTCCTCTGGATTGGTATATTTAAATTTCTGTTGGGTAAAAATCCAATCATTGGCCCTATCCCAATATAATTGTGGTGCCTCCAATTTTTTACCATCACTGGATTCCATAACCACATTACCTTGCAAATCTATTAAATTAGTACTGGAATAAATAATTCCGTAATCTGCAGTAACAGTGCTCTTTTCTCCCTTTTCATCAAAAAACTCCAAAATGAGTCCATCGGGGAAAGTTGTATAAGGGAAAAGCAGATTGTCAAATTCATTGCTGACCGGGCTTTTTAACACGGCAATAACATGTGCAGTAACAACCCCTTCATTTTTTTCAAGTTCATCGGTCTCCGTATAAGTTAAGGTAAATTCCTCCGCAACAGCACTAGGAAATATCTTTTTTATAGCCTCGTCCCCAACTCTCTTATAATTATCGGCACAGGAATAAAAAAGCATTGCCATAGAAAAAACTATGGCAATGCTCCTTAAATTATATAAATCTTTTTTTTTCATCTTATAGGTTGGGCACTTTTACACTACCACCTACCCAACAAGAGAAACTTACTGTTTTACCGGCCATACCGGAATTAAATATATCCGTTTTGGATGGCGCCTTGGCTGAGTAACTAGCGGCTGCCTGACCTGCCCTACCACTTAAAGCTGGATCCACACGACCTGCCTGGCGGGCCATTTCTGCAGCTTTCCAATAGATAGCCCTTTTCTCGAATGGAGTGCTACCACATTCATTGGCGCTACCCGCATACAAACTGGCAATCAACAAATAGGCCTTACCATTGGAAGGGTTGGCATCAATAGCTTTTTGCGCATAACTCCTGGCAGTAGACTTACTACCTCTTCTATAACTTGTAGCAATTTTATAAGCGATATTGGATTTTTTTCTGGAATCGGTTTCCAACTCCAATGCTTTGTTGAAATCTGCAATAGCACCACTGGTATCTCCTGCATTATTCTTTAGGGCACCACCATACATATATGCACTGGCGGAAGGCTCCAAGGCCAATTGTACCTCGAATAATTTTTTGAACATTGGATCTTCAGTACACTCCTTGCTGTACATTCTTCCAACAGCTCTCTTAACCCAGGTTATATCTCCTTTTTTTGATTCAAAATTCTTTTGATACAAAGGAATCAAGTTTTCACAGTTCGCTAAGGCACCCAATTTGCTGTCTATACTTTCAGCTATTTTACCATAGCTTTCAGAATAACTATTGTAAGAACTCAATTGCTTTTTCTCTTTTGAAGTCAAAGTACCTGCATCTTCCTTAGGAAGAAGTTTGGTTATAACCTCTGTAAGCTTATCATTTTCCTCATCTATTTTTTCGGTGATGTTGTCATATTTCTCAAATACTTCCTCCACATCCTTTTTGCCGGCACTGTTTAAATCTACCAAGCTGGAGAAATACAAATACAAGGCCTTAGGATTTTTGAAATTGGCCTTATCCTCTGTAAAAGCCTTGTCTAGCTGAGAGTAGATTTCCTCATCGGTAATCATTTTCTCATCATATTTCAACAATACCTTATCTATAATGGTCTCCGCAACGTCTGTCTTTGCAGGAAAGTACTTCATCCTGTTATCATATAGTTCCATTAAGGCATTAATATTGGCAGTTTTGTCTGCCCCGGTAGATTTTGAAAGCCTATCCTTTAAAATCCGTTCACCATATAATATGTTGGCCCAGTTTAAGGTAGGGCAATTTTCATATACCATTTTCCATGGCGTATAAGCAGCCTCATAATTCTTAACTTTCACATGCTCCGTGTAAATGGAAAGATTGGTCATACACTCCGGGTTTTGAGCTTGGGAATGCCCTAAACCCACAAATCCCATGGCGGCTATCGCTGTGATGTAGAGTTTCTTTTTCATCTGTCTGTTTATTTTAAGGTGGTTAAAGTAATAATTTTTAATTAATTTTTCTCGGTATGAACCATTTATCGTTTAAAGATAGGCCCACATTAACTTTGAAATAACTTTCCTCTACTAAATCCCCATATTTGGTTCCTCTTTTTCCAAGTTCAAAACCGAGGTTAATATTTGAAAGATTACGACCCAGTGGTAAACCTAATCCAAAAGTTATGCCAAAATCATTAATCTCCTTATTATCTACTATTATTCCCGATTTGGAGACTTTTGCTCCGGCCCTATAGGTAACTCTTTTCAAATAACTTGTAAAAGAGGTGTATTCAGGGATGTAATATCCGCCAAGTCTATAGGTCTGGGCATTTTGGTACTCCAAATTGCTAGCAGGCGAAAGCTCGTTCTCAAAAGAGCTTAATTCCTGAAAACTATATTCCGCCCCTAAAAACCACTTTTTATCTTGACCATAACCCACCCCTAGTGTGGCGGTAGTTGGAATCTGCACCCCTGTACGCGCCAAGCCCTGTGCTTCCAAATCCACTTCTGTTACTTCAATATCCCTACCGCTAACGGTGGAAAATGAACCTATGGTCCTAGTATTTTCAGAAACCAAATTGGCCTGGGTATTTACTACAATGCTGGTAAAAAGAGTATGTTTTTCGGTAATGGCCGGTGTAAAACTGGCTCCAAAGTTAAAATCGAAGCCCTTAATCCTGGATTCTATCTTGTTAAAAGAACCAAACTGAACATCTTCAACAGTCTGATAACTATTGGTAATCTGGTTCCCAAAATTAAAATTACTGGTAACCCCTAAACTTAAGTTTTTGAAAAGTTCATAGCCAACAGAGATATAAACCCTGTTTAAACCTCCCTCTCCATTAAACGATTCGGATACGAGTCCTTGGGAAGTGGTTCTTTCAGATTGAAAATTGTACCCTACGGAGGAATACGGCATAATACCAAAACCAAGACCAAAGCCTTTTCCCAAATTAAACCCTAATGACAAGTAGTCCAAATTTGAAATAGAGGCATTTTCTTTGGAATCGTTGGTTTCAAACCTGTACTCCTTACGTGATAGTCCCGCTGTGTACGTCGTTAACCCCAATTTACTATATGCTGCGGGATTATTAAGATTGATGTGAATACTATCCGTATAAACACTCAACCCACCCATCATTTGATTCTCCACTGTGCCGGTAGCCCTTAAATCCCCAACACCAAAGTAAGAATAGGGGGAAGCAGTACTATTCTGAGCATATATGCTTACCGAAGTTACGCATAAAATTGCAATAATAAAATTTTTGATCATCTAGCGCTTGTTGTATTCTAACAAATGGTATAACCCCAACAGGAGAAATTTAGAATGCGCAAATATGGTATTTTTTAATCGTTTTGACAAAAATTGAGCATCACCTCCTGTTAAAATAACTGTTAAATCGACAAATCTACTTCTATATTGATCAATTATTCCGTCAATTTCATTGCAAATGCCATTGACAACACCACTATGCATGCTAGTTTCAGTAGTGTTTCCAATAAAGTCTATTATGGCCTTTTTTTTCAACAACGGCAATTTGGACGTTTGTTCGTGCATAGCTTTGTACCTCATGGCTATTCCCGGCGAAATGGCCCCGCCCAAATATTCCCCATAGTCGTTAACGGCATCATAGGTTACGCAGGTGCCCGCATCTATGACCAGGGTATTTCCTTTAGGGTTATGATAAAAGGCCGCTGTTGCAAGGGCAATTCTGTCCACACCCAGGGTCTGGGGGGTAGCATAGGAATTCTTGAAGGGAGTTTTGGAGGTGTAACTCAGGACATGAACCTTACAGAAGACGCATAACATGGCTATTTCCTCATGGCCCATCCCTCCTACGTTGGAAACAATGGCATTTTGAATAAGAAAGTACTCGGCAAAAATAGATTTCACACTTTTTGCAAAATCTGCACAGGGAATTTTTCGATAGGAAATAATTTTACCATTATCGAAAACCGCCATTTTTACTAGGGTATTACCCACATCTACAATCAAGTTCATACTGTAAAGATCAAAAAACTTAAAAAAACAAAAACCTTTTTTTTCATTTTTGTTTGTATATCCTAAATTTGAATTTATATTTGCACCCGCTTACAGCGTTTGGTGCCTTAGCTCAGTTGGTAGAGCAATGGACTGAAAATCCATGTGTCCCTGGTTCGATTCCTGGAGGCACCACCTCAAAAGCCCTTGATTATCAAGGGCTTTTTTTATTTTTACCCCCTTTGCTTGCCTCAATTATAAACTACTTTATTATTTAGTACTAAATATTGGCCCAAGAAGCCTATTTTACTTTTCCAAGAGTTTTGTTATGCTTACCGACTCCCAAATTATTCCTTGGTAGGCACTTTTATATCCACCTTCATATAATATACCAATATTTTTCCGATCAATAAAGGTCAAATCCGAATAAGCAGAAGGACCTTGAAAAATTTGTTTTTCAACCGGCCAAGTCTTTCCATCGTCCCTACTTAATCTTAGCGTCATATTCACCCTATTTTTAGCATTTGCCGGATTTGCAAAGAGAACATATAACTGACCTTTAAAATCAAAGCGCAAGGTACTGGCCTGACAAATTGGCTCTATCAAAGACTCATGATGATGCATGTCTTTCCACGATTCCCCGCCGTCATCGCTATAGGCAAGCTGCCTACTGCTCATATTCCGATCATAATTACGCATATTCAACATTAGACTATGATTGGAAAGTTCCACTACTTCACATTCATTTACTTGATCAAGGGGAGTACTTCCTCCCAACTTCCATGTGCTCCCATGATTGTCAGAATAAATGGTATGCGAATAATACTTTTTGGTTACCGCCTCAATATGATCACTTGCGATTACCAACCTGTCTTTGTACTTACCTCCAAGAATTTGTATGCCAGACCCAGGTCCTGTGGCATACCACGTCCAATTGGGCAATTTTACGTCTGAAGTGATTTCTTTGGGTGCACTCCAACTTTTGCCCTCATTTTCCGATTTTATTACAAACACCCTGCGAGTGTCCTTGCTCTTTTGGGCTATTATTTCCGATTCATGGTCTTCCCCTAAATTCCAGGTGGACAATAAAAAAATATCTCCCGTTGTACGATCTACTACCGGTGAAGGATTTCCACAGGTATTTCCTTCATCGTGCCAAAGTACTTCCAATTTGCCCCAGGACTTTCCACCGTCTGTTGACCGCTTCATTACCAGATCGATACTTCCTGTATCGCTACAGCCATTTTTCCTACCCTCGGCAAAAGCCAATAAAGCACCTTTTTTTGTTGTAACTACAGCCGGAATGCGAAAACATTTATAACCTTCATTACCTCCTTCAAAAATATAATTCAAGGTTTTTTCTTGCTCTTTTCCCCCTTTTGGCGATTGGGAAAATAAGGGAGATGTCCAAGAAACAAACAAGAGAAGAAATAAACATCGCTTCATTAATGTGTTGGAATTAATCATTTGGTTCCTTCTTTAGGGTTCAAAAAAAAAAAAAA
>NZ_JALKBB010000055.1:0-9526 GCF_023016025.1 Arenibacter sp. S6351L | reverse complement strand
GTGGACCAATCCACGACCGAGTGGATTGGGGCGGAAGGGGTGATTTTGAGGATCAATTGGTGTTCAGAACAGGATCCCTTCCGACTTTTGTCCCTAAAAAAGGTCCAAAAGCCACCTTCCCTTGCCAAGGGAAGGAGCAAATGTTATTGCTATATTAAGGAAATACATGAGAATTATAGGATTGAAAAAAAATAGAGGGTTCCTTCCCCTAGCATGGGAAGGTGGACCAACCCACGACCGAGTGGATTGGGACGGAAGGGGTGATTTAGGAAAGATAAATTTGTGCTAGGAGCTGGATCCCTTCCGACTTTTGTCCCTAAAAAGGGTCCAAAAGCCACCTTCCCTTGCCAAGGGAAGGAGCAAAAGTTATATTTTGGTTTAATACTAGTTATACAGGAAGTTAAATGAATACAATCAACAAAATAAAACAACTGGCAAAAACTTATTCCTCAGAGTTTGTAGGTGTCAGGAGGTATCTGCACCAGCACCCGGAACTGTCTTTTAAGGAACATAAGACCTGCGCCTATATACGGCAGCAACTTATTGCTATTGGAATCGACACTATTGAATCTGTAGCAGAAACTGGATTATTAGCTACTATTCAAGGAACCGATAAAGGCAAAACCATTCTGTTGAGGGCGGATATGGATGCCCTTCCCATTCATGAAGAAAATACAGTGGAATACGCTTCCCAAAATAAAGGGGTTATGCATGCCTGTGGACATGATGTGCATATGACTTCCCTTTTGTTGACCGCTAAAATATTATTTGAGCTTAGAAATGAATTTTCAGGAACTGTAAAATTATTATTTCAACCAGGTGAGGAACTAATGCCCGGCGGGGCTACACTTGTAATGAAAGAGGCTACCTATAAATCCATAGGCCCCATACCCCATTTGGGTCAACATGTAATGCCAAATCTTCCTGCCGGGAAAGTAGGTTTTAGATCTGGATTATTTATGGCCAGTATGGATGAGATTTATATTACCATCATTGGAAAGGGCGGTCATGCAGCAGTACCGGAAGAATGCATAGATCCAATTCTCATTGCTTCGCATGTTATTGTGGCGGCCCAGCAAGTGGTGAGCAGAATGGCATCGCCCAAAACTCCCAGCGTACTATCCTTTGGGCGTATTATTGGGGATGGAGCCAATAACGTTATTCCGGATAAGGTAACTATTGAGGGTACTTTTAGGACTTATGATGAAGTCTGGAGGACGGAAGCTATAGAAAAACTAACCAAACTGATAAAGTCCATTGCCGAGGGAATGGGAGCGGACTGTATAGTGGATATTCCAAGGGGATATCCCCATCTTAAAAATGACGTAGTCCTGACCAATTCCATGAAACAGGGTGCCATATCGTACCTTGGAGAAGATAAGGTGGTTGACCTGGATTTATGGATGGCTGCCGAAGATTTTGCTTACTACACCCAAAAAAATCAGGCCTGTTTTTACTTATTGGGAGTTGGGAATATAGAAAAGGGAATTAGCTCCGGCTTGCATACCCCAACCTTCAACATAGATGAATCGGCTTTGGAAACAGGAGGAGGGTTAATGGCCTGGTTGGCTTTGGAATCTCTCGCTTAGAAGATATTTTAGTTTGGAAGGGATAACCTTTTTACCAGTTTTTCTACCGTTAAACCCTGCACTAGGATAGAAAAGACGACAACCACATAGGTAATGACCAAGAAAAGATCCCGATGCATATCGGCAGTAAGTCCCAATGCCAAGGCAATGGAAATACCACCTCTTAATCCGCCCCAGGTCATGATTATATTGGTGTTGGGGACAAAATCCAGCTTTTTCTTAAAGAAGTTGATGGGCAATAATAGGGATAGGTATCTGCAAGCCAATACCACTGGAATGGCAATTAGACCAGCAACAAAATAATTGAGTTCAATGGTAAGGACCAAAATTTCCATCCCTATAAGAACAAACAATATGGTATTTAAAAGAATGTCCAACAATTCCCAAAATTTATCCACATAAGTCTCTGTGGTCTCGGACATTGCTGCGTTTCTTACTTTGTCGTTACCTACAATGAGTCCAGCAGTTACCATGGCCAAAGGTGCCGAAAGATGTAGTTGATGTGCAATGACAGTTCCCGTCATTACTGCGGCCAAGGTGATAATAACTTCTATATCGTAGTCATCTATAGATTTCATGAGTCTAAAGGTGATCCATCCTAATAGCAGGCCCAAAACAAGTCCCCCAATTACTTCTTGACCAAACAATTTTAGAATTTCGCTCGCACCGGTTTCGCTACTTCCAAAGGAAGCAATCTGAAAAATGGTTAAGAAAACAACTACGCCAACCCCATCGTTGAACAGGGATTCCCCTACAATTTTGGTTTCCAATTTTTTAGGTACCCCTGCCTTTTTTAAGATGCCAAGAACAGCAATGGGATCGGTCGGGGATATAAGGGCCCCAAAAAGTAGGCAATACACATAGTCTATAGGTAAACCAACGACCTGTAAAATATAGTACATGGCCGTTCCTACCAAGAATGTGGAAACCAATACCCCTAGGGTAGCAAAGGCAAAGACGGGCCATCGCTGTACTTTTAGCTGTTCAAAATTGGTGTGCAATGCTCCGGCAAATAAGAGAAAGCTCAACATTACATCCATTAATACGGTTCTAAAATCAATATGGGTTATGATATATTTTTCAGCATTTAACAGAGTGTCATCAAACCCACTTATGGCAAAAACGACTAGTGTAAATACAATGGTAATCAGCATTAGCCCAATAGAATTGGGCAACTTTAAAAACCGAACATTGATATATCCAAAAACGGCAGAAAGAAAAATCAATACAGAGGCAATAGTGAAATAGTCCATAGGAAGGTGGGTTTGTTACAAAAATAGGGGTTGTGAATTGTTTAATAGTACCGGTGGACTTAAAATAACAGTGTAAAGGTGGTATTCCTGTCGGGTATTGAGTTCACTTTTAAATTGCCGCCGTGCATCCGTAATATTTGTTTTGAAAGACTTAGTCCTACCCCTGTTCCCGTATTTTTGGTAGTGAAAAAAGGCACAAAGATTTCGTTGATCAATTCATGGGGTATCCCTGGGCCATTATCCTCCACTTCAATATATTTTTCTCCTGCATTGTTTAGTCCTGCAATTAATTTAATAGTACTGTTCTCTTGATTTGAGAGTGACTGTAACGCATTCTTGCACAAATTGATCAATACTTGGGTAATTTGTTTTTCATCAATAAAAAGCTCCAAGTCTTGGGTCCGTATTTGCAATTCGATGGAAGTATTTGAAAACCCCTGGTTCTGTCCTACGAGTAACTTTACCTTTTCCAATAAATTTTGCGCCAATACAATTTTTTTATCCGGTACAGGAACGTTTAAGAGGCTTCTGTAAGATTCTACAAAACTCAATAAATTGGAGCCTTGATCCTTAATCACTTCCAACCCCTTGATAGTATTGTCCAAGCGTTTTTGGTATTCAATGCCATTCTCAAGATTTATATCCCCCTTTTCGTAATATTTTAAAATGGAATCGGAAATGGATGTTATCGGGGTAATGGAATTCATGATTTCATGCGTCAAGACCCTAATTAATTTGGTCCAGGATTCGGTTTCCTTTTCGTCCAATTCCTGATGGATATCCTGGATGACCACCAATAATAATTCTTGTCCATCCAAATTGAAGGATGAGGATTTTATCGCCAAATCAATTTTTTCGCGTTCATTGGTCAATTGAAACATGCGACGTTCAAAAGGCTTCAATTCACTAAAGACACGATAGAGATTTTCATCAATTTGGGATAGTTGTTTAATATGGTTAAGTGGCGTATAATTTAGCATATGCTCCAATCTGGGATTGGCAAAAAGGATATGTCCTTTGTTGTTGATCGCTAAAATGCCAATATCGGCTTGTTTTAAGATCTCTTGATAAAATCGTTCTTGGGTCTGATTTTTTAAATGAATTTTTTGAATCATTTCATTTAGCATATTCAAGCTATGATTAAGCTCTTCAAGAGATTTAAGTGTCAATTTTTCGGGAAATCTAAGGGTGAAATCCTCATTCTTTATAGCATCGAAGAAATAGGCTATTTTTCTGTTGGTCTCATTTACATATTTTATTAAATAAGAGGCCTGAAGTACCAGTGCAATTAAGGTTAGAACACTAAAAACATAGTTTTCCCGGACCAATAGAAAGGCGAGCATTAAGGATGTGGCGGTAATAAAGACTACTCGGCCTATGGTTTGGAAATAGAAGTTTTTACTAACCATTGGTATCCTGTTTTTTAATTTTATTGTAGAGCGTTTGCCGGGATATCCCCAATTGTGCCGCCGCTGCACTATAGTTGCCATCATGGCTTTGCAAGGCGTTTGCAATCATAATTTGTTCCATTTCCTCCAAGGTTTTAGGTCCTGTGGGCATTAGTTGGGATGGTTTCGCATTCAATATAAAATCGGTAGGTTTCAGAATATTTCCTTCACAAAGGATTACCGCCCTTTCCAAAGTGTGCTGTAGTTCCCTCACATTTCCTGGCCATGAGTATTGCATCAATTTTTCTTCAGCAATATCGTTTATTCGGAGTCCATGTTTTGCATACTTGGCGCTATATTTTTTCAGATAAAAATCAGCGAGGATCAAAATGTCATCCCCCCTGTCCCGTAGTGCTGGAACCTGAATATGTATGGTATTTATTCGATATAAAAGATCCTCTCTAAAGAGACCATCGGTTACCATTTGTTCCAGATTGCCATTGGTGGCACAGACCAATCTAATATCTACCGGAATGGGCTTGTTGGATCCCACGCGTACTATGACCTTATTCTGAATGGCGGATAGTAGTTTAGCCTGCATTTGTAGGGAAAGGTTGCCTATCTCATCCAAAAACAAGGTGCCTCCATTGGCCGCTTCAAATTTTCCGGTCCTGTCCTCCTTGGCATCCGTAAACGATCCTTTAAGGTGGCCAAATAGCTCACTTTCGAATAGATTTTCTGATATAGAACCCATATCGACCGGGATGAAAACTTCATTTTGTCTAGGAGACATTCGGTGCAGTTGTCGGGCAATTAGTTCTTTGCCAGTACCGTTTTCACCGGTAATCAAAACATTCACATCGGTCCTGGCCACTTTATTGGTAAGGTTCAAAACGGCGGTTAGTGCCTTCGAATTCCCAATAATATAATTTTTGTCCTGATTAATTACCTGCTTTAAATTACTTTCCTTTTGTTTTAATTTACTGATTTCTTTCTGGGATTTGCGAAGCATATAAGCCGCTTTTACGGTTGCCAAGAACTTATCGTTGTTCCAAGGTTTGAGAATAAAATCGGATGCTCCCTCTTTAAGCGCCTGTACCGCTAGTTCTACCGCCCCATAGGCGGTCATCATGATAACTGCGGTAAGAGGTGCCTTTTTCTTAATTTCCTTTAACCAAAATAACCCTTCATTTCCCGTATTTACCCCAGCAGAAAAATTCATATCCAAGAGGACTACGTCAATCGAGCTTAAGTCGGGAAAGGAAGACAATTGATTGGGATTGGAAAGGGTAGTGATGCTGGTATATTCAAATTGCAACAGAATTTCCAAGGCACTCAAAACACTTTTGTTGTCGTCTATAACTAATATTTTTCCCTCGACCATAATATTGTTAATAAGGTAATTTTTCTTTTGTTCATCAGCTTTTATAAACTCCTCTTTTTTTACTTAAAAAAAAGTGGGGCGGATCTAGATTTGTTGCTCGTGCTGAAGTTTAACGAAGAATCCACTTCACTTCCTTTTATGATCCCAGCAGACAATTAATCCCTATATCAAAACTACAATATGTCTTTATAACTACATAAATAGTGTCCAAATATTGGACAATTGTTGTATAACTATTTTACAATGGAATAGATTGTATTTGCTAAATATACGGTAACTTATTGTTAATCAATAATGTAGATATTTGGCATGGACTTGGAATAGGGTACTTTGCCGATTCTTGTTATAGTGGTCGGATTGGTGATTTTTTTAACCTTGTTTGTATTATGAATTTTATAGAAGGAAAATTACTTCTTTTGTTTTTGTTTATCAGTGTTATCTCCAGTGGTCAGGAGAAGTGGACCTTGGAGAATTGCATTTCCTATGCCTTGGAACATAATCTTACGCTGCTAGACTATCAATATCTGGAAGATTCTGGTAAAGAGAATTATAACCAGGCAATAAGGGACATGCTTCCAAGGGTTAATGGTTTTGGCGATTATAATATTAGATATGGTAGATCTACAGATCCAAATACCAATGATATAATTGATACGGAATTTTTTTCCAATGGCTATTCCTTGAACGCTTCCATTGATCTTTTTCGAGGTTTTCAAAAAGTCCACACTATTAAAGCAAGAAAGCTTTTATTTAAGGCTTCACAGGAAACGTCGCAACAGCAGCGATTTTTATTGGCCCTTAGGATTATGACGGCCTATCATGACATTCAGTTTTATGAGGGTCTTGTGGCAATTTCAAAGGAGCAATTGACCATCTCTGAAGACAATTTTAAACTGGCCAATAAACAAATTGAAATAGGATTGAAGGCCAAGGCCGATCTGCATGAAGCAGAATCCGTATTGTATACGGATCAATTGAACGTTACCCAGAATGAAAATTTACTTCAGGCCGCAAAGCTTGCCCTGATACAGGAAATGAATTTGGAAAATGCCCATACCCTGCAAATAAACCCTATTGTACCCAATACAATGGCCGATAACAAGCTGTCAACAGATAGTATTTACGGCTTAGCAAAGGATTTCGTTCCCCTACTTAAGGCTCAAAGGTATAGAACAGAGGCTGTTAGAAAGCAATTGAGTGTTGCCAGGGGAGAGCTCTATCCATCACTTTCTTTTGCTACTGGCTATGGCACCGGATATTATGAAACCACTAGGGACACTTTGGGCGTTACAATTCCATTTAAAAATCAAATTCAGGACAATGCCTCCAGATATGTGGGATTTTCACTTAATGTTCCCATTTTTAATGCCTGGTCTACGCGTTCTGCCATCAAGCAACAGAAAATTGCTTTGAAAAGGGAAGAAAATAATCTGGAAATACAGGAGCAGGAAATTTTTAAGGCCATACAACAACTTGTTCAAGAGAATAAGGCTTTAAATGTTGAGCTTATTCAGAGTGAAAAGCAAATTATGGCCCAAGAGCAGGCTTTTGGAGTGGCACAAAAAAAATATGAAAAGGGCTTGTTTACGATAATGGAACTTAATCTTGCAAAATCCATGTACGCCACTTCACAAAATAAAAATCTACAGGTAAAACTACTGCTTCAAATTAACCGGAATACATTGGCTTTTTACCAAGGCTTACCTGTTTTTAATATTAATAGCACCAATTGAAATGGATATACAATTAGAAAAGAAGAAAGGATTAAGGCCAAAACACTACGGGTATATTGCCCTTGGGGTCTTGCTGCTATTTGTGGGCTGGAAAATGATAATGGGTAATACCGGCCATACTTTTAGAACTGAAAAGGATAAATTGTCCATAGCAGAGGTGGTACAGGGAAAATTTGATGATTATATCACCATCAACGGTACGGTGGCCCCTATTGCTACCATATACATGGATGCCTACGAAGGGGGGCGTGTGACCGAAAAACTGATAGAGGAAGGGGCTATGGTACAAAAAGGGGATATCATCCTAAAACTGGAGAATATTGGCCTGTATGAGCAAATATTGAACAGTGAAAGCAATTTGGCACTAAAGCAGAACGACCTAAGGTCTACCAAAATAACATTCGATTCCAGGCAGGTGGAGGGTAGAAAATCTTTGGCCAACGCACAGTACGAGCTAACAAAATTGAAACGAAATTTTGAACAGAACCAGGCCTTATATGATGACGAATTAATTTCGAAGGAGGAGTATTTAACTTCAAAAGAGAATTTTGAGCTTTCCCAAAAGCAACATGACATAGTTAAACTACAGACCGAACATGACGATGAAATGCGAAGCACCTCCTTGGCGGGATTGGATACGGACCTGGAACGTATGCGCAAGACACTTACTATGGTTTACGAACGTCTGGATCATTTAAATGTACGGGCACCGGCAGATGGGCAATTGGGTTTTTTGGATGCAGAAATAGGACAAAGTATTGGTCAAGGCGAGCGTATAGGTCAGATTAATGTCCTAACAGATTATAAGATCGAGGCCGATATAGACGAACATTATATAGACCGTGTGAAACGTGATTTAAATGCAACTTTTGAGCGGAATGGAACTGAACATTCCCTGCGGTTGAGAAAGGTATATCCTGAAGTTCGAAATGGCAAGTTCAAGATAGATTTGGTCTTTACAGGTGAAAAACCACAAAACATCCGTGCAGGACAAAGTTATAATATAAAATTACAGTTGGGCGAGTCCAGTGATGCACTCTTGCTGCCCAAGGGAAGCTTTTTCCAAAGTACAGGCGGACAGTGGATCTTTGTGGTTAACCCAGATGGTAATCGGGCATTAAAGCGGAATATAAGAATAGGAAAGCAAAACTCCAGATATTATGAAGTGTTGGAAGGATTGGAGAATGGTGAAAAAGTAATTACCTCCAACTATGATAGTTTTGGAGAGGCCGATAATATAGTGTTGAAATAAATTGAAGTAACAAATGTCCAAAACTGGCACTAATACAACAGAGGGTGTCCTTAAATAAATCTATTACTAATGATAAAGATCCAAAATTTAAAAAAGAGTTTCAGAACCGAGGAGGTAGAGACTTTGGCATTGAACAATGTGAACATCAAGGTTCAGGAGGGCGAGTTTGTGGCCATAATGGGACCCTCTGGTTGTGGTAAATCTACCTTGTTGAACATTATTGGTATGTTGGACAATCCTACTTCAGGGAGTTATCAATTTGCTGGCCATGAAGTGGGACATTTAAAGGAAAGCCAACGTACCCAACTGCGAAAAGGCAATTTGGGCTTTGTCTTCCAGAGTTTTAATTTGATAGATGAACTTACTGTTTATGAAAATGTGGAATTGCCGTTGATCTATCTTAAGATGAACAAAAATGAGCGTAAACAAAAGGTAATGGCGGTATTGGAACGAATGAAGATAGCACATCGTGAAAAGCATTTTCCACAACAACTTTCCGGAGGGCAGCAACAACGTGTGGCTATTTCAAGGGCTGTGGTTACCAATCCAAAATTAATTTTGGCGGATGAGCCTACGGGGAATTTGGATTCCAAAAATGGGATCGAAGTGATGAACCTATTAACAGAGTTGAATCAGGAAGGAACCACCATTGTTATGGTTACCCACTCGGACCGGGATTCGCACTATGCACATAGAGTGGTAAACCTATTTGATGGTCAGATTGCCACCGAAAGCCATAATAGGGCAATGGGAGCAATGCGTTAGGGAGACCTGCAAGGTGTAGTCCGCCTTTTGCGGACCTCCTTGTAGGTCTTGCCTAGGATTTGAAAGTGGAACCAATAAGGTTCGGGGATCCGCATGGTAATGAAAACCTATAGGGTTTTGGAGACCTTGCAGGTTCATGAAGGGAGGAGTGTTTGTAGTCCG
>NZ_JALKBB010000054.1:0-11223 GCF_023016025.1 Arenibacter sp. S6351L | reverse complement strand
CTGTAGATTCTTCTGTTTTCTTTCATCGTTTTACCAAGTTAAGGATTTTTCAATATTGCCCTTAACTAAGTGTCCCAACAAATGTAGCAAGACCAAGGTGTTTTTTTAATGCAAATGCTGGAACCGGAAACAATGCAGCTCGAGTTTGTAGCAGATAAGACCGCAGTCGAAGTTGAAGGATTTAGTGGTAATCAAAGAGTGTATGTTCGCAATCCTGATTATGAGTAACTATTTGTGTGCTTATTATTGTAAAATAAAAATAAGAGACCTGAGTCCATCATCCATGAATAATTATGATTTATAGTAATACCATTCAACCTTGTATTGATTTACATATTGTCCTTATTAATTCTCAAAACAAGAAAAAGAAATAATAACGACATAGCCACATAGGCTAGGTTAAATGCGATTTAGTGTGCCGTAATGGAGATAGTTATACCTAACAATGTGCATGGCTTAAATTAAACGGTTGTTGGCTTATAGTTTGTTAAATATATAGTAACTTGTTGCTATACCCGGATATCCAAAGCCATTTTGGGTTATAAGGTTTATATATTGAGTAATAAAAATATAATTATGAAAAGAATATTCATCTATGCAATGGTTATAATAATGACCGCCCAATTTTCATATTCTCAAGCTATAAATAAGAACTTCAAATGGCCTGAAAATAAAAAAGCCGCGGTCTGTTTAACTTTTGATGATGGTCAAGATTCACATCTGGATAATGCCATACCCTTGCTTGATTCCTATAATGTGAAAGCAACTTTTTATTGTCCAGGGAATAAGGAGTCTTTACATAATCGCACCTCTGAATGGAAAAAGATTGTTGAAAATGGCCATGAACTTGGCAATCATTCTTTATTTCACCCATGTGATGGTAGATTATTCGATTGGGTTACACCAGAATATGACTTAAACAATTACACTAGAGAGCAAATGCGAATGGAATTATATACTGCCAACACACTCTTAAAAGCTGTAGATGGAAAAACGAACAGAACATATGGTTATACCTGCTCAAATTTTAAAGTACAGGGCGATTCCACCTACGTGGATATAGTGAAGAAACTATTTTCGGCAGCAAGAAGTGATGGCCCAATACCGAAAACCATGGAAAATATCGACATTAATTTTATGCCAAGTTGGTGTGTAGACAGTCATACCGGTAAAGAACTAATCGATTATGTAAAAGAAGCAAGAAGTAATGGGACTATTGCCACATTTATGTTTCATAGTGTTGGAGGTGGTTACCTAAACGTATCCAATGAAGCATTACAGGAACTATTAATTTATCTTAAAGAAAACGAACAGGATTATTGGGTAGATACCTTTTTTAATGTTACCAAATATATCAAATCAATAAGTCAATATTGAATAAATTAGTGGGTTGAGATTATAGAACATTGACGGAAATTGGAAAACACGCAATACGCAACATTGGCTAATTCTATTGTTATTAAGCCTGCCCACTTATTTGATTAAAATAAAATTTAAGATATAGATGTTCTCATACCTTTCTACCCCACTATACCTGACAATTGGATTTTTTCTCTTAACTGTTTTGTCGCTTTTTATTTTTGGCAAAGACCAAGCTGAAAGTTTGTGGAACATTGGAGGTCTTGTTTTTGGTTGCTATCTCATCTTCAGCTCTATACTTATTTTGTTTATTGATACGGGATGGGGTTATTTTTTATCAATTTTGGGTTATTCTTTACTTTATCTCGTTTTTACCGGCATTTTAATTCAAATTATAATTCAGGTAAAGCAGCTTCCAGGTTCTAATGAGTCTGCCATGATATTCTTGATTATAATATTTCACCCTCTTCTTCTGCTTTTTTTAAAATTAATCAAATGGTTGTTTTCAATACTTGCGCAAAAATGAAACTAAAGGATTGGAGAACAGCTGCCATAGTGGGATATTCAATTTTGAGTTGCACAACCCAAGAAAGGTACGCGCCTAATAGCGTGGTAAAATTTCGCCATGTGCATGGTGGATGGAAAACGCCAATTGACTTATAATTTGTTAAATATATAGTAACTTGTTGCTATTACCGTCGTTACCTTCAAGCAAAAAAACATTCACTAAACAACCACAATGACAAAACAATGAAGCATAAGGCCAAAGAAACCGACACAATAATTCTCAATTCAGGCGAAGGGAGAACTTATAATTGTGGAACAATGACGGCAATATTCAAGGCAGATGAAAATGAAACTGCCAATAAATACAGTATTTCGGAATGGTGGTTAGAACCAAATTCCGAAGGTCCAGGGGCACATCAACACCAGGATAACGACGAAGTGTTTTATGGCCTGCAAGGAACGGTAGCCGTGTTGATCGGCGACAAATGGATCAATGTTGAAAAAGGCACTTTTTTAAGAATACCAGCGAAAACCATCCACGACTTTGCCAACAGGACCAACGAAAAAGCTGGACTTCTTAACTTTTTTATACCCGGTGGCTTCGAGAGAAATATGCCCGCTATTGTGAAATGGTTTGAAGAAAAAGAATAAAAACACACCTATTATGAGAAAAATAATATCATTTGCGCACATATCGCTGGATGGTTTTGTAGCAGGACCAAAGGGGGAAATGGACTGGATGAAACTTGATGAAGAAATTTTTGACCATGTAGGGAAGCGGATAAGCAAGGGCGACACTGCACTATATGGACGGGTAACCTATGAGATGATGGAAAATTACTGGCCTACCGCGGCAGACAAGCCAAGAGCTACCAAGCACGACAAAGAACATTCCAAGTGGTATGCCAATTCCCACAAAGTTGTTATGTCCAGAACTATGAAAGGCGCAGATCTCACCAACACAAGAATAATCAGCAACAAGCTTTCGGACAACATAAATGAAATAAAACAATCCGGCCAAGGCGGAGGTGAGGACATCTTGCTATTTGGAAGTCCAACAGCAACACATTCACTTATGCAACAGAACTTAATAGACGGCTACTGGCTATTTGTCAACCCTATTATTCTAGGACAGGGCATTCCGTTGTTTAAAGGTATCCAAGACAAAACAAAACTAAAACTATTAACAACCCACCAATTTAATTGTGGAGTAACCGAACTGAATTATATAGTGGACAGACCTTAACAACTAACCGCTTACAAAGTAAATACAACATTCTAAAAATATCCTCCTTAAAACCTCCACAATATGGTTTACGATCTGTCCATTCAAAGAAAACCAGTTCCATCATTAGTACAAACAAACACGGATTTATGGATTTCTAATTATTACTATGCCATTCATAATTTGCCAATTTCATAAAGCAATATTGAAGAATAAAGTTCGTTAATTTTATGATTAAAAAATTAAAACCTTATTCATGCAAAGAACCAGTCTTCAATATCTTTTTTTGATATTTTTTGTTTGTTTTTCATGTACAACGGATACAGAAGAAACATCGAAAGAAACGGTGGACACTACAGCTCCTACCCTTAGTTTTTCCATAGAAGATATTGAAGTTTCTTCCAACGACCCCATTCGCGTGTCAGGGAAAATAAACATTAAGATTGAGGCCACGGATGTAAGTGGCATTAGTAAGGTTGAAGTCTATATTAACAATGAAAAAGTTGCAGAAGATACATCATCACCCTTCGATTTAAGTATTGACTTATCATCTTATACTTCAACGTCTAGTCTGAAAAAATTTGATTCTAATGCCATCTTAAAAATTATTGCATATGATAAAGCGGGTAACGAAACTACAATAGAAAAAAATATAGTCATTTTTAATAGGGAATATCTTTTGGATATTAATATTCCAGAGGGGTTTCTCAATTCATTTTTCGAAAACGTTTATGTTTTCGCTTCTGATATGGACGGAAATTATTTAGAATCAACAACAGAACCTATCACTGCTTCCACCAGACAAATAAAGATATATGCCCCTGAGGATTTTGATTTGACCCAAGAATTCATGATTACTTTTATGACTTTCAATCCCGGGAATGAAAACAGTTTTTCATATGCCACAACTTTTCAGAATTTAACGAAGGATAATCTCAACGAAATTAATCTAAAGGTCCCAGAACGCTTTCGCGTCTTTGAAAATAAATTAGTGCCTGCTATTGGTTTTGGGGACAATATTCATCCCCTGGGATCTGGTATTGATTACAGAACAAGCTTAAATAACACAGATCAAGAATGGCTATTTCAAACATTAATTCCTGAAACAACGAATGATTTAACTACGAATAAAATTTACTTAAGCTATTTATTAGATCAAAGTTTCACGAATTATCACTACCTATTTATTGATAGACCTTTATCCGAAGATTTTCAGTTGGAGGCAAATAATTTTGTTAACGCCAATTCAACTTCGGGAAGCATTTCCTTTTCCAACTTTCAACAACAACCCGAAATAAAAACCCATCTTACAATTTATGGTTACGAAAATGAAAACGATGTCCAAAAAAATATTTACCATACCCTATGGGGGCAAGGAACCACTAATTTTACATTACCCATAATTTATAGCTATAACGATTCGTTTTACCAATATCGTCATCGCCTTTCAATGGAAAATTTCCACACAGAAGGACTGGGACTTCCTTTGGAGGAATATACGATACCAAATTGGACATTAAATCCTATAATCCAAAGTAATAAGGTTATACTCAATAAAACCGGTGAAGGGCATTCAATAGGTAGAATTTCATTACAAGAGGACCAGGAAAAAGATATTTATGAATGGAGAATCTTATTCGACAGTGAAAAAACAAACGAAGTAGTTATTCCTAAAATTCCAGAGCAATTACAAAACATCCCGTTTTTTACTTTATATGAATCCAATTCGTTTGAATTACAGCAGACTGAAATTAGTAAATTCGAGGGCATTGACAACTATGGGCATTATCTAACGGAAATAATAAAGGAGAATAGAGATATTAATAATTACTCAAACAAAAAAGAAACAATATTTCAATCAAATCCAATGATTTATTTTCAGTTCAATGATTTTGTATTCGACTAAATCTATGCGGCATAAAGGAAGTATATACCCTATATTTAATTTATTACTTTCCGGCAGCATTAATGAGTTTGTAATTTATATAGTGGACAGACCATAACAACGACCTAAAGCAAAATACCTGGCCTATTCTTTGGGCGTTCCCTCCTACCTCGGGCGGGCCCTTAGCTATATCCCTTACGGTGCTGCGGGGATGCCGCCGCGGTCCCTAACGCAGGCAGGCTCGACCGGACAACATTGCCATCAACTACTCTTTAACCATTAAAATTCGATAGAACCCACCTTATTTAGAATAAAGTATTCTTCAACCTCCTTCCACAAAAGACAAGCTTAATACAGAGCACCTAAATATAACTACAGTATAAGCCCGTACCCCTTCCCTCCTATTCGGCTATCCGTAAGCCGCAGTAGTATGGGGATAAAGGTGTTTCATAATTTTGACCCTTTACATAGCTTCAAAAAGAAGTAATCTAACCGTGGATTTGGGCAAGTCCACTATGAGGCTGAAATCTTTGCTGCTCAATATTTGTTCGCGGTCCAAGTCCAAATTGTGAGTATCGTCCAATACATATTCGCTACACTTCAGTTCGTTTTTAAAAGGAACGTTCTTGATCTGTAGTTTATAACGAGAGGTATCATCATCAAAATTGCTTAACAAAACGGCTGTTTTTCCTTCACCCAAATCGGTAGATGCAATAATAGAAACACCCGTTTCCTGATTATTTCCTGAAGTAGAAACCCGCGTGCCCAATTGTACCATTTTATGATAGGCTTCCAAGGCATGAATTGCTTTTTTGGGTATTCCTGATTCATCAAAAAGCCCAATACGAAAAATGGTTCCAAAAGCGGAATAGTATTGCGCCATATCCAGTTCTGTATCCTGCATATAAGATAAAACTGAGACGGTAAAGGCTGAGCCAGTGGCGCCGGTGGTTTGGGCAAATACATCCCTTGATGCCTCTCTGTTTTTTCCATCGGGCCAGTATGGTATGTAATTCCATTCGGATAGACTGATTTCCACATCTTTAAACCCATGTTTTCTTATGGTGGCGTTGGATATTTCAATTCTTTTCATGAAGTCGTCCGTACTTTTACTATAGATATGATAGGAAACAAAGTCTAAAGGGGAATTGGTTTTTTTACAATGTTTAAGGAAAGCCTCGCCAAGCTCACTGTCCATGTTAAAGGCGATTGTAGGACCTCCAACTTTTAGGTTGGCATCCAATTTTTTTAAGGTCTTGGCCGTTATTTCATATAATTGAAGATACTGTTCTTGAGTTCCTGACCAGCAATCTGCGATGTCCGGCTCATTCCAAATTTCCCAATATTGAATATCCCAATGAAACCCTTCGGCCCAGCCCATATTATAATGTTGCACTATCCGGGAACAAATGCGCGCCCATTTTTCAAAATCTGCCGGAGGATGGATGTAAAATTTTGGTTCCCCGTGCTCTATACTTTCTCCCAATCTAAATATTACTTTTGCGCCCAGGTCCAAGATCGACTTTATATAAAGGTCCGTCTTTTGAAAATGATAGTTTGCCGGGTCATTTTCATCGGCATCAAAGTTTGGAAAGATGGTATGGATATCAACCGTTTCTTCATCGGAATACCGTGTATCATGCAGGCGTACCTGTGGAGGGCCGAAGGTTTTGAAATATTCACTATTGTCAAATGCATTTCCCAATCTAATTCTCGGACCGCCATTAACCCCGTTCAAGGGCTTGAAACCACCCATGGTTTTGGATACATCTACAGTAAACTCGGGTAAGGTTGCCGTATCATTGCTTTGAGCCAGCAGTGCATTACCAGATAGTATTCCTAAAAATAAACAAAGACCAAAGAATGCTGATGTAATACAATTGTTTGTTTTCATGTTTTTTGGTTAGTTATTACGGCAAAATATCTGAATTATGATGTGTAATGAAAATGACTTGGATAAACTTCTTTTTAATAATCGCATTGAATTGGCAGTACCTTAAAAAACGGTAATTAACAACCATTTTATAGTCAATGAAAACTTAAGTACAGCAAACAAAGCATTATTTTATCGATTAAGCAAATACCAATACCAATATTCGTTATCTTAGAAGAATAGTAACAAACATTTGGTTGTAGTACTGCCCCCGCTGCCCAACACAGAACATTATATTGGATCAATAAGAATTGTAGGATACAGCAATGTATTTCGGTAATGGCTTGTAAGCTTGTAGTTTTTATAAGTGATATATAGTTAATACCTATATCCAATTGTTACCAAAAATTTGAAACAAGGCTAATTTTATAAATTTAACATTATGGAACAATCAAACTACAAAGCTGTACGAGAATATGAATTAGAAACTTGGACGAGATGCTCACCAAGTTATAACGAAACTTGGGCAACTTTAACCAATGAAACACTTCCTCTATTAATGAGTAAAACCAATGTAGGTTCCAATGTTAACGTCTTAGACATAGGTTGTGGTGCTGGAAACTCAACAATTAAAATTAGTGGAGCTGGAGCAAAAGTTATTGGAATAGATTTTTCTCAAAAAATGATAGACCAAGCCAATTCAGCCTATCAGAGTATCACATTTAAACAATCCGATGCCGAAAATATCCCACTAGAAGATGGCTCAATGGATGTTGTAATAGCAAATTTTGTAGTGCATCATTTTGCGGAACCAAATAAAGTTTTTAAAGAGATAAATAGAGTTTTAAAACCAAAAGGAAAATTTGCTTTTGCAGTTTGGGGTGCCAATGAAGAACAAAGTTCATTAGGAGCTTTTTTTCAAGCTTTCGCAAATCATCACGAATTGTCTGCCCTACCTCACGGACCACTATTTGGAGTTACAGATTTTGACACTTATAATGAAATGGTAACAAAAGCTAGTTTAAAAAATTTCACATTAGAAAAATTAGATACAAGTTGGAATATGGATACTCTCGACCCTTTAATTACTGGGTGTTGGGATTGGGGCAATTTACACTTATTCCCTGAAGATAAGCAAGATGATATTAAAAACGACTTTGTTAAGAATTGTGATTCCTTTAAAAAAGGAAAAGGCTATTCATTTCCACATTCAGCAATAATAGGATATGGTGAAAAATAAAAAGCTTTGGATGACAAGTTGCCTAATTACCCCACCCCATACCGCACGGACGTTTCGGTAGGTTACTTGTTTTCTGTATACTCGAAAAATCCTCCCCTGTCCAAAAAGCGTAGCCGTACAGATTTTCTACCAGCCTGCCAGCTGGCTGGTTAGGTTTAATTTGTTAAATTAGGTGCTTAAACACGCCACTAGTTATACACATAAACGTTACGCTTACCTACAGAGAGCCTACAGAAGAAGACAATGAAACTTAATAAAACAAAGCAAATCAACAAATCAATTCAATTAGTTCTACCTTTCCTACTCATGTTTTGTGCTGATCTTTATGGTCAGGAAACTTCCATACATATTTCTCCCTTTGGTAATGACCAATATAAGGGAACAGAAAAAAAACCTGTTGCAAGCATTGAACGAGCAAAACAATTGGTCAAGGAGATCATGATGAAACAAGTCCATTATGATACTATTCGAGTTATATTTCATGAAGGAACTTATAGGTTAAGCAAGGGAATAATATTGGACGCCGATGCATCTGGCACTAAAAAATCACCTATAATCTACCAAAGCAATAAAGGAGAGAAAGTTATCATCTCTGGCGCTATTCCAATTAAAGATTATAGTATGCTTTCCAAGAATCATTTTTTGTACAAGAAAGCCCCTGAAATTGGAAGTAAAATTATTGAGATTGATTTAACAAAAACCGGACTATCAGAATTTAATAAGATTCGACTATCCGGGTTTGGTGGCCAAAACACTCCAGCCCCCTACACTTTAAGAGAACTTTACTTTAACGGAAAGCCAATGCCACTTTCCAGGTGGCCAAATAATGGCTATTCCAAATTCACACATACCGTAACAGACTCATTGGCAATGATGGAAAAAACAGGTATTGTTTATGAGGATGAACATATTTCTGGTTGGAAAGCAGAACCAAATATATTACTCCATGGTTACTGGAAATATTTGTGGGCCGATGCTTACGAGCAGGTTTCTGAAATTGATACCAATCAGCATATTATGTGGCTTACACCGCCCTATAACCACTATAATTTTTCAAGAAACAAACCTTTTGCAGCCTACAATGTAATTTCAGAGATTGATGAACCGGGAGAGTGGGCATATGATTACCAAAAGAAAAAAATATATTTCTATCCTCCAGAAGATATCACAAATGGAACACTGGAACTTTCTGTTTGCGAAACACCACTGCTCCAAATTAACAAAGCCGAATGGATTACAATTAAAGGCATTCAATTTCAGATGGGCGCAGAAAATGGAATAAGTATCAATAATAGCAGTCAGATAAATATTCTGGATTGTGAAATAAATGGATTCGTTGGTGAAGGCATTAAAATGAACAATGGACATAAGAATACAATCTCTTCCTGCCATATTTATGATATGGGGCGGGGTGCTATTAGAGTGGCAGGCGGCAATAGAGAAACTCTTGAAAGGGCAGATTTTATTATTGATAATTGTCATCTCCATGATGTGTCAAGAATTGATCGTACCTACACTCCTGGAATATGGGTGGATGGAGTTGGCACAACTGTAAAGCATTCTAAAATTCACGATATTCCAAGTAGTGCAATGCGAATAAATGGAAACGATCATATCATTGAATACAATGAAATGTTCAAGGTTGTCACTGAGTCCGATGATCAGGGTGCCATTGATATGTGGGGCGACCCGACTTACAGAGGTAATGTTTTTCGCTACAATTATATTTACGATGTAGGGCCTGTTGGTCAGGATAAGATTAATGCCCATACAGGCAGAGCAGGCATGAGGTTTGATGATGCCATATCTGGATCTTTGGTGTATTCCAATATATTCAAAAATTGTGCTGGTGGGCTTTTCGGAGCCATACAAATTCATGGAGGTAATCATAACCTAATTTGGAACAATCTATTTTATCAATGTAGTGCTGGCATCTCATTTACTTCATGGTCACAAGATCACTGGACGAATTACACCAAGAAATCTCTTGAATTCTTTGAGAAGAACCGATTTTTGTTTATATCCAGATATCCCGAACTTTTAGAAATATATGAGGATCTGAATATGAATTCTATAATTCAGAATGTCTTTATTGAATGTACCCAAACTACTTTGCGAATGCCTGACTCAACTGTATTTAAACAGAATCTGGAAATGGACATGGACAAGGAAATTCCTAATTTGGAGGAGGGTGGTTATTCCCTAAAAAACATCAATGAAGCGGTAAATAAAATTAAGTTTGAATCCATTCCTTTTGAAAAAATTGGACTTAGAAAAAAGTAATACAAACTAAGCATAACATAAAATATAGTGCGTCTTGTTCCAGGTGTTTGCTCCACTTGTCCCCCTCACCCGGCCTTTGGTGCTATGACAGGCGTACATTTACCAATTTTTCACAGAATTTTGTTGGGCGTATCTACGAAGATAAAAATGGCAACATTTGGACCGGTTCACAAAGGTCCAGGGACCGAAGATGATTGCCTTCCCGTTAGGATGAAAAGTCAACTGTAACCGAAAATGCATTAGAATAGGAAGATAATCAAGGTATGATTTTGGAATTTTAGAAGCTAATGATGGGAGTATTTGGAGTTTCGTAGCCCGTTCGTGCTTGATCCCGGTCTGTCAGTGAAAACTCAGACAATCTGCCACTACCCTTAAGATTTACCCTTAGGTGCAATTATGAGACTACTAACATTCATAAAGTAAATATATGAGTTCAAATTAGTTGGCAATTGTTATTTTCGGACTGCTTTATCTTGCATTTAAATTTTTCACTAGAAATAGGAAACCTTGAGGAGTTCTAAGTAACAGGGAGGAATTCAGGGACCATGATTAATTGTTGTGTTTCTGCAAAAATTGGGATTGAGATGATTTGTTGTGTGTTTTTTGTTTGATTTTATCTCTATTTATTGGGCATAATCGAATAAAACTTTTATTAAAATCATTCTTTCATTTTCTTTGCTTGTCCAAAGTAAACGAAACAAACCCGCCTTGCCGTCGGGCAGGAGAAAAGACCCTTCTTCGCTATGTGGTCCCTATAATCGTTGGATTTTAGGGACCGATGCCATGGCCTAAATTATTTCCAAGGCTTCAATAATTCTTTACGGCCATGTCATCTCCACCACGGAAGAAGA
>NZ_JALKBB010000053.1:0-11806 GCF_023016025.1 Arenibacter sp. S6351L | reverse complement strand
CTTGAATGCCATAAGCCTTCTGTGCCTGCTTATAGGTCATTTCGCCTTTTTCAACTTGGGAAATAACGGCCAATTTAAAACCTAGATTGTAATCGTTGTGTCCGCTTATTACCTGTAATCTTTGAATGTTTCATAAATAAGTCGATTTTGTGTCAACTTATTTTAGGACGGGACAACCAATAAAAAACAAAAGCCATCTTAAAAAGATGGCTTTTGTTTTTCCAATACTTCGTACTTTTCTTTCTCGCTCAATAGACTTAGAATCTTTTGGTCTATCTCCTCACTTTCCCAAATCTCTTCTATATTGGGAATTTGCATTATTTGCTTCATTATTTCTTCCTGTGCATCCCCATTGGCCAAAGCTTCCACATAGGGCTTATTTGAAAAGGTAACCCTCGAATAGGCTGGAACCCATTTGTCCGGATATTTTTTGGCAAAACGCTTTTCAATCTTCTTCTGCAATATAAAATTGGGGTCGGCAGTCATACTGCTCATTTCTACAAAATTCCGATAACTAAGCTCTGCTATGGCGTCGGCATTGGGCTTACGTTCTGTTTGATAGGTACTAAAAATTTGTTCCCAATCGTCTCCATATTTGGCAATAATCTTGTTAAGGGCATATATATCCTCAAAACCGGCATTCATGCCCTGCCCATAAAATGGCACAATAGCATGGGCGGAATCGCCAACCAAAGCCACTTTGTCCCAATACGTCCAAGGATAGCATTTAATCGTCACCAAAGCGCTGGTGGGGTTATTGAAAAAATCTGTGGTCAGGTCTTCAATAACCGGGGTAACATCTGGAAAATAGGTGTTAAAGAAGCGTTTGGCCTCTTCCTTGGTGTTTATCTTCTCAAAAGAAACCTCCCCTTCAAAGGGCAGGAACAGGGTACATGTAAAACTACCATCCATGTTGGGCATGGCTATAAACATGAACTTCCCTCTTGGCCAAATATGAAAAGAATGTTTGTCCAATTTATGGGTGCCATCCTCATTGGCCGGTATGGTGAGCTCTTTGTAGCCAACATCTATAAACTCCTGAAAGTAATTAAATCTACTTCTACGTTGCATTTTGTGCCTAACTCGGGAAAATGCCCCATCACAGCCAAAAACAATATCGTAAAGATATTCCTTCCACTTCCCTTTCTCCGTTGCGCCGGTATATATTTTTCCTTCGGGAAGGTTTACATCCCACACCTTTTCCTCAAAACGAAAAACGACCCCTGCCTCTTCGGCCAGATCGATCATTCTCCGATTCAATATGCCCCGAGAAATAGACCAGATGGCCTCTCCTTCCTTTCCATATTTTTGGTAATACTCTGGTTGGCCCTCAACATGAATGGCGCGTTTATCCAATGGAATGGCAATTTCCTTTACTTCATTTTCAATACCCACCTCCCTCAAAGCCGTCCAACCCCTATTGCTCATCGCTAAATTGATAGATCTTCCGGAAAACTCAACATTTCGGATATCTGGTCTCCGATCGTAAACCGTTATCTTGTGGCCTAACTTCCGAAGGTAAATTGCCAAAAGGGATCCAACCAATCCTGAACCGATAATAGCAATCTTTTTAGGAGTTTGTGTCATACTGATGTATATAGGGAAAAGTAAATGTTAAAGTAATAAATGTAATAAAATAAAGTAACTTCTATAAAAAAGGGGCAATAACATCACAAAATGCCATTAATGCCTACATATAGGCAAAGAACCGAACCTTGGATCTACAAAACATCTCTTTTTTTAAAAAAATTTCTTTCCTGAACATCCAAACACTAGGTTCCTCTCGTATATAAAACACATACCGCTTAGGCGTCCATATATAAAAAAGTCCTTCACATTAAGTTTGCGAAGGACTTTTCCTTTTCTGTATAATTCGTACTAAAATATAATTTAAACAAACTAAGAGCGGTTATTCCAATATTCCGTCTACAATTCCATAGGCAATGGACTCTTCAGCGTTCATCCAATAATCCCTGTCAAAATCCTTCATTACCTTTTCAAAATCCTGACCGCAATTCTCTGCCAATATTTTAGCACTGAGTTCACGTGTCTTAATTATCTCCTTTGCCTGAATCTCTATATTGGAAGCCTGTCCCCTGGCACCACCGCTTGGTTGATGTATCATCACTTGCGCATGTGGCTGTATAAAACGTCTACCCTTCTCCCCTACCGATAATAAAATGGACCCCATAGAGGCTGCCAAACCGGAGCAAATGGTAGATACCGGACTCTTTAACGCTTTAATGGTATCGTACATGGCAAAACCAGAAGTAACATAACCTCCAGGACTATTTATGTACAATTGAATTTCTTTGTTGTTTTGCATATCCAAATACAACAAACGATCGATTACATGCTTAGCGGTATCATCATCTACCATTCCCCATAGAAATACTTTTCTTTCGCCAAGCAATTTTTCGTCTATTGCCTCTTGTATCTTTCCTTTTTTTGAACTCATTTTTTGATTTCTTATTAAGTTTCAAAAATAATGAATTTATTGGGAATTATGGCAGCTAAATTATTTGATAGGTCTTTCAATTCAATTGGCACAAAAACAACACCCCTCATATTTCCAAATTACAATTTTAAAGCACCCAATGATCGCTAATGGGCGAACCTGTTATAATTGGTAAAACAAAACCATAAGCACCCTTATTTCAAGTTGTACCCATAATGTATTTGGGCAAGAATAAGAATTTTGCCAAAAACCTATTATCTTTGATAAAAACCAAACATGAAAAAATCAGTACTAGCCGTTTTTTGCTTCTCGCTAATCCTAACTGGTTGTAAAACGGATAAAAAAACAGAAGAAGCCGCTCCAAAAATGGAACTTTCCATTTTGGACAAGGTAGCCAATGCACATGGATTCGATCAATTCCGAAATGTAAAGGAAATTGCTTTTACATTCAATGTGGATCGTCCTGACAGCCATTCCGAGCGCAGCTGGGTGTGGAATACCATGACCAACGATATTGTATCCATCAACAAAGGAGATACCATTTCTTATAATCGTAAAACAATGGACAGTACGGCCACAAAAATAAACGGTGGATTTATTAACGACAAATATTGGTTGATGGCTCCATTTAATCTGGCTTGGGACAAAAACAATATCACCTACGACCACAAAAGTGACGTGCCTGCCCCTATCAGCAAAAACCCAATGCAAAAACTGACCATTGTTTATGGAAACGAAGGAGGCTATACTCCGGGTGATGCCTATGATTTTTATTTTGGCAACGATTATATGATAAAGGAATGGGTATTTAGAAGATCAAATCAACCAGAGCCTTCCCTAATCACCACTTGGGAAAATTATGCGGATATCAACGGCCTAAAAATTGCCGAGATGCACCAAAATGAAGACGGCAGTTTTAAGTTATATTTTACCAACATTAAAGTCACTTCAAAAACCCCATAAGATTTGGTCCGGCAATTATCTGCCCCTCCTATGCAACCCTAAAGTGGCTGCAAGCACTATAATAGTACATACCATTAGAATTACAAAGGTATACTTGAGGGAATAACTTTCAGCTACAAATCCCAGCACTACCGGACCAATTAAGAAACCGGCATAACCCGTACCGGCTATAAAGGACACCCCTTGGGAAGAATCCACACCCTTGACCGTTCCCCCTATCCTAAAGAGCTCCGGAACAATTACCGAAAAGCCAAGTCCTATAAATGCAAATCCTACAATGGCCATATAGGTATAAGTGGTAAGAACAAAGACAAAACCTACAATGGCTATAGATGCTCCCAAGGCCACTATTTTAATGGGACCTATGGCAGCACTAATACTGTCTCCCAAGAACCTTCCCAAGGTCATCATTACGGAAAATGCCAAAAAACCGGTACCTATCAATGTTTCAGGGGCCATACTTATTTCCTGCAGAAACAATCCGCTCCAATCCACAATAGCCCCTTCACCCCCCATTACTACAAAGGAAATAATTCCAAGAACCAAGAGCGGTTTAAATAATTTGAGGCTAAAAGGCTCCTTTTCAACCGGGGCCGCTACAATATGGCTATAGTGCTTATGGAATATAAAATTTACCACGAGTACCAAAATAACGGCATAGAGCATATGTAATGCCGGATTATTGATCGTAAATATCAGAAAACTGCCCAGTCCGGCAATTACCCCGCCCAAGCTAAAAAAGCCATGGGAAGCCGACATAAAATTTTGCCGGTCTTCCTTTTCAATTTCGGTAACCAAGGTATTCATGGCTATATCGGTAAATCCGTTGCCGGCCCCCAATAAAAAAAGCCCGCCCATTAAAGAATAGTAATTGGGCGCCAACAAAGGGAACAAAGCCGCTACACTACTGAAAATTATTCCGTACCAGGTAGCCTTGCCTACCCCTAATTTATCAATGATTTTGGCAGCCACGGGAAAGACGATAAACACACCCAAAGACAGGAAAAATAGCGCGATTCCCAAATCGGCCTTATTGATACCCAATTTTTCCTTGACCGAGGGGATGTAAATGGCCCAGGTACCAAACAATATATTTATACTTGCAAATACCCAGGAAGGACCAAAATATCTAGGGTTGGAAAGAATAAGACGAAGTGACTTCATAAAGGGTTCGGCAGTTATAACACATTTAGGTTTGAGGCCGGAAATTTAGCAATTAAAAAGAAAAATATCAGGGATAGTGCATGCTTAGATTAGCCCTTTGCCCGGATTCCCGACTTAAGGATTTGACCAAAGTTGTACATATCCGCAAATGAACAATAAAAAGGTGCAGGTGCCAATCGAATTACGTTGGGCTCCCGCCAATCCGTTATAACTCCATTTTCCATTAGATAGTTGAACAAATCCTTCCCCTGACCGTGCAAAAACACGGAAAGTTGACAGCCCCTGTCCTTTGGGGTAATAATTTCAAAAGATCCATCGGTCTCCTTATCTATCTCTTGGAGAATAAATTCCAAATAGGCCACAATGAGCTTTCTTTTGGAAATCAGGGTCTCCATACCCACCTCATCGAACATTTCCAAAGAGGCCAGGTAAGGAGCTAGGGACAGCACTGGAGGATTACTTACCTGCCATGCATCCGCATTTTCCATAGGTTCAAACTCTGGCTTCATTAAAAACCTGGTTTCCTTCTTTGTTCCCCACCAGCCTTCAAATCTAGGGATCTCGTTGTTATTTAGATATTTCTCATGTACAAAAATCCCGGAAGCGTTCCCAGGACCACTGTTCATATATTTATAACTGCACCAAGCGGCAAAATCCACCCCCCAATCGTGCAGATTTAGACCAACATTTCCCACTGCATGGGCCAAATCCCATCCTACGAATGCTCCTTGGGCCTTAGCCACCTTGGTTATGGCCTCCATATTAAAGACCTGACCATTGTAGTAATTAACGCCTCCAATGAGGACAAGAGCCAGTTCATCTCCCACTTCATTAATTTTATCAATAACATCCTGGGTATGCCAAAAATTTTCGCCCGTTCTTTTCTTAACTTCAACAATGGCCATTTTGGGATCAAAACCATGAAATTCAACCTGACTGTTCAACATATATTGATCTGAAGGAAATGCCTTTTCCTCACAAATAATCTTAAATCTTTTTTGGGTAGGCCTGTAAAAAGAGACCATGAGCATGTGAAGGTTAACGGTCAGGGTATTCATTACAGATACTTCCGGAGTTTTGGCACCTACCACTTTCGCCAAGGGCGCTGCCAACCTCTCATGATAATCCCACCAAGGCTTTTCGGCATGGAAATGACCTTCCACGGCCAAGTCCTTCCAATCCTTCATTATGTCGTCTACAAACTTTTGGCTGCGTTTAGGCTGTAATCCTAGGGAATTTCCGGTGAAATAAATAACATCCTTGCCCTTTACCTTGGGAAAATGGAATTCGTCACGGTATTTCCGAAGGGGATCAACCGCGTCCAATTGTTGGGCAAACACTAACGAATTTTTAAATTCCATATCCTAATTTTTATGTAAAAATACAATTTACGGCTAGAAGTGGTAATTGGTACATCTATAATTTGATCAGTCAACATGTACCCTCATTTCCAAAATATGCTTTTTAAAGCCCACTTTCTCATAGGCCCTAATGGCAGGGGCATTTTCATTGTACACCGTAAGCCTAATTTCATGGATACCCTTAGATTTTGACCAATGCACCAAAGCATCCACGATTGCCTTATTAACTCCCTTGCCACGTTGATCCCCATCGGTATACATAAAGCCAAGATAGGTGTATTTTTTATGGTCCAAATAGGGTTTTGCATCCCGTATTAATGCATAACCGGAACCTACTATCCTTGAATCCAGCTCTGCCACCATCACCTCGGCCTCATCGGACAATAGCAGTTGCCTAAGGTCATAATAACTGATCGGATCCTTATCCAAGGTTTCGTCAAAAGGTCTTTCTGCACGTATAATTTCCTGTTCAAAGGACAACAGTATTTTTAAATCGTCCAATGTGGCCGTTCTTACGGTAAATTCCTGCATGATTATTATATTTGAAGGTTTAAATATACAAAGTAAAACTCATGCATTTTTTATCTTCCATATTGGAACAATATATTGCCGACCACTCACAATCGGAACCCGAATTGCTCCAAAGGCTGACGCGGGAGACCCATTTAAAGGTAATTCAACCCAGGATGATTACCGGGCATTTTCAAGGTAGGGTATTGAGCCTTTTATCCAAGATATGCGCTCCGAAAAATATTTTGGAAATAGGTACCTACACCGGCTACTCCGCCATATGCCTTGCCGAAGGCCTGCAAAAGGAGGGTACATTGCACACTATTGATATCAATGAAGAACTCCACGCCATGCAAAGACGGTATTTTAACGAAAGTGGTTATGGGCCTCAAATTGTGCAGCATACAGGTGATGCACTGGAGATAATACCTCAGCTGGACGTAGTTTTTGATATGGTTTTTATTGATGCCGAAAAGGTAAGTTACGACCACTACTATGAGGCTGCCTTAAAAAAATGTCGTCCCGGTAGCGTAATTCTATCGGATAATGTACTGTGGTCCGGGAAGGTTATGGAACCTTTGGACCCAAAGGACAAGGCTACCAAAATTTTGATGGATTACAATAAAAAGTTGAGGGACGATCCTAGGGTAGAAACGGTATTATTGCCAATTAGGGACGGACTAACACTTAGTAGGGTGTTATGATAGTTGCCACCTCCCCCTAACCCTCCCGCTCAAAAGGCGGGACAGGCTCTCCCAAGGAGGGGGAAATAGGTTTGAAACTACAAAAAAGCAGCACAAGCAATGAGGGGGAATAATTTTTAAACCAACAAATCTTAAGGTATAACTAATAACATCCTCTCCCCTTGGGGGAGGGGTCCAAACACTTTACTTTGCCCTTCCAACCTTATTGTACAAGCGGTAGAAAAAAATCGCAAAAAGAATTCCAACCAAGGCACCTACGATCAAATCCAAAGGATAATGTACGCCAACATAAATGCGACTTAAAGCAAATAATAGGGGCCATATAAAAAAGAGCCAGCTCCATTTAAATTTATCCTTAAGAAATAGGAAGAAGACGGTGGTAATACTAAATGAACTTGAGGCATGGCCCGAAAAAAAACTATAGCCTGAGGGGCTTTTAAGTATTCGGATCAAAGTGTTGATTTCCTCTGTATTGCTTGGGCGAAGACGTGCCACCAATTCTTTGGTGATTCCTGTAAGTGCCGCTACGACGGTCAAGGTAACAAGTGTAGTACCAAGAACCCAAAACGCTTCTTTTTTAGGGTAGGACCTAAAAACAAGAACTATAAACAAAATAAATAAGGGAATCCAAGTAGAGAAATTAGTTATGGTAGACCAAAAGACATCATGGTTTTCGATGCCCAAACTGTTTAGATAAATAAAAGCATCCCGGTCCCACTGTAACAGTTGGTCCAGCATACTACTTTCTTTTGACAACGCCGGTTACCTCATCAACGTTCTTCTTCACTTTATTGATTTCGCTCTTGATGTCGTCTGCAAAGCTGGTATCTATACCCTGCTTCTCGGCACTCTTCTGAATCTCTTGCTTGATATCCTCCGTGGCATCTTTCAGTTGTCGCATGCCCTTTCCCAATCCCTTGGCTATACCAGGAATTTTGTCGGCGCCAAAAACCATTACCACGATAAACATGATAAAAAAGATTTCTCCTCCGCTAATAAATAGAATTATCGTACTTAACATAACACAAATATAATGAGAAGTTTGACAGCTGCATAAAAAATATGGTTAACTTTTTTCAGGGCACCTGAACCTTATAAAATAAAGCCAAAATTAGTTTTAAATCATTGATAACAAGCCCTATATCCGTTAATTCCGAGATAATAAGGCACTTTCTAAGGATAGGTCCGCAGAAGAATAACGCACAAAAACAAAACCCCGATACCAGTTAGGCCGTTAGGCAATCCGGTATCGGGGCTTTAATTAGATTCAAGCAACGGTATTAAATATGATGCTAATTCTATATTAGGTCTGCGATTCGCAAAAAAATTATTTCCCTTTTAAATTCTCTTTAAAAAGCTCGAAGTCGGATTTAACCTCTTTGGTTGGCCACGAATTATTGGTGGTATCTATATCCGCCGTTTCGGCTTTTGGATCCACTTCAATTCCTACCAACTCCTTGCCCGAAGCAACGACCCTTTTTACTTCCTGGTCATTTTTTCTCCATATTTCCGGCGGGTAGGTAACATTTTCCTTGGAACCATCCGCGTAGGTATACTCTACTATCAAAGGCATAGGAATACCTCCGGGCTTATTAAAAGTAACCTCGTAAAAATATTTGGGCTCCTTGATGGCATTTCTCTCGGCCACGGACATATTGTCCATCATAAACTCTTTTAAAGTTTTGGAATTTTCTGATGGCGCCTTTCCTTTTAATTTGGCGTCGGCATCTTCCGATTCTTCCTCCTCCAAATAAACCAAGGGAGGCAGATCCTCTTCCTTAATATTCCTTGCCGCCATTATTTCCCTCATTTGTTTGGAAGGCTTGTCGGAAACATAATATTTTTTCACTCCCTTTACCCCAATATCCACATAATCGGTAGTATAGAACCAACTTCTCCAATACCAATCCAAATCTACGGCCGAAGCATCTTCCATGGTCCTAAAGAAATCTTCCGGGGACGGATGTTTAAACATCCATCGTTGGGCATAGGTCTTAAAGGCATGATCGAAGAGCTCCCTTCCCATTACCGTTTCCCTAAGAATATTTAATGCGGTAGCAGGTTTTGCATAGGCATTATTGCCCAATTGATATACATTCTCCGGATTGGACATAATAGGTGCTATGGTACTTTGATCCCCGGACATATAGGGTATTATCTTGGTAGGCTCCCCCCTCCCGGATGGGTATTTGCTATTAGGCGCAATGGCCTCGGGATAGGCTACCCCAAATTCCTGCTCGGCCATATATTGCATAAAGGTATCCAGACCTTCATCCATCCAACCCCATTGACGCTCATCGGAATTAACGATCATAGGGAAAAAGTTGTGTCCCACTTCATGGATAATTACGGATATCATGCCGTATTTCACCCTATCAGAGTAGGTACCATCTTCGTTGGGCCTCCCGTAGTTCCAGCAGATCATAGGGTATTCCATTCCCTGATTCTTGGCGTGGACAGATATTGCCTTAGGGTAGGGATAATCAAAAGTATGAGCGGAATAGGAGCGCAAGGTATGGGCTACCGCTTTAGTGGAATACTCTTCCCATAACGGATTGCCTTCTTTTGGATACATGGAAATGGCCATAACATCCCTATTACCTATTTTCACTGCCTGCATATCGTAAATAAATTTACGCGAAGTAGCAAAACCAAAATCCCTTACATTTTCTGCCTTTAGCTTCCAAGTTTTCTTCTTTTCAGAAAATCCTTTTTCGGCCTCTTCGGCTTCGGCCTGACTCACAATGATAACAGGTTTGTCATAAGATTTCTTTGCCTTTTCATATCTACTTATCATTTCCTTGGAAAATACCTCCTTCATATTCTGAAGCTCTCCGGTACCATCCAAAATATGATCTGCAGGAACGGTAATATTAACCTCGTAATTCCCAAACGGAAGGGCAAATTCCCCACTGCCCCAGAACTGATGGTTCTGCCATCCTTCTATATCACTATAGACGGCCATTCTTGGAAAGAATTGAGCTATAACATAAGCTCTATTACCATCCTTTGGAAAATATTCATATCCAGAACGAGCCCTATTTACGGTATGGTCTGGAATATTGTACCACCATTTTATGGAAAAAGAAACCTGTCCCTTACTTTTTAAAACTTGGGGAAGGTCTATTCGCATCATGGTCTGGTTTATAGTGTAGGGCAAGGCTTTACCGTTGGCATCCCTAACATATTCTATATTGAATCCACCATCAAAAGGCTCCGTCATATATTTAGCAGCAAACTTGGCCACGGGCTCCGCCACTGGCACACCCTCATCATCGCGCAAGGGCGATTTGGAAGTTTTGGAACGTACGTTCTGATCCAATTGTACCCATAAAAATGTAAGGTCATCCGGTGAGTTATTGGTATAGGTTATAGTTTCGGAACCATAAATTTTGGCATTTTTATCATCAAGCTCAATATCCATCTTATAATCTGCCTGTTGCTGATAATAATCCGGTCCCGGTGCCCCTGAGGCCGACCTATAGGTGTTTGGGGTCGCAAACTCTTCATAAAGCTGCTTAAATTTATTCTGATTAATGTGTCCGGGCTCCAGTTCGGTCCTTACTTCTTCCTGGGCTACAGCAAGTGCCGCAATCAGGAACAATAGTGAAGCAAAAACATGTTTCATTCTCCTCATATTTGAATTATTTTTTTAGCGCGGGAATTTAACAATTATATGATACATTGTTATTAATTACTTTAAGTTTAACATTCCTTTATTATTCTCGCGGATAAGAACAAAGCTCTTTTTTTGGTTCCCGAGTTTAAAATGCACCACATTCTTTTGTTCCTCAAAAATATCCATCAACACCTCGTTCTGCACGCCAATGGATGTGGAAGCGCTAATATCGATTTTCGGAACTTCCAGATAACAGATCATAATATCGTTATCATATTCTTTTCCCAAAAAATTAAAGTCTACCTGCTTACCGTTGATTTCAATAATAAATTTTGTCCTCAAATATTTCTCTATATAGGTATCTGCCATGGCAGACTCCTCTTTGGTGGCCAAATTGCCCTTAACGCCATACCTCTCCTGTAACACCTTTTCAAAATCATCTATAAATACCCTGGTCGTAATCTGCAGTGCCATGTCCTTTTCAGAGTATTCAACACTGGTTACACTTATGTAAAATTTATGGGCCACCGTGAATGCCAGCAACGGCAACAACAGTATTAAAAGGGTCTTTTTTATTGATTGCATGTCTTTCTTTATCCGTCAAAAATAAGCAATGACTGTGCCATTTATGCGACTATTAATGTGAAATTTTAGATGTTGGTTTGAGATGATAGATGCTAGATGTTAGGTTCTAGACTGTAGATGCTTGACGTTAGATTCTAGATATTAGACTATAAACATTCAACTTTGAACCTGCCACTAGGCAGATAAATGGTTTTATGAAGTATTGCAAAATAAAATTATATAGAGAAGTAGACTTTTAGGGCACGAGCGTGACGCACGCGCCAGCGAGGGACACAGCAGTCACTTCGACATGAGCCTTTTTTTCAGGGCGATTGAGAAGTCGCACATAATTGGTTATAGCCACTTGTGAGACTGTTTATTTAAGTGTGTCATAATTCAAAATTTTATAAATTATGACTACAATGGAAAATTCAAAAAAGACAAAAGAAGATCTTGAGCAATT
>NZ_JALKBB010000052.1:0-12514 GCF_023016025.1 Arenibacter sp. S6351L | reverse complement strand
TACGTCAGAGATATTATTCGTAAAGATCAGGAGCGAAGAAAGCGTATTGTGGATTTGAACGAAGCCCTCATCGATGGGATGGAGAGCGGGCCATCTGATGCGACTATAGATAGTATTTGGGAGGAGGCTATAAATGAGCATAATGCCGGAGAATAGATATGTCATTAGTGTTAAAGCAAGGAGTGACATTAAATCCATTGCCAAATACACGATAAAGGAATTCGGGATTAGTCAATCTTTGAAATACGCAAAAGGCTTAAAGGATATTTTGGGAGAATTGGCAATTAACCCAGAAATGGGTAGAAGATATGTTGCCGTCAAAAACCAAATGCTTTTGAGGTATCGATACAAATCACATGTAGTTTTTTATTATATCGACACCAAAGGTATTTTCATAGTTAGGATCTTAGGGGGTAAGATGGACTTTCCAAAGCACTTAAAGTAAAGTTTAAATAAAGGATAGCAAATGCATGATGTTAGTTACGAAGGTTTTAGAAAATTCTTCTCTTATTTACTAGATAAAGAAGTTATTACTATTGAGGAAAACTCAGATTTATTAACTGAATACCTTCAAAAAGGGTTTGTGACATTTGATAATTTGTCAGAGATTAAATCGAAGAAGGCTAAAACATTATTCCAGAAATATGCCAACGGCAACCTTAATATTGAGTAATAATAACCTAGTTATAAAGTCTAAATAGAGGATGATTCTAATAAAGAAATGGTGGGTAAGGTTAATAGTTAGTTTATTATCTGGAGGTATTTTAACAGAAGCTTTGAATATCTCAACAGATGGCAATGTAAATATCAATGCATTTGTTCTAGGGATTGGTATTTACTTAATTCTGAGTATCATTTATGGTTTTTATTTAAGAAAACAGAAAGACTAAAGTTCAAAAAAGGATTATTAACATAGATACGTAAAAGTTCAAATTAACATATTTCCATAATAGAATAGTTAGTGTTAATTTATGTATATGTTGTAGTTTGGAGAAAAAAAGCCTATTCATGTGCGTATAATTTCTGAAATAGAATGCATTAAAATCAAGGATGAAAAGCACAGAAACCATAGATATCGATAATGGAAAATATAGCATGTAATTTAATTTACAACAATGGTGATGAGGACATTTTTGTTGGTTTTAAGCAAAGATGTGAAATACAAAACATCATTTACAATGTAGAAAAAGGGAGAGGACGATGGTGCAGTCAACCTGCATGCTCGTGTAAAAAGTACTATAAGAGAGGTTTCAAAGGACCAGTTGAGGATTACCCATGTAATGAAAGTACATTATTTGAAACATGGACTTGGAATCCCGGAAATAAATTCAAGACGGGTGAACCATTTAGAATGTTGAGAACGGGCAAAGGAAAAATCGCCATATTAACGACCTGTTTTCCCTCTACTTCGGAATCGGAGAGAAAAATTGTTGGATTTCTTAAGATTAAAGATCTGGTTGATGACCACCATCAAATCATTGGACAGAAAAACCAATCATTGAGATTAACATTGGACGAAGCAAAGGAACTTGATTTTTGGCTTTATCACAAAAACAATAATAATTCATCCAAACCTGACTGGAAACAAGGACGATTCAGATACTTAGCCGATGAGCAGGTTGCAACAATCTTACATGATTTAGTTCAAGTAGTTCAAAATGCATCGACACAGTCAATGATTTTAAAGCTATTGGAATCGGACTTCCCAGATTATGCAATTGAAAGACCCATAGTAGAAGGAGCGATAAAGGGCAGTTATACAAAGAAGGTCATGTTAAAACGAAAATATGGAAAAGGAGGAGAAAGCCCTGCTCATAAAAAATTAAAGGAATACATAGCCAAAAACCCTTCTCTTATTGGATTATCCTCCAAAAATTTTATTGCAAAAATAGAGCATCAATTTATTTCTGGTGACCTTGTTGACATCTTGTTTGAACCTCTAAATGGACAGACCAATACAGTTGTGGAAATTGAACTTGACAATGTTTTGCCAGGAATACATCAAGCAATTAAGTATCGAGTTTTAAGGTGCTCTCAACTCAAGAAGCCTTTGACATATTCTAAAATTAAGGCAACTATTGTTGCATGGAAATTAAACGATTCGGAAAGGCAATTATGTAATCAATATGAAATTGACTATTACGAAATTAAATTATAGAAAGCACTGGTGACAATATAGAACTAAGCTGAAGTCAAGGTTCAAATAAAGGATTCTATTTAAATTCGGGACACAGTGTGCCCCGAATTCGTTAAAGTTTAAATAAAGGGTGAAAATGACGGTAATAAAAGACACAAAATATAAAAAGGCATTGTTGGTTGAATTAATTGAAGTCTATGTATCTAAGGGACATGCAATTCAAATGCTGGTTGGTAAAGATTTAAATGATTTTGACAGAAATGACCTAGAACTGAAACTAAAAGCTGAAGGGGTAGACACAGGTATAATCAAATCAAAGTTCAAATAAAGGATTAATGAGTAGAACCAAATTATACTTTTCCTTTTTCTCACTAGTCTTTGCCATATGGTCGTGTGGTACTCATAAAGGTTCTGCTACAAATTCAACTTCTGAAGTGGAAAAGGAACTTTTCCAAAGGTGGAAATTGGATTACGGCATGGCAAATGGACAAAAGATTAATGGAATGCCTGGATCACCGAATAATGACTATCAATTTGAAAAGGATGGGACATATCTTTTGTTTAATGCAGATGGAACATTTATGACTGGAACTTGGAAATATAATAGGGAAGACAAAATTATTATAACCAAACGTGATGATGGGGTAATCAATGGAAGAGTTAAGCTATTAGGTCTAGATAGTTTAGTTTTGATGCCACCAACAAACAATCCAGGAGAGGATATAGGATTGGTGTTTTACTATGTACCAATTTAATAAAGTTCAAAAATAGGATAGCATTAATGATTCTGTAATGAAGATATAATCTTGTTCTACACCATACCATAACTAGTTTACAAAAAATGTCTCCAATACAGAAATAGGCTCTCCTTTAGAGCTAAAACCTTCCAAACGCACTTCAAAGTCGCCACTGACATCTGATGTAAAAAAATCGAGAGTTGTTTCTTCTTTTTCTAGTTTAAAATCCGGAATCCAAAGTAATTGATTCCTGTAATCAGGTATTCGGCTAGTAGAGTCTGGCAGTCCAGGGTCATTTGAAGTATAAGTTTGATTAAAGTATTTTTTTTTATCTAAAGGTGTAATTATTTCCACCTTAGAAACATAATCGTCTTTAACGAAATCCTGAAAATTGCCATTAAAGGTCTCGAATACAACCAGTCCTGAAAACGTTTGAGGCCCCAAAACCATAGGATGAAAAAGAACATTAATTCTCTTTACTTTTCTGGCGTTTAGATCGGGTAGTTTATCATGATCCTCCAAGAAAACTCCATCGACAATGACCATAACCGGACTGTTGGATTGTGTAAAGCCTTCTTGTATTAGGTTCACAAATTGTTTTCCGGCTTCATTTTTTCTGAACTGAACATAATCTATAATTTCAACAAATGTTTCCTTTACTGTTGGAAACCTTGTGTAATCATCTAAATCATATACTTTGCTATACCTAAGGTAGAAAGGTAAATATGGTTTTTCTAAACAGATAGAATCTTGTTTTGCTTCGGAATATGCATTTTCAATTTGAGCATTGATACTTCGTTTTAAAATTATATCCGTAATATCTGGGGTAATTACCAAATCATCAAAAACTAAATTCTCATAATCCAATTGGAATGGTTTGTCCCATAAAATTTCAAACTGGCCCTTATTTTGCAAAACATGTACATAGGGTTCTTTCGGCCCAAAACCCCTATTTACATTGAAATAAAATAATCCATTTTTATCGGCTTTTGAAATTTTAACATCAAATGCCTTTTCAGGAATTGAGAGCACCACATTAACATACGCGGCGGGTAGCCCTGTGCTTTTTGTAATTACCTGCCCACTAAATAGCTCACCTCTTAATTCTGGCAAGTAAATAGGATTGCTCATCGCTTTAGAAGCTACTTCACTTTTATTCTGAAGTTTAAAATTCTGGGAATTGTTGTTTCCAATTTTATCAATAGAATCTGTTTTTCTTATCGATATGGAGTAATTTCCGTTTAAAACAGAACTGTTTAAGCCCAGTAACTTTAAAACAACCTGCTCTCGTTGGTTGTAATATTTTTTATTGGTTGTTAGTTTCAAGTTTTTATCTGGGTTTAAACTCGATTTTTGAAGTGTATAACCGGCATTGTTTTGATCAACGGAATCAATCGCTGAAAAATGTGCTTTAGCTGTAGTTGGTTTTTTATATCTCTGATGGGGATTGAGAATCGTTAAATCACTTTTAAAAAAATAATTATCACCCTTATTATTCATCCATCGGGTATAGCCCAAAAGCTTATAATTTCCATTAGAAACGGCCGAAGGAATCAAAAATTCACCTTGTCCTATGCCATTTTGCAATCTAATCTTATGCCTAAATACAAGCAAGTTATCTTTTCCTACTAATTCGACATAAGCAATTTTACTTAGGCCACTTGGCAAATTATTTTTTTCATTTAAACAGAAAACACTATAGTATAATTTCTCGCCCGATACTAATACCGATGTGTTTTGATAAACAAAAATCCGTTCTTCGGGTATCTGCCCTTTAAATATAGAAAGCACGTTGTCTTTTACAGAAATTTGCCCATAAATAGATGAAGCTAAAAAAATGGTATAGACTGCTAAGAATATTTTCTTCATATCATTTTTTATTCAACCCAAAAATCTGGAACCTCAGAACTCCCTAAAACAGTACAATCTGCGCAAATTCTTGGAACAACATTCGCACTGTAAGGGTCTTCAGGGACAACTGAAAAAAATCTTACTAAATTATCTCTCACCAACTCCGGTAAAGTTGGGCTTGTATCTAAACCTGCACTATAAGCCGTACAGCTCATACCAATAGTTGGAGGCAATTCATCAGGATAAATGTCGTTAAACTTAAAATATATCCGTTTTGAGCTTAAGGAGGATACCTCAAAATAACCCAAAACATTTTCCGAGGCACTACTCTCTGAGTAAACATTTCCATCAAAAAAACCGGGTTGGGTTTCCGAAAGCACACTTTCTTGTCCCGAAAATTTTTTAAGCGTTTCTAAATAAACATAGGCCTCCTTCGATATAGTGTATTGTCGTACCAAAATACTATAACGATGTGCCAAAATATAGTCATCTTTGTCTACAAATCGAAGCTGAAACTCGGGAAGGCCACTATTGGTAACACCCTCTTGGTCTTGGTGAATAATAAGTCCTCTTGGTCGCTCTGTAGCATAACAAATACGCTCGTTTTCAAGCGCTATGCCGTTATTTACAGTAACTGGGTATGTTGAAAGCATTTTTTTTCCACTCCAATAGGGTGCAATAATCTTATAGGTTTCTTCATATTCATAGCGAAAGAATTTCGGTTCTTGGTAGGCTGCATTGGTCACAATTATACTTACACCATCTAGACCTTTATTATTAGTAGAAGCGATTGCCTTAAAATCAGTAATAGGTGTTTCTTCGGGTATTTTTTCTGGTGTAGATGTATACTTTCTGCCATCGCTAGTTAGTATATGCAATTGATAAGTAACCTTGGGTAAGATGCTAAAATCAATAAGGGATACATACTTACCAGGTGAAACTTCTTCAAATGCATAATCGTTTTGTGCATCATCTACAATCGAGACACGGGCATTCTGTTCTGGATTACGGCCTATATTTTCGACCTTTGAAGCTCGATCCAAATAAACTACTTGTTTTTTAATTTCATCAGTTATAGTAGCCTCAATTACTAAAGCCGTTTCGAAATTTTCCGTTTTAGCATCAAAGGGCTCTATGCAGCTATTGATCAAAATGCCAATAACAAACGGCAAAAAAAATGATACAGTTCGTATCTGTAATTTGGTTTTAATCATTTAGATTGCTTCATTAAAATTTAAAATTATAGGTAATGGTCGGTATCGGAACTGAAAATATGGTGCTTTTATAAGACTTAACCTGACCGTTTTCTGTTACGAAAAATACGGAATACGGATTTTTTCTTCCAAATAGGTTGTAAATGGACAAATTCCAAAAACTATGAGCAAATTTCTTAATCTTGTGATTTCCTTCTACATTAAAGCTAACATCCATTCGGTAGTAATCAGGAATTCTAAACTCATTTCTATTGCTATAAAAAGCATATCCTTGTCCTCGATAAACGTATGTACCAATGGGATAGGTTGTAGGCCTTCCTGTTTGATAAACAAAATTAGTAGATAGACTAAACCGTTTGGTTAGTTTATAGTTGCCTACGAAACTGATATCGTGTGGTTTATCGTAATTCGAAGGAAAGAAATCTCCATTATTAATCTGTTCTTCTTTAAATTCACTTTCAAATCTTATAAGAGATCGGGCATAAGTATACCCCAGCCAACCATTTAGTATACCTTTATTTTTTCTTAAGAGCACTTCTATTCCGTAGGCCTTGCCTTCGCCTTGAAAGACCTCTGTTTCTATGGTCTCATTTAGTAAAAGCTCGGAACCTACCTTATAATCGATAATATCGTTCAATTTTTTATAATAACTCTCAATGCTAAACTCATAGGTGTTATTGTCAATATTTTTGTAGAGCCCCAAGGCAACCTGACTAGCTCGTTGTGGCTTTATGTTTATATCGGAGAGTTTCCAAGTATCCGTTGGGGATACTGTGGTATTGTTCGATAATGTATGAATAAATTGGTAGGTATTACCAAAACTCGCCTTTACAGATATATCAGGCTTTATAAAATAACGACCCGATATACGGGCTTCGGGTCCTCCGTATGTTTTAAATGCTTCATTTTTACCAAAAGTTCGGGTTTCTACAAAGGTGCTTTCCGATTTAGGAATTCCATCTTCATAAATTCTTTGGGATTGTTCGCCCAAAGCAGCAAATAAAGAATAACGTAAGCCTAGGTTCAACAATAACTTTTCAGTAACCTTATAATCGTCAGACAAAAAAATGGCAGATTCTAGTCCTTTTTCTTTGGGAATATTAATTCCTAGAACGTTCGATTGCGGTTCTAAGGGTTGAATACTGCCTGGATAAACTCCGTAAAGTTTGCTCGATAGGCCAAAATCTAAGCTATGCTTCTTTCTATATAGGTATTTAAATTTTAATTTTGCCTCGGTTTCTTCATTGCGGTAGCCTAAATCAAAAGCATCTACAGAATTATTGTCGTAGGTAATATTAAATCGGTATTGGCTATTGGTTAGGGATAAACTCGAACTGCTTTTGTCGTTAAATTTGTGGTTCCAATTAAGGGAAAACAACCTATTGTCATACCCGTAAACAGAATCTGAACTTATGTTAAAAGCATCATTACTGTAGTAGACGGTTGCCCTTATATCATTATTAGCATTTATTTTGTGATGGTATTTTGCAATAAGGTCTGAAAACGAAGCATTGCTGTTTTTTAAGGATTCCGATTTCAGGGATTTTAAAATCCATTTCGAATAGGTTGCTCTTCCACCAACTAAAATGGATGATTTATTTTTGATTACAGGGACTTCTAGAACGAGGTTGCTTGTTACTGGCCCCAAAGAAGCCTCTCCTGAAAATTTTTCTACATTACCATCTTTCGTCTTAATGTCGAATACCGAAGATAGTCTTCCCCCATATTCGGCAGGAATACTTCCTTTATAAATCGAAACACCACTTGTAGTAAAAGGATTTAAAGCAGAGAAGATGCCAAAGAAATGCGATGGGTTATAGATTACAGCATTATCGAGTAAGATTAGGTTTTGATCGGTTTTACCCCCACGAACATTATACCCTGCCGCTCCCTCTCCGGCAGTTGAAATTCCGGGTAGGGTTGTTGCTACTTTCAGAATATCGCGTTCTCCTAAAACCAGTGGAATTGTTTTTATTTTTGCTACTTCAATTTCCGACACACCAGTAATGCTTTGTTCTATATTTTTATTGGCGTCGGCTTTAACAATTACTTCTTCTAAAATTTCGAGACTTTCGTTTAGAGCAAAATCTAGTTGGCCATCATTATATATTACTAAATTTTGCTTCTTCTTTTCAATTCCAAGGGCATTAAACTCAATCTGATTGAGGCCAGCCGGCAATTCAATAGAATAGTAGCCATTAATATTGGTTACCACACCAATATTTTGGTTCTTAACCACCAAGGCTAAATTCGGAATTACTTCTCTAGTCTGGGCATTTCTGATAACCCCGTTTAGCGTAAATTTATTCTTTCTATTTGTAGAATCTTCTTTTCCTACGCGTATTACCTTTTTACTGTTAATAGTTTGTTCTGAGATATACAAGATGGGGGCTGTCTTAATTTCTTCATCCTCCAAAACACTTGATTCTTCTTCATGGGTTTTAAAAAAATCAATGGGGAGTGTACTATAGACTACCGTATTTTGGGTTAAAATAATTTTTTTATCCGTAGTAATATAGAAATTGATAACCGTATTTTTAAATATATCTGTTAAAACATCATCTAAGGGCGCATTGGTATAGACTCCTGTAACATGTTTACTTTCTAACCATTTGTCCAAATAAAAAAATTGATAGTCTGTTGCTTTTTCTATATAAAGTAAGGCTTCTGTTAAATTGGTATCTTTAAAAGATGCGGATACGTTATCAATTTTATGCTGAGCATAGGATACCTGAAAACACAGAAACAATAGTAGATATAGTAAAGATTTCATTGCTCCAGATTAGCGGTTTCAGGTTTTATAAAATTTATCTTCGGCAAAGTGTTCAGCAAATAACTTTCTAAATCTAATTTATGTGAAATCTTTTTCGAGTTTGCCTTTATTTCCTTTTTAAACTCTGGAAAAATTTTAAGTAGATCTCTTTTTGTTTTGATTTTGTGGTAGGCATCCAAATAATGGACATAATATTGGTTATCATCGAAAAATTCGAAGTATTTCGTATTTTGATCTATTCTTTTTATTGTTTTTTTTCTATGCTTTTTATAGAGGGTATAAGAAGGATTCTCTGTTAAAATCTCATAAAAACCGTGGATAAACCGAGTGTCTTGGCTCGCGGTGTCGAGGTAAACAAACCTATTTTCGTTAATGGTAAAACTAGATATATTTTCGCGAGTAAGCTGAACAACGTTATTAGATACAACTAAAACTTGATCTTCAAACGAATCGTATTTTATTTTCACATTGTAGTATGGTTGTCCTTCGTAGATTATTAACGAGTTTGGTAGTGTATTCTCAGAATTGAAAAATTTATGATTTCCATTTTTTGTCTTGTATTTTTCAATATAATTTAGCCCGTTGTACAAGTTAATATTTTCAGTACCCATTACTTCATCAAACCATAGGTAGCTTTCTTTTTCTTGGTTTTTTAACTGACCATAGCTTAATTGAAAAAAAAAATATGAAATAAACAAGGTAACAGCAGAAAGGTAATGCAACTCTCCCAGATATTTTGTTTTTACAGGATGATAAGCTTGTTTACGTCTCATTTGTTTTCTAGTATGATATTCCCTGTAAACGTTTGATTATACAACTTTTACTAAAACGAATATAATAATAAAATATATCTTTCATACATGTATGAACTCTTAGAGATATTTCTGTCTTAATCAAGACAAGCTTATACTTTTATATAAAACAGACTACAAATTGTTGAACTATTTATGGTATATAAAACCCCGTTGAAGATGTGATCTAAAGGAATATAATTTGATAAATAAAGAAGAAAACAAAAAAATCTTCCACCGCCTCCGCCGCCAACACCAGCACGGTTGGAAAATAAATAAAATTTTACAACAAAACCTCCTATGAAAATCCTTAGTCCAATTAACCAAAGTATAATTAAACGATATGTTAGAAGATGGTTTTAGGTCACATAGATATAGTGATATATTGGGCAACTTAAGCGAGAATGGTTTTCTGACTGCTGAGGATGTTGGCAAGCTGCTAAAAGAATTTACAACCACCCAAAAAATTACTTTTGATTGCATAAGCGATGAAAAGGCCCAAATCGTGTCGGAAGCATTAATTGATAATTATCAACGGTCAAAGTCTAATTAAACGATTAAATATGTCATTTCAAATTGGAGATAAAGTAAAGTACAAACCTGAGATTCACCCTGAACTTTCCTCTAACATTTATGTTGTGATTGAGCAAGTTTTTGTGAATATTGCGAAACAGAAAACAATAGGTGTGAAAAATGTTGAGACGGGTCAAGAACTCTTTAAGAACCCTGAAGATTTAGAACATTTATAAAAGTTCAAATAAAGGATACTACATGGCCATTAAAAAAAACCAGCATTATGTTTGGCGCCATTACTTAAAGCCTTGGTCATCGTCTAATGGAAGAATTTACTGTGCAAGACCTGAGGGCTTAATCTACACTTCTTTGAAGAACGTTGCCGTCGAAAGGTTTTTTTATGAAACTATAATACTAGATGATGTTGAGAAATGGTTTGTGGTAAACTTAATAAAACAATTTGATCCATCCTTCAATGGCCCGCTTTCCGACATTTATCAATTTTATCAATGGAGCGGTAAATCCGAAAAGACGAGGAAAACAGCCATAGAGGATTTTCATACTAATGTTGAACAGCACGGCATTGAATTTCTTAACCATTTGTACAAAGAGAGCTATTTGTTTTTAGACCATGAAGACCAAAAAAGACATTTCTGTAATTATATCGCCGCACAATATACCCGTACAAGAAAAATGAGGGAAAACTTATATCTGGGAGGAATTCTGGATTATGGCTTAGATATGAAAAGGCTGGCAAACATTATGCACCTAATTTTTATTGTGGTAATTGGTAATTGGATTTTTTCCAAAGCAAAAGTCGAAATTTTAAAAGCTTCGGGAGGGCTAAATTTCATAACTTCCGACCAGCCAATTATTAATGCAAAGGGAACAAGTAGTTTAAAAGAGGAACCAAAGGAAATGGAGCTTTTTTACCCAATATCTCCTAATTTGGCAATCTATTTGAGCGAGAACAGGGAAGGAGTGAGGCACCTGACGAAACAAGAGGTCAAGCTGTTCAATAATCTAATTGTAACATACCACAACCAACAGTTGTTCGCATCACAAGAAGGGCATATTAATCATTTTAGTATTTAATAGTTCAAATAAAGGATAAAACAAAAGATGAAATATGATAAAAAAAGCACTGTTTGTTTTGGTCTTCTTGATAATAGCCTCTTGCAAAATCGAAAAGAAAAATATTGGTTATGAAATACATGGGAACGTTAAAGGTTTCAATGATAGTATCTGCGAGATTTTTCAATGGGACTATGAATCTGTCTATTTCAAGGATTCTGTCCTTGTCAAAGATGGAAAGTTCAAATTTTCGGGAACTATTGATAGGCCCCGAAGAACAACGCTTAAAATAAAAGGTATGCCGGGAACTATGTTTTTCTGGTTGGAGAACACCCAAACAACCGTTACAATCAACGATGATGGTTTGAAGAAAGCAATAGTCGTCGGGGGCGAAGCTCAGGGAATGGCGAATTTGCACGAACTAAAAAAACGTCCAATTAGTAATAAAATAGATAGTCTGGGTAATATTATAATGACAGGGAGGAAGACAGGAAATTTGACGGATCAAGAACAAGATACCCTTTACTTGAGAATGCAGGCATTAAATGAGGAACTTTATGAGGTTACCAACGCATTTATAAGGGATTTTCCTAATTCCTTAGAAAGTGCCAGAACCTTAAATGAATCAAGATTTAGATTGGACAAGGAATTGTTCACGGAACTTTTTACATTGATGAACGATAAGACCCAGGCATCGATTTATGGAAAAGAAATAGCTCGATATCTGAAACTTAACGTAAACCCACAAATAGGGGACAAGTATGTTGACTTTGAACTGAATAATATAAATGGTCAAAAAACAAAAATTTCTGATTTAAGGGAAAGATATACTTTGATTGAATTTTGGGCATCTTGGTGTAGCCCTTGTAGAGAGTCAAATCCGGCCCTTAAAAAAGTGTATGGGAAGTTCCATGATAAGGGATTTAATATTGTTGGGGTCTCCATGGATCATGTCCAGGAAAAATGGTTGAAAGCCATTATGGAGGATAGTTTACCTTGGGATCATGTTTTGAATGAAAAAGGGCCTTGGGGTGATGTCGCTACAATTTATAATCTTAAAGGAGTCCCGGACAATATTCTTATAGATGATAAGGGTAGAGTAATTGCAAGAGGCCTTGTAGTTGATGACTTGGAGGCTAAACTTGAGATGGAATTCAATGAAAAATAGTTAGTAAAAATTGTTTTAATTACTGGTAGACGGACCTAAATGATTTTATAGCTTTTTGAAAAAGCATTTTCCTTTTTATAAACAGCCTGATTTTAAAGATTGTAGGCAACGCCTTGCTCCTATAAAAAGCACTAGTCCAGTTCTCAAAAGTTCAATTAAACGATAGTTGTCTTCCTCAAAATTTATTCTTAACTTGAACCATTATTAATAATATTGGTTCATTATGGCGGTAATTAGAAAATCAATCACATTTACA
>NZ_JALKBB010000051.1:0-13451 GCF_023016025.1 Arenibacter sp. S6351L | reverse complement strand
AAAGACCGTTTCGGGGAAGAATTCTTCCCCGAAACGACCAATATTAAAGAAAAATTGTTGAATTTAGAGATGTCCTAAAAAGGGTAAGGCTACATTATAAAGGTACAAATAAAATGAATTAGCTTTACTATAATACTGATATTATGGGTTGTGAAGATATAATATTCATATAGCTTGTTTAATCAAACTCATTAAATATTCTAAATCATCTGTGTTTTTTATAACCAACTCATAATCGCCATTACCCCAATGACCTGTATTTGAAACATCACGCATCAACATTTTTGGGTCGTCTAATGTTCCTTTTGTTAGATTGATGAATAGTTTTAGACCTTTTTTGAGTACTACTATATCTGCTATGTTTTTGTTCTTTTTAAAAGCTATATATAGTTTTTTAGGTTCAATTTCAATGTCGTCTGAAAGATTTACAATAGCATCCCTAAAAGTCTCGTATAACTCTATTATATCATCTGATTTGTTAGCTGTATGGTCTTCTTCCGTATATACTTTTATTTCTCTTGTAACGGCATCTAATTCAGTATTGCTTGATGTAATTGGTTTAATACTTTCAGCCGATTTACTTTTCTTAATTTGATTAATACTAATTAAATTGTTTTCATATCGCTTAACTTCCCATAATTCAATCGCAATATCTTTAAAGTTTGTTGCTGTTTTCTGATTTTCTGTAAAACCAGTAGAAACAAATACAACACGTGTTTGACTCCAATCAACATCTGTACGCTGTAAGGATGATTTTAAGGTTTCATTATATTCAACAATAAAATCTGCTTTGTTTTCTAACATTAAGCTTAAATAAGTAAAGCCTTGATCTACAACACTTATATTTTTACTTCTTTTATATTCAATAATTATAAATGCTTTTGATTGTTTATCATAAGCTAATGTATCAATACGTTTATTTTTAATTGAAAATTCTGATTTTACTAATTGTAAATTCATTAATTCATTCAAGTTACTTTCAAAAAGTGTTTGTATTTCTCTTTCTAATTTAAATGGCTTCTCCTTTAGAATACTAATTGCAGCCTTTGATTTTAAGTTGTATAAGTTCATCTTAATTCTTTTTAATATCGTAGCCACCAGTTTTAGAAGAACCTACAAATTCAATAAAACCTTCATCTTTTAACTTTTTAAGATAACGTTCTGTAGTTGACAAACCTTTATCTATTATAGTTGCTATATCTTTAGTTTTTAAATTAGGTGTTGTTTCAATAATTTCATAAATACTAATAAGTTCATTTTTTACACCCTCACTTTCATCAATAAAAACAGCTTTTAGTTTATTTTTTACACCCTCATTTACACCCTCATTTACACCCTCACTATTTTTAAGTGTAGCTTTAAGTTCCGGAAAAACAACTGTAGTAATATTATTTTTTTGCTTCCAGGAAGGTGTTTTAAACTTATTCTTCTTACAATCATTAATCATTCTTAAAGTACCACTTCCAAGCATTTCAATATACTTTCTTATAAAGCAAATTTTAGCAATATCCGGATTACGAAGTATAGAATTATGTTCCTTTCTTAAGTCACTTAATGTAATACCATCAGGTAAACCACCATAATTAGCAATTTCCGTTCTATCAGAGAAAATAGAAATCTGTAAAAAACCATTAACAGAGTTATAATCTCTATGTACCATTGCATTTAACAGGCCTTCTCTTAAAGCTAATAAAGGGTAATTGAGTTTTTCTTTTCTTTCTACACCATCAACAATAATACTTTTACCAAAAGTGACATCCAAGAAACTTAATACTCCAGAAATATTGCTAAACACATTGCCATCAAAAATACGGTCGTTTAAAAATCTATCTCCTGTTGTATCTGATGGGTAAACCGTTATTCTAATTTTAGATTGAGGAATAAAACGAGTAGGGGATTTTGCAAATAAAACTATACAAGCATTTGTATAATGACCATTTTGCATTAAACCTGTTTGTATTAAAAAATCTTCTTCATCTTCAAAAGTCTTATCTGCTTTATAATTTTGATAGTAATCTATTGTTTTATCAATTTCTTGCTTATCTAAATCTTCTAAAGTTGCACCTAAAACAGCTCTTCTTTCCCAATGAAAATCTGCCGCTTTACGTTCGCTAATTAGTTCATTCAAAATATCTTGATTTGATAGTTTTGTTCTATCATTTTCACGAGTGAAAATCTGACCTTTATATTGATAAGGTTTATTAGCGCCTTCCCATACACTAATTAAAATAAGGTCTTTTCCTTTGTATCTAATAACTTGTGATGAAATAGGCGCATTAGGTTTAATACTATCTATTAATTGATGTTGTATTCTATTTCTTAATCTATTAGCATTTTCTACTCCAATAATTTCTTTATTATCACTTACTCCAATTAATATATCTCCACCTTGTGTATTTATAAAAGCAGTTATAGTTTTGGCAATAGATGTTATATGCGCAGCTGTTTTTAATTCTAAACGAACGCTTTCGTCTTTTTGCAACAAGTTGTTTATGATAAAATTATTCTCCATCGTTCACTTGTTTCTCATTTATTATGCTTTCCACAAAACTCTTATCAGAAAATTGAGTATTTATATATGTCATCATTTCATCTAAACGATAAAACTCTTGTGCCCAATTTCCATTTCTTAACGTTACAGGAATATGGTTCTCAATAACGTAATTATAGATGTCTATAGTTCTTTCATCAAAAAAATTGTTCTTGGCAACTCCAATACCTATTTCCTTATTTAAATCGTCGTCTTTTTCAATTAACTTATCCTCTTTTTTAAGTCTTAATTTCCCTAATAATAAGCGACCAAAGGTTACATCTCTATGCACTAAAAACCAATAAGGTTTTTTTAATTCTATAGCTTTTTTAATTTCTTCAAAAGTGATGTTTTTTTCGCCAATATTACCTGTACCATAGTAAGGTCTAATTATACCTAAAAACAAATCACACTCTTCAACAGCATTTAGACAATTCTCTAAATTAGACAATTTAGGATTTACTTTAATGCTACCAGTATGCGAGTTTAAAACGGTATAGCCTAACAACTGCAATTGTGCTGCAATTTGCGATAGCTGGTCTTCAAAACCATAAACTGTAGAGCCTACCATTATTTTTATGTCCATTTTGTTTTTAGCCATAATTCTCTTGTGGTTCTGCCGCTTGATCAATATGTTCTTTTGCTTCTTTAACCGTTACTTGACCATTCATTAGCATTGGTAATAACCAATCTCTTAATTCTGCCAACTTTTGGTTTTCTTGCAGGTTCTTTTGCTTTTTAGCGTGTAATGGTTTTACCTTTTGGTAGAACTTTTCTACGATGTTTTTTTGAGGGAAAACCGTTTTATAATTAGTTACAAAGCTCTCGAATAATAGGTTTTTAATACCACTTGTTTTACCTTCCCAACCAAATAATACTCCTGCATCATATATTCTATTCCATTGGTAGACGAAATTATATAAATAGGTTTCGTCTTTTAATGTTACTGCTTTACAGAAATTTGAACAGATTAATGGGTTATTAAAACGTTCTAAAGTTTCTTGTGTAATAAAAGCCATTCTACCTGTAGATTGTGTTGGGCTACCACCAGATATTTCAATTATTAAATCACCGTGTTCTAAAAGTTTATGGGTGTTTTTCTCTAAAATAAAACGTTCTGGCGCTTTTACTTCTCCATTACCATTTAAACCATTAATATCTGCACCACGAATACAAGACACTTTTTCTGTATAATTACCTTGTTTTGAATCTTTACCCCAATCACCACTTTTATCCCTTTCTATCCAATCTGCAATGGTTTTATCTTGCCAACCTAGTGGTATTTCACGTTTTAACTTTTCATTGAATACCATTTTACCACCTGATGATTTGTAAGGTTTACCATTTGCATCTGGAAAATCAAACTGTACAAACCAATACTCGTAAATGGTTTTGGCGAGTGCCTCTAACTCTTCATTAATTTTATTGTTGACTTCAATTTTGGCATCTAAATCCGATAAGACTTTAGCGATTTGATTTTGGATTGATAATTTTATATTTGGAATTTTAAAATCTTCAATTTGTGTTTTGCTAATATGTGGAACTGAAGAACCTGTTTGAATTCGTGACACATAATCCTCTAGTCTTGAATTATTAATGCAATAAAAAAGAAAAATTTGATTGTAATTTTTTTTTGCTCTTATACAGGCAACGCGTTGAGCTAATAATAATGGTAAATCAATCTTTCTTATTCTCGCTTTATTTTTACCAACTTTCGAACCGTCCATTCCAATAACAATATCATTTTCTTTTAGACTATAATATTCTGTCTTATCGAATGGTTCATCCCAACATTTTATAGAATCCCATCTTAATTTACCTTCAGTAATATTTTCTCCTCTAACTGTTCTAATACCTTCATTACCATAAAATTCACTTTTAAAAGGGAATCCTGTAATAACATTAGCGGCTGATTTCAGATCAACTAACTCCATTAAAGTGATAAATTTTTAAGATTATTCTGAATTTCCTTTTCCAACCTATCACTTTCAGCAAATAAAGAATCCAAATTATTTTCAAAGCTTTTGAGCTTCTTGTCAAATTCATCAGCAGTAATATCAATATATTCAATTTTTACTTCAAAATATTGACCTGCACTTAAAGAAAAGTTTTTAGCTTTTATTTCGTCATAGCTTACAACTACTGAAAAATCTTCTTCAGCCTTTTTGCTATTAAATGTATCAATAATATACTGTTCCTCCTTTGGGCTTAGCACCGTTTTTTGATTTTTACCTTCTTTAATTTTAGTACCTAAATTAGAAGCGTCAATTAATACTACATCATCAGTATTATTTTTATCTAAAAAGATTATAGAGACATTTGTACCCGTAGTTGCAAAAATATTTGAAGGCATAGATACGACACCTGCTAACATTTTACTTTTCACCATTTTTTCTCTAATCTTTTTATCGATACCAGATTGTGCAGTAATAAAACCTGTAGGCACAACAATAGCAGCCTTCCCTGTTTTGGTTAGACTAAACATAATATGTTGTAAAAACAAACTATAAATAGCCATTGATTCCTTTTTCTTTTTGGGAACAGTAGGAATGCCAGCAAAAAAACGTTCGTTATTTTCTTTACTATCTAAATCGTCTCTATACTCGCTAAAATCCAACTTAAAAGGCGGATTAGAAACGATATAATCGAACTTTTGTAATTGACCGTTTTCATCTTTATGATAGGGTGCTAAAATGGTATTACCACGCACTACGTTTTGTAATGAGTGTACTAAATTGTTTAGTATTAAATTTAGGCGTAATAGCTTCGATGATTTTTTAGATACATCTTGTGAGTAGATAGTACATTTATCTTCACCAATAGCGTGTGCCAAATTCATTAATAGCGTTCCTGAACCTGCGCTTGGGTCGTAACAGGTAACGTCTTGTATGTTATCTTCGGTTACCAAAATAGACGCCATAATTTTAGCGACTGCGTGGGGTGTGTAATACTCTGCATACGTACCACCGCTATCGTTATTATAATCTTTAATTAGGTATTCAAAAATAGTTGCGTAGAAGTCGTATTTTTCATTAAAAATATGCTCAAAGCTAAAATCAACTAACTGGTTAATAACTGCTTTAGCAAATGCGTTTCTATCGCCTTCGTCAATTTTTTCGCTAATTCTTTCAAACAAAGGTTCTTTTGAGCCACTTGTAGTTACTACCGAGAAAATATCATTGTTTTGAATGGCAATATCCATTAAGGTATCATCAAAAGTCAATGCGAAATCTGATTTGTTTTGGATGCCGAACAAATGCGATATAAAATGATGAGGCTTTAAAACTGCTGTATCTGCACTTAATTGTAAGGTTAGCATTTCGTATTCTTCCTCACTTAATTGCTCAATCGCTTTTTGCCAATTATCGGCTTTGGCCAATTCAGGATTTAGTTGTTTTACCTCGTAGGCAAACTTATCGTTTAAGAATTTGTATAAGAATGTTTGTGTAATGATAATGTATTCATCACCGCTATTGCCTAAACCATAATTAGAACAGATCCCTTTAAGACTGTCTATAAGGTTTTTTACTTGTGTTTGAAATTGTACTGTTGTCGTCATTTAATCAACTCTCTAATATTAGGCTGTACGCCCGTGAAATTCATTGGTATATTCTTGTACTACTAAATTGTTTATGAATTTAGAAGTCTCTGGGTTTAATTTAATTTTGTTTTGATTGACAAATTGATTGATTACCAATTTTATCATCATCTTATCTAAATAGCCCTCGTTTTGCAACAAACGACTATTTTGTATTACTTGAAGGTCTGCTTCATTTTTTACTGATTGTAAGGCTTCAAATAATAGACTTTCTCTTTGGGTTAAACCACCTTTTTCTACAATACGTTTGTGAATACGACAATATTTTGGGTCGTTATTGTATTTAGCTTGTAATAGTTTGTTTTGTCTGTTTAACTCTAATATTTTGGCGTGTATTTCTTTTAATGCGCCAATATTGGCTTTCATTTCGTCTTGGGTTACTTCGTTTAGTTTCTTCTTTTTAAACAAACGCTCCAGCTCTTCATATAGACTAATGAATTTAGGGTCTTTTTTATCGAAGTTATTAGATAATTCTTCTCGTGTTTTACGAAGTGTGTCCTTTAATTGGTCTGCTAAAACAAGTTCTTCCTCACCAACTTTATTGAACATAAAAATGACATCTTCTAAAGCTACATTAAGTAAGTTGGTAGTATCTACATCATTTTCTAATGCTTCTTTTTGATTGAGTAATTGTAAATGGTTGTTAGCCTCACGATATAGAACTGTTAGTTTTTTGAAGTCTATTTTATCCAATAACTCATAATGACCGAATAAGCGAATTAAATTATACAAACTCTTTGCATTACCTAACGCTTTCACTAATGCCAACATTTTTTTACGGTCTGATATTTCAGAGATTTGTTGCGAAAATATTTCAGCGTTAAGCGTATCAAAATGAAATAGAACTTCTTTAATATCGGCTATTTCCTCTTCAATTTCTTCTTTAGACAAGAATAGGTTTTTATAGCTTTCTAACTCATCACCATTTTCGGCTTGTAGTTCATTAAAATAATCTTCGTTGGTTCTTTTAAACTCGTCTGATATATCGGCAAAGTCTACTACATAACCATATCTATAATCTTTGTATGTTCTATTGACACGAGTTAAGGTTTGTAATAGATTGTGTTTTTTGATTAATCTACCTAAATACAATTTCTTTAAACGTTTGGCATCAAAGCCTGTCAATAACATATTGTAAACAAACAGAATATCTATTTTACCATCTTTAAAATCTTCAACCTCACTTTTTCGTTCATCCTTTGTACCTATGTCGTGAAGTATAAGCGTAGCAGTCTTTAATTTAAAACTATCTTTTTTCTTTTTGTTATAGGATTCGTTTTCTTCGGCTACTTGGTCTAAAACAGTATTTTCGTTGTCTGCATATTTTGAATTGAAAATATCGTATAGCATTTTTGCCTGGTCTGAACTATCGCAAACTACCATTGCGCCAACTGAATTGTCATCATAAGTTAAGCGGAAGTTTTCAAAATCCTCTACGATGTAATCAAGCATAGGTTCTGCAAATCTCCTGTCTGCAAATATTTTCTTTTTGGATATATCGCCTTGTAATACTTCAATTTCTTTTAACGCATTTTCAAGCACCATTTTATAATTAGAGGCTATTTCCTCTCTAATCAATTTAAGTGTATAACCATCTGCAATAGAGGCGTTGTAATAGTACTTGTGTATGTAATCGCCAAATAAAGATTTAGAATTATAATCGTTACCCAAAAGCGGTGTTCCGGTTAAACCAATCTTGATAGCACTTTTATCTGATTGCTCTAAATTGGCTAAAAAACTACCTTTAGGATTGTAACTTCTATGTACCTCATCTAAAAAGTAGATTCTTTGAATATTAATGTCGTAGTCTTGTTCGGTTACAATTTGAGCATCTTCAGAAAACTTTTGGATATTAACGACTGTAATTTCAGCATTACCTCTTTCATTGTGAAGTGCTGCTTTAGATTTAATATCTTTTACAAATTCATCCCTTGAATTAACCGTATGTACCGTTAAACCTCTACTTGCAAATTCTCTTTTAGATTGAATCAATAAGTCTAACCTATCTACGATAAAATAGAATTTAGGTATGATATTTTGTTTTTGAAAATAATCAGTCAAAAACTTAACGTTATAGTATGTTAAAGCTGTTTTTCCGCTTCCTTGCGTATGCCAAATAATACCTTTACGCGTATCTTCATTTAACTTGTTTTCTATTGCTTTGGTTGCAAATAGCTGAGGATAACGCATAATATGCTTTTGTATGCCTGTACTCTCACTTACATAGGCTATTGCATATTGCAATACAAAAGATAAGCGGTTTTTTGAAAATAAAGATGTTGATACTCGGTTAGTTGGTGAATTAGGATTTTTATTGGTTAAAAACTCTGGTGAGTGTTTGATAATAACCAAATTATTATCCTTTAGCACCTCATTTTCAATATTATCACTTTCAGGTAATAATAAGCTATCTAAATTGAAAGTTTCTTCTTCTCTGAAATAGTTAAATACTGGCTTATGGTAAGAGGGGGATGCATAAAAAACCCCTTGAACCGTATCAATATCATCACTATCGTATTCCATATTATTTGAGAATACCATTAGTTGCGTGATGTTTACAAAGCGTCTGAATTTTTTATTCTGGAAACGTTTGTTTATCCTGTTGCGTTCGGCTATAATACCTTCTTTATTATTTGGCTTTTTGACTTCAATGAACACTAAAGGCAAACCATTGACTAAAAGAATAATATCTGGTCTAAATTCTTCATCACCATTTTTATAGGTCAGTTCAGTAACTACATTAAATGTGTTGTTTTCAAAATTATCGAAGTCAATAATTTTATTTCCTGTTTTTTGAATTAACCTATCATAAAAGCCTTTTCCTAAATCTTCGTTGTCTAAAAGTAATGATACATCACTTAATAAACGTTTAGCTTCGTCTTCTTCTAAATCGTGATTTATTTTCTGTATGCTCTTTATAAAAACATCTGTAAAGATGTTTGTTTCTTCATTCCAAACCGCATTTTTAAGTGATAAGTATTTATAACCTAATCGAGTAAGGTGTAGTATAGATGGTATTTTGACCCTTGAATCTTCGTTGAATTTCATTTACTTTTTTACGGTTAGTTATTCTCAAAGTAGAACCATAAAAATATAAATCTTTTTGTGCTAATTAGGATTATTCCCGGGTTATTTTCTAAATCCAGTGAGTTATTGGAATTGAAGTCCGGAACCATACATAAACAGCAGCTGTATGTTTACTTCTAGCGGTCCATAATGTTAAACCACATTACTAAAACATTTACACCTCCATAGTTATCTGAGTGGGCAATAAAAGTGTAATGAATCGCAATTCGAGGGAGCAAAGAATTATTAAAAAGAATAGCCCAAGTTTTTAATTACTACAAAGTCAAATAAAAAATGCCTAATAAAATAAAATCAATAAAGGTACAGTTAACAATTATTGAGAGTATATACCCCCGATATTAAGTTACCAATTAAAAGTGCTTTATATCATAAAACATTCTCTATGAAAAGTGTGTTTGCTAAACTAAGGGGTAAAGCAAGAGGGTAACACGCTAAAGCGGTGTTACTGCATAAATTGCACTGGTTATCAAGTATTTAATCCGAAAAAGTCTAGGTTGATAATAGATTTTTACGGCAAAAGCTTCCGAAAGCCCCATTTTTAGGCAAATTTTTACGGCAAATAGAGAATTCAAGATGTGTTTTTGTTGCCACAAAAACGATCTTGCTTTGCGCCCGTTGGTTGCAAAGATGTCTTTTTTTTAATGTATAAACTTTAACCTATTTGAAATATTAGTGAACAGCTACCCGTTTACAAACGTTTATTATCGGATATTATCTTAATAAAGGCATTGGCATTGTGCTCCAAAACATAAGCACAATGCGCCCTAATTCGATTTTATTTACGCTTATCCGCCCGAACACTATAAAATCGAATCAGGATCCATGCGCAGTTAAGTTATGGTAAGATTTGGGAATGAATTAGTCTAACGATCCAATTTCCAACTCTTTAATCAGCAGAAAGATTTTGTATGTCCGTAACAACAAGTTTTTCAATTGCATCGTAGCTCGCCAATTGCTCTTCTGGCAACAAGCTATCGACAAGTTCCAAAACTGTGGCGACGGATAATTTTTTGGAACAATGGGAATATCTTGGCGAACTAAATCCGTTTTCGTTTTCAAGAGCCAAAATGCAGACCTTCAAAAGACATGAGATGATATAACGTAGATGGTCATTATCGCTCACTTCAAGACTAACCTCTTTGAAATGGATTCCTCTCCTCATCTTGTCGCTTTCTCCATTTCGCGGGCGTAATATCCCTTTTACGGCTTCCAATACTTCCTTATACCTATTGTCCATTAGTCCCTTTATTATGTTATCAATATTTAAATTTCAAATTAGCCAAGGATACCATAAGACCCCAAAATCCTGTAATCTTCCAAATTCTGCTTTTCTTTTTCCTTTTTCATGGCAATTTGTATTTACAGATATTATTCACCCCTCAACCATCAAGATTGTGTACAATGGAGTCTTTTAAGAGATTTAAGTTGCCGACTTCCCAATAGAATCGATTCGTTGTGGAACCTTTCGCACAACTTATAAGCTTTATCTACATCGCCTTGGGCTATTACTGTACAACTCCTAGTACGCATCTGTCGGTTTCCCATACATAGTAATCTAAAAATTCGTTTTGTTTCGAACTGTCGTTGTGAAAATATCCTCTGGGGCAACTCTGAAATCACTCCACAAAAATGAAGTAAATGGTCCATTGGGTAATAAACCGGGCTGAATTCCCAGAAAAGATATACTATCCCTAGAAACATCTGCTCCAAAGCATAATGAAGTAAACCTAATTGGGCGGACGGATCTACGTTCATATCTATTCCATCATTGCCTACAGTAGTCAGTAGGTAACCGGCACGCCTGTTCCTTCTTTTCCATTCGGCCTTGATATCCGTGTACATGCTTTTATGGAGTATCGGACTAAATTTGCTGTAAAGGGACAGCGATTCATCGACCTTATAAATACATGGGGCATGGTTCAATATTCTCGTCAAAAAATTGTTGCCCTCGTCCACTCTATCAATTACATCTTCAATAATAAAAGTTATAGGGTAAACCTTGCATTTATAGTGCATCTTCTCCAAAAGTACTTCCGTTACTTGAGTTGTGTTCAACAAAAAGGATCTTAAGGACACCAGAACTAAGGTATAAACAGCAAAGCCCTCAGAACTCGTTCTCAGGGGTGGCGTAAATGCAGTTGTTTCTTTAACTGTTTCCGTCAACGCCAATACATAGATAGAATGGATGGGCAGGATAGATTTAATCGAATCCACAAGTTCTCCAATATAGGGAAACTGTGTAAAGCTATTTGATTCCATGATTTTACTATTTTCATATAAACTAAGCACAGATTCATCATGTAGCCCACCAAATGAACTTGTAAAATACCAAGTAAAAATTGTATTTTACGGATTACAAATTGAAGGAAAAATAATATATTTGAATTATGGAGACTATAACTAAACCTAACCATATTGGCAAAAAGATCAGCCGCATTAGAGAGCTAAGAGGCATGAAACAGGAAGCATTGGCCATGGAGCTTGGAATTAGCCAACAATCTGTATCCAATTTGGAACAGAGTGAATCAATCGAGAAAGAAAAACTAGAACAAGTGGCCAAGGCCTTGGGTGTATCTAGTGAAGCTATTGAAAACTATAGCGACGAAGCAGTTTTTAATAATATTCAAAATAACTATGATGGATCGGTCATAAATGCGGGGCCTGCTGTAAATCATTTGTGCAATTTTCACCCACTAGACAAACTAATTGAAGCCTTTCAAGAAAAAGAAAAACTCTATGAACGGCTTCTACAAGCTGAAAAAGAAAAGGTTGCCTATTTGGAACAGCTTCTAAAGACTAAATAAAGGCCTGGTATATTTATAATATTCAAAAAGGGAACTGTGGTCAATTGTTCCCTTTTTATCTTCCTAAGCACTTTGGCTCTCCCTTTCCTTAAACCTCTTCAATAGATTACCAATATCCTCGCTTATCTTGGTTTCCACTACCCTTGCATATATCTGGGTGGTGGACAATTTGGTATGGCCTAAAAGTTTTGAGACCGTTTCAATGGGTACCCCGTTGGACAACATGACGGTCGTGGCAAAGGTATGCCTGGCCACATGGAAGGTAATGTTCTTATGAACCCCGCACGACCCCGCTATTTCCTTGAGATACGTATTCACCTTCTGGTTGGAACAAATGGGCAGCAATCCGTTATGGGTAGGATAATCCCTGTACTTCTCCAAAATCTCCCAGGCTTGGGGAAGAATAGGAATTTTGACCAGCTCGTCCGTTTTTTCCCGTTGGGCATAAATCCAGTTCCGGTCATCTATCCCCTTGGTGATATTATCCCAAGTAAGTTCCTTTACATCCACATAGGAAAGTCCGGTATAACAGGAAAACACAAAACAGTCCTTTACATGTTGCAATCTGTCCTGTTTGAATTCCGTTTCCTCTATAAGCCCTAATTCCCTTTGTGTCAGGAACACTCGATCGAATTTGTTGAACTTCAATTGGAACCTATCAAAGGGGCTTTTATTTACCCATTCCAGTTTCACGGCAAGGTTGACCATCTTCTTGAACCTTTCCAAATGTTTCATAACACCATTATTGTTAAGGCACAGCTGATTCTTTTTGTCCTTGCACCTCCGTAAATAATGTTCCAGATCCAATATAAAACGATAATTCAGCTGCTTTAGATGGATATCCTCCTGTTTGAATTTGTTCTTTAAAAATTGTTTAAGATATTTTTCCGTGGTATAATAGTTCTTCATGGTACCGGGCTTGAGGACATGGACCATGTTCCCGTTGTGGTATTCGATAAGGTCCATCAAGGTCCTGCTAACCTCATCTTCCCCAAGGAAACGTGTTTTAATGGCATTGGAGGACACGATCTTGTCTTCTTGGACAAGTTGGGCGTGGCACTGTAGAAGTTTCGCCTGTACCTGGTCCAAATAGGCGTTCAGGTTCCGGATCTCCTCCGACCTGCCTTTGCCCCTGCCCTTGATGCAGTCCCATTGGCTCGCATCGATCTTTCGCTTTAAACTGATCTCCGCACGTTTGCCCAAAATGGTGATACGGACATAAATGGATAGGAGGTTGGCAACGCTCCTTGATTTTCTTGTAAAAAAGATTACCGTAAAGGTCTGGTTTGTTTTCATTTGAAACGGCTTTAGTTAGACAATGATCACTAAGGAAAAAAGGGATCAAGAACAAAACTTGGGTCTGAAGTGAATAATTTATTTCTTTGCACTTTAAATTACATTGATGAATAAAGGCACTGAGTTATCCTTGTTA
>NZ_JALKBB010000050.1:0-16085 GCF_023016025.1 Arenibacter sp. S6351L | reverse complement strand
AAAAAAAAAAAAGCACTTAAGAAAATATATAAGCTGAATCCAGATCATTTGATTTCGAAAATCCTATTTAGGAAAACAAAATTCTACATATATGCTTTCCCAATCTCATCACTGCTAGGGTTGACTGTTTTTTTAAGGAATATAATGCTACAGACCATCTAGTTTTAATGAATGTCATTTATCGACTTTCAACCTGCACATTGATACTTGTCTAATTATTGGTTTGTGGAAGTCTCTACTTAATAAACTGTTGTAAAACAATCAAAAAATCAAATTGGTTTGACCCTATACGTAATTCTTCTGTTGGTGATGAGGGTGTACCCCTTAATCACACTTTTGGGAGAAAACTCCGAGGTAGAATTGGCAAGTGTAGCCGTTGATGTTAGAAAATTCCCTATTACTACACCGGGAGGCAATGGAATAGTAAACTTGAACCTATTGGTATTGTCCGTATTTCCATCCAAGTCCGTATAAGGCGAAGTCCCAGATTCAGCATCAGCCCCACTGCCCTCCACCACGGTAGCCAAAAAGGTCTGACCCTCTCCATAATCGATGGACTTGCCCAATTGATTGTCCCCTGAAGTAGCACTTCCTTGATTTATATCGGTCAAGAATAATTCTATGATTGCCCCTGGCCTGGCCCAACCTTCTACTACCATATTGGTACCAGCGGCGTAGGCGGCCGAAATAATTGGGAAGTTGATTAACCCATTGGGACCATTATCCCCATCTCCATTATCATTAAGTGTTACCCCATCACCGTTCATATTGGATGCATCCAAATCTATACCCAGGGAAGGAGACCTTTGGCCATTGTTGTATATGGAATTTTGGGAAATCAATACTCCTGATACATTATTGGCAACTACGATTCCTTCCCCTTGGTTGCTGTGAATAAGGTTTCTAAAAACAGTGGCATTGGATGCTTTTAAACGAATACCGGAATCGTCGAATATTCCTCCGCCGCAGGCGTTGTTGTTTAGGCCGTTATTGGTAATGGTATTTTCGGTAATCATAAGTCCCGCATTATAATTATCTCCTTCAATGCCTATTCCTGCTGCCTCATTAATCAAATTGAACCTAATTACCACTCCGCTACCATTCTTTAACAATATATTGTCTGTGCAGCTGTCATTGGCCCCATTTCTATAGAAATGGTTATATTCCACAACCGTAGCGGCACCACCATCCACCTTTAGGGCTGCCAAATTGGATCCGCTCAGGTAATTTCGGGAAATAGTGGTCGCACCATTTTTAGTCTCCACGGCATATTCCAAATTACCGGATTTAACACCAAGAGCATTAACCCCAAGTAAATTTTCATATAGAAACGCGGAGCCCGCATTTACTTGTATGGCCGATTTGTCATTGTTGTAAACAGCAAGGTTCCTTAAGGTGGCTCCAATCCCTTCCAGTCTAAAAAGTTCCTTAGTCTCCCCATGAACCTGAATTTCGGAAAGATTATAGACCGGCAGCGCCGATGCTGAGATACCCACAGTGGTACCCCCATTCCCTATGGTCCCTGAATTGGTATCCCCAGAATAAGCAGTTTGCGTTCTGCCATCAATTATAGTATTGGTTCCCGTTATTTTTGAAAGTTGATTTACGTCGGAAATTGAAATATTAAAATACCCGCTGGCAAAATTGGCATCTGCCGCTCTGCTCAATGGATCCGATGTCGGCGGAATCATAAAAATGGAAGTCTCGTCCCCTGCCGGTGGATCAAAAATGGAATTGGCCTCTATATCCAAACCTATTTCATTTAGATTATTGGAATTGACAATAAATTGTTCCAAGGAACCCTGTCCAAATTGGTTGGTGTTGACAATCGTATTAAAGTTGAACCCAAAATCTATACCTACAACCCCATCACCTGCTACGGAGACCGTGGAAACACTCTGTGCGTTATTTATTACTCCCAAGGCCACATCCTGTTGTGCAGCTGGATTGGCCCCTCCTACTTCATCAGTTACCTCTATCAAGGAGGAAGGACCACGATATTTCCTGAAAGTTTGTACGGGATAACAAGTAGAACAGTTGAGACCGCCCCTATTGGATTTAACAGTTGAATTGACCGCTTTTATACGATACGCCCCGTCTGCCATTCCTCCAAAGGAATAATACCCATTAATATCGGTGGTTTTTCTCTGGATGAAAGTACCTGTAGCATTAAAAAGTTCCACTATGGCACCGGACACTCCCAAGCCCCCGGAAGTTATTTTATTCCTACCCGGCCCACCAGGATAATTAACATCTTCGAACACAGTCCCTGCAATTAAATTGGAGGGTACCTTGAGCACTACTGCGGCGGAAATCACGAAATCCTGCCCCACATTGACGTTTGCAGTAACCTGGCTATCCGATGGTAGGATATACGAAGATATATCGTAGGTATCCAAATCGACACCGTGGGAACTGGAAGAATTATATATTGGCAATACCGTATTATCGTATATAGTGGAATTATAGGCATTATTACCGGTTTGACCGCCATCTCCCGATAGTATATAGGTTGTCCCGGATTGATTGGTTACCGAAAGTCGTTCAGGATTTGTGGATCCAGAACTAGAACCGTCCAAATTAGGGTCTCCCTCCCATGACAAAAATGTGGCTTTGGCCCCAGAACCGGCAATGGCATAGAATGAATCCAAGGTAAAGGAAGTTCCAGAATTACTAAGACCATCAAATCCTTGATATAGGTTAATGTTAACGGCTGGCAAGGAAGGGTCTTCATAAAACACAATCAAGGTCCAGCCCCCAAGTACGGTGGCCGTTGAACAGTAATTACCGGTATTATCTATGTTAAGTCCACTAAAATCATAGTTATTGGTAGATGGATTGGGAATACCCTTCACAATGTTGGTTACATCGCTTACATAGCCGTAAAAGTTCCTATTGGTCAAAGTGGTCTGGTACAAATAATTGGCAGAAACGTTTTGGCCCTCAAAGATTACATCCGGATCACGAACGCTATTGGAATGCGCCCAATACAAATAAGCCCTTTCCACAGTTGCCGTAGCCGGAATAGGAGAGATTAAGGTATTGGATGAGGAGTTTGTTATGAGACAGGCGTTGCCACTATTGCTTTGAGTTCTTAATGTTCCCCCAGTAGTTGAATAGTCATAGTACCCATCGAACTCCTGAAAAAGTGTCAAAGGATCATTGGCCAGGATCTGGGTATTGATAGTTCCTGTTCCGGTATCCGAATAATTGATGGTACCATAGGACGCTGTAGCCCCTGTAAACCTAATGGTGAAATCTTCGGCAGTTTCCGGGATTCCATCATTAATTATAGGTACCGAAATAGTCTGCACATTGCCCAACTGACCATTAAAGGTCAAAGTTCCGGAGGTTGCGGTATAATCGCTTCCAGCCAAAGCTGAACCGTTCACTGTTTCAAAACTAACAGTAAACGGCACATGAATAAAGCTGAACAAAAAGGTATATCCGTGGCGTACACGTGTTTGGGTTACCGTAAAAACAGCGTTACCAACTGTTTCATCAAAAGAAATGTCATTTATTACTATTTTGGGACCTTCAACAACACATTTTATGGCAGCCTGCCACCCAGTTCCAGTGGTACTCCCATTGGAAGTAAACCTAAAGGTTAAACAGCCTCCTGCACCGTATGGAGAATCAATTGAGGTAGGAATATTATTGTTGTCATAGACTCCAATTGGCGTACCCGTTGCCGTGGTGCCACCATAAACATAAAGTATATCGCCAACGGCAACATCAAAACTTGTAAAATCCACACTAATATAATTATTGGACGTGTCCGGACAAATGGTATGTACCCTGCTTTCATTATTACCGTAATTGCCACCAACACTTCCAGAATCAAAGAAAACGGCATTACAGGTATTGGTCGTTGCCCCATTGGTAATTATGAGGGCATCATTATCCAAAATAGTTCCCGTGCCTATATCGGTAATATCTACTGTGGATAGGGATTTTCCTGTAAAACTAACTGTAAATATCTCCAAATCCTCCACTAGGGTATCATCCAAAATATTTATGGTGATAGTCCTTGTAACCCCAGAGGTGCCTGTAAAACTTAAAGTTCCTGTCTTGGCCGTATAATCACTCCCGGCTGTAGCTGTACCGTTATTGGTAGTGTAGTTTACCGTAAATGCTGAAGCATTGGAACCTGTATGGGTTACGGTAAAAGAAGCCGTTCCTGCATTTTCATTTACAGATACATCGTTAATGGTCATAATAGGGCCAAAGGTGGCAGTGAACTGTACATTATCTATGTAGAAGTAGTCACTACCGTCCCAATCCCCGCTTCCGGTAATAAATCGTATGGAGGAAGATGCTGATATTTGACTAATAGTTAAATTATAGGAAATGGAACCTATTCCATCGTTATTTAAGGTTGAAACTGTTTGCCAAGTTGATCCATTCCACAATTGCACCAATAAGGTTTCCCCTCCCCTGCTGGATCCATTATAATCGAGAGTAAGCGTAACCGTACCGGCGCCCGCCAAATTAAGATTCCTTTGGATGGTCTCATCCGTTAAACGCCTAAAACGTAATTGGCTACTATTGATCCTTATATTTCCGCCGGAAACACTGTTATCATCATTGCTTTCGGTCCAACTGGAAGAAAAATTGTTGGTCCCATTGTTGTTGGAATAGGATGATGAATTAAAATTATCCAAATAGGTTTGTTGCCCTGACATTTGGGCAAAGCAGAAGAACACCATAAAAAGAACAGGTATTCTTTTTTGAAGGCAAATCCTTGTTATCATTAAGTAGACGCGATCCTAAGAGATCAACGTATCAAATGTATTCCAAGAAAAGATGCAAGTTTTGAAAATGTTGTGTACCTAACAAATATAAATGCCAAAGATTAAAATTACGACATCTTCAAAATTAAAAGCAGGTATTTTTACCATTTAAAAGCTTATATAAAAATCTACTCTTGCCCATCTTGACAACCATCAATTCTTTTTAACCCTGTAAGTAATTCGCCTATTGGTAATTACAGTATATCCCTTTATAATACTCTGTGGTGAAAATTCCGAGGTTGAATTGGAAATAGTGGCTGTCGCAGTTATAAGATTTCCCTTCTCCACTCCTGGTGGAAGTGGAATTGAAACCTTAAACCTATTGGTGTTGTCGGTATTACCATCCAAATCTGTATAGGAAGATGTACCGGATCGGGTATCCGAACCACTACCCTCCACTACTGTTGCCAAATATATCTGGCCCTCTCCGTAATCGGTAGTCATTCCCAATTGGTTGTCCCCTGCAGTGGCACTTCCTTCATTTATATCTGTCAAAAACAATTCTATAATTGCCCCAGGCCTTGCCCAACCTTCAACTATTAAATTGGTACCGGTTGCATAGGCCGCTTCAATAATGGGAAAATTCAACAAGTTATTGGGCCCATTATCCCCATCCCCGGAATCGTTTAATGTTACACCATCACCATTCTCTTTGGTAGCATCCAAATCAATACCTAGGGATGGAGCTCGTTGTCCGTTGTTATACATAGAATTTTGGGAAATCAAGACACCTGAAACATCTTCGGCCACCACAATTCCTTCACCTTGATTACCATTAATTACATTCCTATAAACAGTGGCATCCGCCGACTTTAACCGAATACCGGAATCATCGAATATTCCGCCACCACAGGCATTATTATTTACTCCATTATTGGTAATGGTATTTTCGGTGATCATCAATCCTGCAGCATAGCCCTCTCCTTCAATACCAATTCCTGCTGCCTCGTTAATCAAATTATATCGAATAGTAATCCCGCTACCTCCCTCAATTAAAATATTATCCGAACAGGTATCGTTTGCCCCATTACTATAAAAATGGTTGTACTCCATGACCGTAGACGTTCCTCCATCTAAGTGAACTGCGGCCACATCCGAACCACTTAAATAATTTCTAGCAATAGTTGTTACTCCATCATTAATTTCAATGGCATATTCCAAATTTCCGGACTTTGCTCCCTGAGCATTGACCCCTAGAACATTCTCATAGACAAATGCCGCACCCGAATTTACCTGTATTGCCGACTTATCATCTGTGTACACCGCCATATTACGCAGGGTAGCACTATTCCCTTCCAATCTAAAAAGTTCCATGGAGTCTCCACGTACCTGAATTTCCGGTAAGTTATAATCGGGAAGTACTGCAGCTGCAATACCTACGGTTGTGCCGCCGTCCCCTATGGTCCCCGAGTTACTATCTCCGGAATAGGCGGTTTGAGTCCTACCATCTATAATGGTATTGGTACCCGTTATTATTGATAACTGGTAGGCATCACTAATATTAATATCAAAATACCCGCTGGCAAAATTGGCATCGGCGGTTCTACCCAATGCATCTGATGTTGGAGGTATCATAAATATGGAGGTGTCTTCCCCTGCAGCAGGATCAAAAATAGAATTAGCCTCAATATCCAAACCAGTTTCATTTAAATTATTGGAATTGACTATAAATTGTTCCAAGGAACCTTGTCCAAATTCGTTGGTGTTTACTATAGTATTAAAATTGAAACCAAAATCGATGCCAACAACACCATCTCCTGAAACAGAGACCGTTGACACGCTCTGGGCATTGTTTATAACCCCCAAAGCAACATCCTGTTGTGCAGCCGGATTTGCGCCTCCCACCTCATCCGTCACGTCTATTAATGAGGAAGGGCCACGATATTTTCTAAAAGTTTGTATAGGATAACAAGTAGAGCAATTGAGTCCGCCCCTATTTGATCGCACTGTAGAGTTAACGGCTTTTATGCGGTAGTCCCCATCGGCCATCCCCCCAAAGGAATAATACCCATTAATGTCCGTAGTCTTTCTTTGAACAAAGTTACCAGCGGAATCAAAGAGCTCCACTACGGCTCCTGATACTGCCAATCCGCCCGAAGAAATTCGGTCCCTACCAGGCCCTCCTGGATAATTCACATCCTCAAAAACCCTACCGGCAATTAGATTGGAGGGTACCTTAATAACCACTGCGGCCGAAATTACAAAATCCTGACCTACATCAACATTGGCGGTAACCTGAGTATCCGATGGTTGTATATATGTTGATATATCATAAGTATCCAAATCTACACCATAAGAATTTGCCGTATTATACACCGGACTAACAGTATTGTCGTATATGGTGGAATTATAGGCATTGTTCCCGGGTTGCCCTCCATCCCCGGTAAGCACATATGTGGTACCCGATTGATTGGTGATGGATAGCTCTTCCGGGTTACTGGAACCAGAACTGGAACCGTCCAGGTTGGGATCTCCTTCCCAAGATAAAAAAGAAGCTTTTGCCCCAGAACCTGCTATGGCAAAGAAAGAATCTAGGGTAAAGGAGGTCCCTGAGTTACTTAGACCATCAAAGCCTTGGTACAAATTAATATTTACAGCAGGCAAAGAGGGATCTTCATAAAACACGATCAGAGTCCATCCTCCAAGCACCGTTGCTGTGGAACAATAATTTCCAGTATTATCTATGTCCAAATCGCTAAAGTCATAGGTATTGGTCGACGGATTGGCAATACCTTGTACTATACTGGTTACATCACTTACATACCCATAAAAATTACGGTTGGTCAGTGTAGTCTGGTATAAATAATTGGCAGATACGTTTTGCCCTTCAAAGGTTACGTCAGGGTCCCGGACCGTATTGGAATGCGCCCAATATAAATAAGCCCTTTCCACCGTAGCCGATGCTGGTATGGGAGAAACCAAGGTATTGGAGGAGGAACTGGTTATAGCACAAGCATTGCCACTGTTACTTTGTGTTCTCAGCGTTCCACCTGTTGTTGAATAATCATAATACCCATCAAATTCTTGGAATAATGTCAATGGATCATTGGCCAAAATCTGAGTATTGATAGTTCCCGTTCCGGTATCCGAGTAATTTATTGTACCATACGAGGCTGTAGCTCCTGTAAACCTAATCGTAAATTCTTCGGCATTTTCAGGAACCCAATCATTGGCTATGGGCACCGAAATGGTCTGGACATTTCCCAGTTCCCCGCTAAAAGTCAGGGTCCCCGTGGTGGCCGTATAATCACTACCTGCCAAAGCGCTGCCATCAACCGTTTCAAAATTTACTGTAAACGGAACATGCACAAACCCAAACAACCAACTATATCCATGTCGTGCACGCGTCTGTCTTACCGTAAACACCGCATTACCTACATCTTCATCAAAAGAAATGTCATCTATAATTATTTTAGGCCCCTCAGGATAACAGTTAACCTCGGCTTCCCAACCTCCTGCCGTATTGGAACCATTGGAAATAAACCTAAAAGTTAAACATCCTGAGCTATGGGTTGACTCTATAATATCCGGCACATTATTATTATTGTATTGCCCTATTAAGGTCCCAGAAGTTGTTGTTCCTTCATAAATATATAAGCGATCGTCATTGGCTACATCAAAACCAATAAAATCCAAACTAATGTAATTATCTACAACATCAGGACAAATAGTATACACGATATCTTGGTTGTTACCATAATTATTTATCCCACCAGGATCTAAAAAAGTATCACTACATGTGTTTACTGTTGTGCCATTGGTCATTATTATACCATCATCATCAACAATAGTTGCAATAGCCGTATCTGTTAGATTAACACTGCCATCGGATGATGCTGTGAGCTGTATGGTAAAGGTTTCATTGCTTTCAATTATGCCATCATCGTTTATGGCGACGGTAAAGGATTCGGTATCTCCAGATGTACCATTGAAACTTAAAGTTGCCGATGTAGAGGTATAATCACTTCCCGAACTAGCACTACCGTTTACCGTTTGATAATCCACGGTAAAAGCACCTGCTGCACTTGGACCACTATGCGTAACTGTAAACGATGCAGTACCTGCTCCCTCGTTTACTGTAACATCCTCAATACTCATCCTTGGTCCTCGTGGCTGGCATGAAATTGATGCCTCCCATCCTGCGCCGGTTACACTATAATCTGAGGTAAACCTAAAAGTTAAACAACCTGAGGCGTTGGTTGCGGTTATCGAAGATGGCGGTGGGTTGCCATTATGATATTGACCTATTAATGTGGCCGAAGTGGTTGTCCCATCATAAACATATAAAAAATCATATCCTGATTCAACGTCAAAATTGTTGAAATCCAATTTCAAATCTGTATTGGCGGTATCAGGACAAAGAGTATAGATCAGGTTTTCATTATTTGAATAATTTCCAGTTCCTCCAGAATCGAGGAAAGTACCACTACAAGTATTATCAGTAGAACCATTAGATATTACAAAAGAGTCGTTATCTACAATTGTCCCTTCTGCCGAATCAGAGATATCAACGGTGCCATTGGAAACACTTGTAAATTCCACGGTAAAAGTTTCAGTGTTTTCAGATACACTGTCGTCAAGTATAGAAACTGTAAAAGTTTCTGTATCACCGGAAGTACCGTTAAAATAAAGTGTTCCTGTGGAAGTGCTATAATCCGAACCAGCTGTTGCAGAACCATTGGAAGTTGCATAATTCACGGTAAATGCGCCAACGGCATTTGCCCCCGTATGGGTTACGGTAAAAGTAGCCGTTCCATCCCCCTCGTTAACTGTAACATCTTCAACCACTAATACAGGATTGAAAATAGCCGCGAATAATATGTTGTCAATATAAATGCGCTCATTATTTCCCCAACCATTACTATTGGAAACAAAACGAATAGCCGAATTACTTGAAATCTGGGCAGCTGTTAAAGTATGTGAAATAGTACCGGAATTAGAACTATTAATAGAGCTTATGGTTTGCCATGATGAAGTGGAATTATTCCAAAGTTGAACATTCAAGCCTTCATTTCCCCGATCATCTGCATCATAATCCAATGTCAATGTCACGGCGGTAGCACCATTCAAGTTGAGGGATCGACTTATCCTATCGTTATTATCCAATTCATCAAACCTCAATCTATTACCTGTGATACGAATATTTCCACCTGTTGGGCTATCTCCATCATTATCTTCATCCCAACTTGTAGAAAAGTTAGAATTACCGTTATTATTGGAATACGAAGTATTGTTAAAATTGTCCAAATAGGTCTGCTGCCCAAAAAGACCGGACATCGATAAAAATGCCACTAAAAAAACTAAATATTTACTTAAAATCTTCATTAACTCTGTACATTGTGACCCTATTTTACCAACTGTAAATCTAGGTTCATTTACTATGCCATATTAATTAGATAACAAAAATTCCTTTATTATTCCAAATAAGACAACCCTCAGCAAAAAATAAAAATAGAACTGATTGCAACTTTTACCTAAATATTGTTGTGTATGGAACCTAAGACACCACAAAGAGTATAATTTTTGCTGTTTAGAAAATTAAAAGTCATAAAAATTGACCATCTTTATCCATTGCATTTGGTCGATAACTACCGTATAATCAATATTTTGAAAATATAATTTCGCACGTTACCTATTAAAATAACCAGTCAACTAAATAGGCTCGGGAATCACTCTTACTTATCAACCCTATAGGTTATTCTTCTATTGGTAATAACGGTTTTCACCTTAACAGTTAACAAGGCCGAGGATGACGCAGTAGCGGGACAACTTGATCCGGATTTTGAAGCCAAAACACGATACCTATATCCATTTTTATCGGCTCCAGCAGTCTTAACGGTCAAGGCTGTAGATTGCGTTCCAGCATACTCCGCACCGTTTGAAATGTTGTTGAAGACCGTTCCCCCATCTGTACTTACTTGCCATTGATAGGTATCTGCATTAGTTGCGGTTACGGTAAAAATGGCATTACCACCTGTAAATATTGATTGATCCGGTCCAATGTTAGCCGTAGGCGGGGTATCTTGCGTAACTACTATGGCAGTTCTGGCACCACTGCGGCAATTGGTTGTGGTATTCCGTGCTTCCGCGTAAAAAGTCCCTGGGCCGCTGGGAGTATAAGTTGTATTGCCTAGTAACAATAATGTTCCTCCACTGGCCGAATTGTACCAGTCTACCGTCTCCCCAAAACCTACCGATGCAGTTATGCTTGGCACAGCATCTCCTGTGCAATAGGATTTATTCCCACCGCTAGTAGGTGAATTTACTACTGGACAAGCGCAATTGGGGGCGGTAACGGGTAGTTGATTTGTACAACCATTGGCCCCTGTCACCGTTACCACAATATTGGTTCCCGAAGGAACATTGGTAATGGCCCATACATTGCCCGATGTATTTGCAACGGTCCCAGCCGTACTCGTTACCGTTCCCGTATTAACGGTTACTTGCAATTGGTAGGTAGTAGGCGAAAAAAGCCTAAAAACACAACTAGGGGGACTACTGACCGATATCGTAGGTCTTGGAAGAATGGTTAGTTTTACCGCAGTTCTAAATAGGCTTCTGCGACTTGAATCTGAATTGTCTACACTTTCTCCGTAATAAGTAACATTTCCCACCGTATTTAGGGTTGGAGAAACTGGAGAACCTCCACTAGAGGCAGTATACCAAACCACATATGCCCCAGAAGGTGGGGTTGCAGAAGCGGTGAGTGTCTGAATTGGGTTTTCAGCACATTCGGTAATATCCCCATTACTTGAAGGCGGAGGAAGTGCAGATTCTATTTCGTCGAAAGAATAATCAGCACCTCCATTACCATTACAATTTGAAAACTTCTCGGAACCAATAAAAATATTTTGAGAGGCATTACAATTCTTATCTATAGTTATCTGTCCTCCATTATTATAAATCTGTGCACCAGTAGGTAGGTGTAGATCGGCATTCTTTACCCATGTTAGGATACCATCACTTTGTACGGCTATCAACATTATATTGACATCGAAATCCCCATTATTTGGTAACGACAAAGTGTCATTACCTCCAGATTGGTCTCCAATAATTAGTTTATCAATAGTATAGGAAGTTATATCGACATTTAAGGTAACCGTATTACCACTACCAATGGTTACCGTTCCCACATTACTGTTTTGACCTGGATATGATGTGGCATTTACCCAAGATGTACCATTATACATTTGCCAAGTACTGGAACTGCCCCAATTGCCGGTAGCCTTGGACCTATAATCTCCAGTAACCTGAGCAAATACAGGGATACTAAAAAATACAACCAATACTATTAACAACGTTTGCTTTAATTTCTGGCTCAAAAACTTGGATCCAAAAGACATCTATTATTCCCAATTAAGACTGGCAAATTATTAATATAAATACTGCAGCCAAGTCTATATTCAACATTACCGAAACCATAGATTCCAGTGTCAACTGGTGAAAATATCAAAAAATCGAAGAGCACGGAACAATATGTTGTGAAGTACTAACTAATTGTGGTAAGGATGTCACTTAAGAAGATTTGCGGAATAGGGTAACAGCAAATATTAATGGAACCATTAACAATTCAATTGACAATTATGCATAAAAAAGCAGCTGAAAAACAGCTGCTTTAATTATTATTTTAAGGAGTAATTCTATTCCAAGATCAGGAATTCGGACCTTCTGTTCAGTTGATGTTCAGCTTTGGAGCATCTTACCCCATTGACACACCTATTCACTAATCGGGTCTCACCAAAGCCTTCCCCCTGCAATCTTTCACTTTCTATTCCTTTTGAAACCATATAGGCAACGGTAGATTCCGCTCTTTTTTGGGACAGCCATAAGTTATAGGCATCATCCCCTTGACTATCGGTATGGGAGGTGACCTTAAGTTTTAAACTGGGATACTTTTCCATGGCGGCAATTACTTTTTGAATTTCAATTTCAGCGTCGGGACGTACATTATACCTGTCAAAATCAAAATAAATGGTACTTAACTGCAATAATTTGGCCAGATCATCCCCATAGCCGGCGGTAACGGTATCTCTTTCCAAGTAAAAATCAACTATTAATGGTTTACTATCCGAAATATTAAGATACTCTTCGGAAGGCACATATCCTTGCATGGTAGCCCTAACAAAATTTCCCTTATTGCAGTCTATGGCTATGCTATAATTCCCATTGGAATCTGTAATTACCGATACCAATTCCTCATTGTTTTCATCAATAACCTTTACCGTTGCCCCAACCAAGACCTCATTGGATATTTTATCCCTTACGGTACCCGTAATGGGTTTAATACAGTCGAATTCCAATTTTTTTGTCTCTACAAAACTATATATATCGTCCTCACCCATGCCATTCTCCCGGTTCGAAGCAAAATAGCCGTTTCTGGTTTCTTCATTTATAATGAAGGTAAAATCATCCACCTCACTATTCACTGGTTTTCCTATATTTAAAACAGTTCCAATATATTGACTGTTGGAAATTTTGGTAGCAAATATGTCCAAGCCACCTAATCCGGGATGACCATCGGACGAAAAATAAAGTACATTTTCACTAGTTACGTAAGGGAAGGTTTCCCTAGCTTCCGTATTAATATTATTTCCCAAATTTACAGGTGTTCCATAGGTACCATCGCTATTAATGGCTACTTTAAAAATATCAGACTCCCCATAGGTACCGGGCATATCGGATGCAAAATATAATAGTTTTTCATCCGGACTAAGGGTTGGGTGTGCTATGGAATAGGATTCACTATTAAAGGGAAGTTCCTCAATTTGGGTCCATATTCCGTTTTCCTTGATCGCCTTAAATATTTTTAGGCGTACGACACCCTTCTCGTCCTTAACAGTTTTACCATCAAAGAGATTATTTCTGGTAAAATACAGGGTGTTACCATCCTTTGTAAAAACCGAAGTAGATTCGTGATATCTGGTATTTATATTGTCCCCAAATTTAACCACCTTGTTTTCCGAAACACTGTCCGCATTTACCTTGTACAGGTCCAAGAAATCCTTGGAATTCCAAGTATGTCTATATCGTGCCAAATTACCGGTATCCCTATCCGAAGAGAATATTAGCCCTTGGCCATAAAAGGAAGGGGCAAAATCCGAATATCTGGAATTGAAAGCAAATTTACCAATTTCATATCTCCCAGAATTTTTCTCTATTTCCGCCAAATAATCCCTTTCGGTCATATATAGATTGGCCCTAACGTCTGCTGAAGTTATTTGGGAAAACTGCGCCATTACATCCTTCGACAGATCATATTCTCCCAATGACCTCAAGGTCTGGGCATATCTAAAATAGTACTCAGGTCCAATTCCCTCCTTATATTCACTTAGGAGTCTTTTGTAAATTTCAGATGCCTCTTTGTATTCTGCATTAAAATAATAGGAATTTCCCAGTTTCATTAGCAAATCCGCTGAAGTATATCCCTTGTCCAATACACGTTTATAGATATCAATGGCCGGACTAAAGGAATAGTCCCTGTATTTTTCATCTGCCTTATTTATTAATCTATCCTGAGCAATGAGAACGTTACCAAGGACAGAAAATAATACTGTCAGCAAAAAAATTCTTTTTATCATTTTATTTTTTTTAAAAGAAACGCGGAGATACCATTCTTCGGAACGATTTAACCAATTCAAATCTTAAAAACACCTCAAAGGACCCGTCATTAAATTGTGTGCCTCCCAACTCGGTAGTTTCCCTGTCATAAGCAAGACCAATCATGAACTGATCGCTCAATTGAAAGCCCAAAAGACCGCTCAATGCTGCATCCCATCTATAGGCAGCACCAAAACTAAATTTGTCATTGAACAAGAAACTGGCCGATAAATCTATTTGTAAGGGTGCCCCGCCCACCACTTTGGTCAATAGTGCCGGTTTAAACTTAAAATTATTATTAAGATCAAAGACATAACCAGTAATTAAATAAAAATTCATTCTTTCCTGGGAAAGGAACTGCACTGAATTGGCATCCCGTTGGGAATTATCAAAATATTCGGTTTCCACCATATTTGGGGCCGAAAGTCCAGCATAAAACTTATCTGTATGATAATATACGCCTACTCCAAAATTTGGAGAAAACTTATTGTCGATGTTCTCGCCCTGTATATTTTCAGAATCAAAATTGTTCAATCCATTAAAATCCAGACTCAACATATTCCCCCCTACTTTTAATCCAAAGGACAATTTGGCATCCAAAGCAACATCAACAGTATAGGACAACACGGCATCAAACTGGGTTTCCTGAACCACACCATCCCCAATATTGTCATTGACAATGGAAATACCGTAACCCAATCTGCTATTCCTTATTGGTGAATGCAGGTTTAAAGTCTGTGTTTTAGGTGCGCCTTCCAGGCCAACCCACTGGGAACGGTAGAGCGCAGCTGCACTTAATTGTCCCCTAGACCCTGCATATGCCGGGTTTACACTCATAGTATTGTACATATACTGCGTATACTGTGCATCTTGCTGGGCGTATAGTCCTGCAAAAAGGGAAAACAACATTAAAACGGTCGCGAGGAGACTCTTTTTGTATATCATCTACTATAAAATATTTTATTTACTCACATAAATATAACCACTATCTGTAATATTCTGCTGTTTATTTTCATATTGGAAAATATAATAATAAACTCCTGCGGGCAAATAATTGTTTCCAGTCACAGTAGATCTTGCCTTGGACCTACCGTCAAATACATTATTTTGGTTATTATACCCCTTCCCTTCATAAACTGAAACACCCCATCTATTGAAGATTTTCAAGGTATTGTTATTGGCGTTTCTAACGCCTCTAATAAATAGGAAGTCGTTTTTCCCATCTGAATTAGGGGTCACGAGTTGATTCACTTCAATTTTTTCATCCTCATCCCCTTCTTCTATAATCACGGTTACCGTGCCAGTATCACAATTTTCCGCATTGGCAGCTTCACAGATCATATAGTCTATGGTGTAGGTGCCATCGGCAGTACCGGGGGCCACACTTACGCTTCCATCCTCATTGATCGTTAGCACAGCTGTTGGCGTAGAAGTAAGCACCACATCTGTAGCAGCTACCGGATCGCCATTTAGTGTATCGTTGTCAAGCACGTTACTGCCAAGGATCAGGCCAGTGTTATCTGTATCCGTTGTATATGCATCGTCCACCGCAACAATTACATTGTTCATATCGGGACCAACCTGAATAGTTACAGTACCTGTATCACAATTTTCCGCATTGGCCACTTCACAGATCGTATATTCTATAGTGTAGGTGCCATCGGCAGTACCGGGGGCTACGCTAACACTGCCATC
>NZ_JALKBB010000004.1:0-261023 GCF_023016025.1 Arenibacter sp. S6351L | reverse complement strand
AGATTGTAATCGCGTTGTGTCCGCTTATTACCTGTAATCTTTGAATGTTTCATAAATAAGTCGATTTTGTGTCAACTTATTTTAGGACGGGACTGTATAATAAATATGAGCCGCCTTTAAAAAGAGCGGCTTTTTTTTATTGAGATTCTTTTTAAACGTATTTTTGCGCCATGATAGCACTTGGAAAATATAACAATTTAGAAATACTTAGGGATACTACTGTAGGTCTCTTTTTAGGAGATGATGAAGGTAATGACGTTTTACTGCCCAATAAGTATGTACCAGAAGAATTTGAGATCGGAGACCACCTAGATGTATTTTGCTATCTGGACCATGAAGAGCGAATTGTGGCAACCACATTGGTGCCTTTTGTGACCGTTGAACAGTTTCAATTGCTCCAGGTTGCAGAAGTAAATGAATACGGTGCGTTTATGGACTGGGGGCTGGAAAAGCATTTGTTGGTTCCTTTTAGGGAACAACGCAATAAAATGCAAGAAGGTCAATGGTACGTTGTATACTGCTATTTGGATGAAAAAACGGATAGATTGGTAGCTTCCAACAAACTGGATAAATTTTTGTCCAATGATGAATTAACAGTGCAAGCACTGGACCAGGTGGATCTTGTGGTTACCAGACTGACCGATTTAGGCTGGGAGGTGATTATCAACCATAAGCACAAAGGATTGGTCTACTCCAATGAAATTTTCAAAAAAGTAGCCGTTGGGGACAAACTGAAAGGATATATTAAGAATATAAGACCGGATAACAAGATAGATGTTAGCTTACAACCTATTGGATACCAAAGTTTAGAGCCGGCGGCGAACCTAATTTATGACAAACTTGTTTCCAATGGTGGGGTCTTAAATTTGCACGACAAATCCGACCCTGAGGATATCAAACGAATGTTGCAGATGAGCAAGAAGACTTTTAAAAAAGGAATAGGAGCCCTGTACAAGGAACGCAAAATAGAAATTAGGCCAGATAGTATTAAGTTGCTATAATCGACTTGCTGTAAATAACAGTCTTTAAATTAATGGTGTCCAAATATTTAAGGATTTTAGTTTCAATTTTTTGCCGTTTTGCAACAAAAACCATTACTTTTACAACAACCATGTTTGAAAACATAAATAGTCGATTTATTTTTACTAATTTTAGTACTCATCCCCTAAACAATTAAGACTATGCCATTCATAGAGGAAAGTGATTTATTGGAATTGCATAAAGACATAGACAAGGCTCAAATTATAAATGAGCGTCTATTGGATCAAATAAAATACAAGAACAAAGAATTAAAGCGCAGTAAGATACAACGCAATCTATTTGGCAGTATTACCGTGCTTTTTTTAATTGGCACCCTGGCCATTTTCTCGTACAATGCGGGATTTATCAGGTCTTCCAATTATGAAAATAGGAATAACATGGGCAATAACCTGTTGGTGTCCATAGATAGCCTTGAGGTAATAAAGGCCAGAATAGATAATCTTAAGGAGCAAAACGAAGAACTTAGTTTGGTGAAGGAGTTTTATTTGGCCAAAAAGTTTCTGGATAAAGAAAAAATTTATTCAGTACAGGTTAAATCCTTTGTAGACAACAACATAACACTTGCTTCAGAATCACTTAACAATACGATATTTGTAAAAACCAATCCCTTTTATTCCTACTCCCTAGGAAATTTTGAAACCTTGGAAGAGGCCAGATCTTTTAGGTTCCAATTGGTGAAAATGGGTTTTGAGGATGCATTCGTAGCGTCCTACAAAGAAGGAAAGCGTTTAGAAATAGAAGACCCATATTAAATTGCCTAAAATTAAAGCATGGATTAGTGCGGCTCGTTTGAGGACACTCCCTCTTTCGTTGTCCGGAATAATTATGGGTACAGCACTTGGAAGCATGTACAGCCAATTTCGTTGGGACATTTTTGTATTTGCACTATTAACCACCGTCGGATTCCAGATTACTTCAAATTTTGCCAATGATTATGGCGATGGTGTTAAAGGCACCGATAATGAAAATAGGGTAGGACCCAAGCGCGCCCTGCAAGGCGGACAGTTGTCCCGGAACGAGCTTAAAATGGGGATTATTATTTCGATCGCTATATGTATCCTCTTCACAGTAGCCCTTTTATATTTCTCATTTGGCACCGAGAACCTTCTTTTCACCATAATCTTCGGAGCACTTGGAATTCTAAGTATATGGGCAGCCATAAAATATACCGTTGGATCATCGGCCTATGGATATAAAGGCTTAGGGGATTTGTTCGTATTTCTCTTTTTTGGCCTGCTAGGGGTAATGGGCTCCATGTTTCTTTATACCAAAGCGCTTTATACAGTGACTATTTTCCCAGCAGTGGCAATAGGCCTTTTGAGTACAGGGGTACTTAATCTTAACAATTTAAGGGACTATGAGTCCGATAAGAAATCCAGTAAAAACACCCTTATAGTAAAGATGGGCATTAAAAACGGAAAAATATACCACGTTTTCCTCATCATAATTAGTTTTATAAGCATGTTGGCCTTTACCTACATCCATTACGATAATTGGAAAAATACTATCCATTTGGTGGCATTTGTACCTATATTTATGCATTTAAACAAAATGTGGAAACTTAAGAATACGGTTCTACTGGATCCCGAATTGAAAAAGCTGGCATTGAGTACTTTTTTATTGTCGATTCTGTTTTATTTTAGTTTTAATAATTTTTCGTAATTTTGAGATAATAACCAATCAAATAAATACACTTTGGAACAACCAATTAGAATTCTTATTGTAGAGGACAACGTGATTATTGCTGATGATATGCAATCTATGTTGGAAGAGATTGGATACGAAATCGTGGACAATGTTATTGTTTACGAGCAAGCAGTTGAAGTCTTAAAAAACAAGGAAGTTGACCTTGTATTGATCGACATAATCTTAGCCTCCGATAAAACCGGAATTGATTTGGGCAAGCACATTAGGGAAAACTATAATATCCCCTTTATATTTGTAACGTCCAATTCCGATCGTGCCACCGTTGAAAATGCCAAGACCGTAAAGCCCAATGGTTATTTGGTCAAGCCATTTGAGCAGCAGGATTTATACACCTCCATTGAAATTGCGCTATCCAACTTTACTTCCGTCAAGAACAATGGATCATCGGAAAGTCAGGAAGAGGAAGATGACAGGCTAATGTCCAACAAGGTATTAAAGGATTCTATTTTCGTTAAAAAACAACATTTGTATTATAGAATCCAATTTGGGGATATACAGTTTATTAAAGCGGATAACGTTTATTTAGAGGTAAATACAGTAGATAAAAAGTTTTTGGTTCGATCTCCGCTCAAGGATTATTTGGAGAAACTACCGCAACAAAAGTTTTACAGGGCACATAAATCCTATATTGTTAACGTAGATCATATTGATGCCATTAACTCCAAGGATATCTTAATTAACAATACGCTTATTCCTATTTCCAAGGAATTCAAGGAATTTATTATTTCAGCAATGAATTCGTAACGAATAATTTTATACAAGAATACAAAGGTGCTTCAAGGCACCTTTTTTTATTACTACAACCTTTTACTCCATAGATTTAATCTTATAACTAAAGTGGAAATAACTTCGGTAACGGTGTCCAGGTATTAAACCAGAAACCCTGGCAAAAAGCCGGGGTTCTTTATACTATCGTCTTTCAATGGGCCTGTGGCTTTCAAAATACGGGTCTTACAAATAAAATTTAAAGTAGTTATTTAATCATACAGTACCTTTTACATTAAATTAAAGTGGCAGAATACTCCATTTCCCTCAATTTGGACAAAGCCTCCGATTTTGAGTTTACATTTAATTTCAGGTATATATTCTGTATATGAAAATTTACGGTACTCGGGGTAACAAATAAATTATCCGCAATTGTCTTATAAGTAGCTCCCTGACATAAATAATCAATAATCTGATTTTCCCTTTCAGAAAAAGAAGCATACGATTTTCTTTGGAACATAGAAATTATTTTCTTGGCTATATCGTTGCTTATGGTAGCACCTTCATACTTAATTGCATTCAGGGCATGGTACAAACTCTTTATGCCAACAGGCTTGGAAAGATAACCATTTGCCATATTTTTGAAGGCCTTTTTTACGATACCAAAATCACTTTGGCCACTTATCATAATAATTTTAACTTCAGGATCTTTTTTACGAAAGTGTCCAATACCTTCAATACCACAGCCATCCGGCATAGTAACTTCAGAAGCAATAATATCGGGCCGAACATTGTCGTAATCCAATAGCGCTTCCTTTACCGAAACATATATTCCTACAAGTGAATATTCCTCATAAGTTTCGAAATAATATTTGTAGGCATCGTGGAACGACAGGTCATTGTCTATAACAATAATTTTTAGAACGTTAGGTTTCATATCTTTTGGGGTTTGGGGGTATTTCTTTATGCTTTTATGCCAATAATAATCAAGTATTATGCTCAGAATTGATAACCACTTGATCCAAGTTAAGAACTATTGTTCCTAGAAGTGGAAAAGAAATATTTTGCTGGCTGTAATGCCGTTATAATTCCTTTGTTTTCTAAATTGGTAAGGGTAGGTTTTCATGCTTTGGTGATTTGGGATGTAATTAATATTTACTCTATTTCTGTTTTATGCTTTTATTGGAAAATATGGAACATGCAGCTAAACTTCATATTAAGACTGTAGGTAAATCTTAAACGATATGCTTTATCTTCCAATTCTTATTTTTAAAACTTAAAATTATGTTAATAAAATTTAAATATAGATATAAAATCTTGAACCTCCATAAAAAAACGATGTATTTTCCTACAAAATAAAATTGTAAGGGAGATTATGAATTATTAATAAAAATTAACCTATTTCACTGAATTATTATAACTACAATTGTATGTTGCTCACAGCCAAACCAATAGAGTATATTACTCAAATTGGAAGCCCAAGGGATTCAAAATTTATCAATTAGGCTATGTATCTGAAGGGTAGGAGCTGAGTATATTAATACACCAATAGTACACCACAAAATTTTCAATAAAATTTGCAAACCCTCTGTTTGTCTAGACTATCTATACAACACAGTCCTTCCAATTAGATTTTGACCTATTCAAAACGGTCAATTAGCTCATCCCCATCTTCATATAAGTTCTCGGCGGTTGCCGTGTTGTTATTGACCTTCATAATCCATTTTTCATTTAGATACTTACCATCCAAATCCGTGGTATAAGCCATTTCCGCCTCGTTTTTCTTATTGTAATCTGCCAAATACACATAATACAGGCCATTTTCCTTATTGAAAAATTGCTTGGCACTTATACCCTTGTGTTTTAGGTCGCTTATAAAGGAATCCACGTTTTCTTTATTCTTATAAACGTTGGCAATCAAATAATAACCTGTCTTTACCCCGGCTATGCCCGATTGCTGCTCCATCCTTATGGGTAATTTGGCATAATCTTTATTCTCAGCATTATTAATTCGGTATATGGTTTTTTCTTGTATATCGGTAACAGCAGTTTCGTATTGTTCACTATTTAATTTCTGAAGGTCGGTTTTCATATTCTGCTTTATTTCGTCTTTTAGTATTCGTACCAACATATCGAACCTCTTATCTATTTCCCTCTTGTTTGCAGATTCCAACGAGTCCTGTCTTAGTATAAGTCCATCCAATATTAACCGGTTTTCATAGGCAAGAGTATTTTGGCACCCTTCACTTTTGTCCACGTTGTCGGCATTGGCGGTATTAACAGTAAGGTTTATTATGTGATCTTTGGAGTCATCATTTTTGGCGTATTGATTTTTAAGCAACTCCTTTAAGAGCAAGTGATTTTGGTATGCCAATGCACTCTGACATTCGCAATTGCTATTGCTACCATTATCATCGCCAGAACCCAACCTTAACATATCGTTCCCGGAGCCCGCGCTAACGGTATAATCATCAATTACTTCTGAATATTCAGAATCATTTAATTTTATGTTTTGATCCCTTCGCTGTATTTCAGCTTTCAATTTCTTAATCTCTTTCTCATAGTTCTTGACTACTGGGTCCGATTTTCTCTTCTTAGTTTTACTTGAGGTGGGTTTTCTATAGGTCGAATTTACTATTGGTCTCCTGGTATCCCCAAAGTCATTTTTAAACGTGTATGCCAAGGATAGTTCGTGGTTCCAACCAAGGCTGGCACCGTATTTTAAAAAATTCTTTTCAAATACATATCCAAGGGTCATCTTTTTTCCAAGATTAAATCCCAGACCTACAGACAGGCCGTACCTATCATCAAGGGTAGACTGTAGCCATCCATAATCCGGTAAGTCCAACAATACCGATCCCGCTATAGAAAAATTCTCCTGATCATCCCTATGGACCTGTAACAACGGCATAATCCTACCATTGGTAAACAATCCTCTCCTGGCGTCTAGCTCATGTGTATATTGGAGCGAAGCTTTTAGGGTTTTGTCGCTAAAATCCGTGATAACACTATTGGTCGTTTGATTATAACTAATGAGGTCTTGGGCATACAGGCCAAAATCGAACTGACCTATGGAGAGTACGGCCCCAGGCTGAAGTGCCAATCTAGTCTCTTTTCTGGCATCCAATATTTCCGGGTCGTTTTCTGAAGCTATAATCCTGTTTTTATCTATTCCTGCATTGAGATAGGTGATATTGGTTCCGAAACTTAAATTACTATTCCGACCTAATTGTACCGAAGTGGCATAATTGGCGTTTATTCCAAATTCCTGCATAACACCCGCCCGATTGGTATAAATACCAATTCCCATGGCGGTATTATCGTTTAATTTGTTGCCAAATCCCAGAAAATAATTTTGATTATTGTCGTTAAAGGTGGCATACTGATTTTGGTGTAGAATATTTACATAGGATTTGTTTTCCCTTACCAGTGAAAAAGCGGGATGAATTAAAAACCTATTGAAGACCAATTGGTTGTGATAGGAGGTAGAGGAATTGAAATCGGAATCGGCTTCTTGACAAAGCACGGCATCATTGCAGAGTACAATGCAAAATAATATTAGGAGTAATACCTTCTTAAAAATGGCACCTCTGCAGTTCATCCAAGGGGAAAAATTTATGTTAATCCGATTATAATTAGTTTCTTATAATCATATAGTGCGTGTCTCTCGCTAAACTTGGATCATTTATCTTAAGTTGACCGCAAACCTGGTCGGGGCTTTAGAAAAATTCAATTGAAATGGTCCAAAAAAATATAGAGGACCAAATTACAAATATGTAAGTAAATTCCTACTGTTAATTTATCACAGTATTACTCCTGTACAATTTATCCGATGCTTACTAATTGATAAAAGCCTTACTCTTCAAAAACAGTATTTGAGTAATTAATTTGCGCCTTGTCATCAATACTTTCCAAAATATTGAATTGCCTTTTCTCCAACAACCTGTCCCTTTTCTCTTTGGAGTAGGTGAATGCCACCCTTTGTGGATTACTTTTGCTTTCACCTCTATTGGACATAACGTACCCCATTCCGTTATTACCGGTTAGTAAAATTGAAAAGTCATCTTCAACACTATTGATATCGGTTCCAAGATTAACGGAAGTCCCCACTTTCCTTTGATCAACCTGAACCATGTACACATCCAGTCCACCAAAACCTTTTCTTCCTTCCGAAGCAAAGACCAGGGAGGAGCCTCCTATTATTTTTGGATAAAGATCGTTATCGTCCGTGTTTACCTTTTGACCTAAATTTTTAGCTACACTAAAAGATCCGTCGTTTTGAATGTCTGCTACGTAGATATCATATTTCCCAAAAGTACCGGGCATATTGGAGGCAAAGAACAATCTTCTTCCATCCGGAGAAACGGTAGGGTGGATGGCCGAATAATGCTGTGGTGCCAATGCAACTTCTTTTATGTTCTGCCATTCGCCATTTACCTTATTGGCCTTGAATATTCTGTGAACCAATTCTTTTTTTGAAAAGACCCCATACAAAGGTTTTGTATATACGGCCTTACTAAAATAGGCGGTACGGCCATCTTCGGTGATTGCAATTGGCGCATTATAGGCAAATTTAAACTTTTCCTTATCCTCAATATCAGACACCAACTCATTTTCTAATCCCAGATCTTCCAAAGTCAGTTCCCCGGACACCACTGGTTCTTGGGGCTGTTGAAAGTTGAAATCCCTATATTTGCCCACTTTTTCAGGATGATTGATATTTTCTACAGGGGCGCGTTTTATTTGATAGTCCCCTTTAATTTGGGCCAGCCAATCCTTATCTTCGGAAGTACTTTCCACAACTGTGGATCTAATTTTTTTTAGTGCGAAAAGATATCGTTCATAATAACTTGCCTTTGCTGTAGAATTGGTATTTGTATCTATTAACTTGGTATACCAAAATATAGCTTCCTCATAATTTTCGACCAAAAAGTTGGCGTTGCCAAGGTCCTCGAATATTTCGTTTTCCTTATAACCCAGTTTTAGAAGTTGTTGGTACTTGTCAGCTCTTTTGCTGTTTTCGTTACCATTGGACTGGCTGTAGGTAGAAACCTTGGATTCTTGGGCGGACAAAGAACAGAAGAATAACGTAATAATGCAGCCAAGTATCCCTTTAGTGCTATTGGATAGGTTCATATTATTAGATATTGGGGTGTTAAACTAGACAAAGGTCTATTAATTTGTAGGAATAATTATTAGTAAAATTTCATAGGTTTTTATTTTATTTCAATATTCCATCATCCAATTAGGGCTTGGAAGGTTGGCTCAGTGGCCGTGTACCAATGTGTTGCAACCATATCCCTTCCGGAATTTTCAAGAAAAAAAAACTGCCCAAAAAGGCAGCTTAATAAATTTTTCTATATTGATCACTATTCAATAATACCGGCGCAACTTATCCTTCCCCCGGCGTCGCCAGTGGGCTGGGTAACAAAATCATCCACACCTTGGTGTACTATCACGGCTTTGCCCAATAGGTTTTTGGTTTCGTCCGCGCATCCCAAACACCATTCGTCAGTAGAAAACTCCACGGTTGCATTACCTTGCTCGTCTGCTACAAAATTTCCAATATCTCCCCTGTGGTAGCCATCCGAAGAACCCCATTTACCATGAGAGGCAAAGGTTGGATTCCAATGTCCACCGGTAGATTTTCCGTCGGCCGAAGAACAGTCTGCTTTTTCATGGATATGAATGGCGTGTTCCCCTGGTGTTAGTCCGGACAAGCTAGCTTTCATGCTTACAGTTCCGTTTTCTTCAGTAAAGCTTACCTCACCTTTAACATTACTATCACTTTTTGGCTCCATGGGAAACTTTAGGGTCTTAACCTCAACCTCATTGTTTATTTCCTCGGCCATTGCTTCAACATTTTCCATAGCGTCTTTGGTTTCTTTCTTAGCCTCCTTACAACTGTAGGAACCAAGGAAAAGTAATACCAAGAACAATAATTTAATGTTATTCATCTTTCATTTTTTTTAGGTTCTCTTAAAATTAGCAATTTTGAGAAAGGATGTCAAGACCAGAAAGGATACACGTTATTTAATAACTTAATTGAGTCAAAAATTGGTCGATATAAACTAAAAATCCCCGTATTTGTACAAAACAAATACGGGGATTTTTATTCAAGCCTATTATTCCAAGGGAAGGAAACTTAGAATATGCTCATTCCTGAATCTTTAAGAATTATTTTTTTTGCACAAGGACATCGGCATGAACTGCAACTTCACTCCAAGTCTTACTAACGCCATCCTTACCTGTATGTAAAGCCTCACAGGCTTTATTTATGGACGCAACCGCATTCAAGGCGTCCCAGTTCTCCAAATTCATCACACCGTTAAAGGAATGGCCGTTATCGCCAGACACTTCATGTTCCAAGGGAATATTGGCAGTTTTTCCGTTAAGGGTAACATCTATAGAACATTTATCATCACCTGAAACTTTAAATACCCCTGAAATAAGTTCAGTATTATCCATAACACCGAAAAAGAATTCCAAAATCTTTGGATCTCTGGTTCCGGTAGCATCATTGGTAAATAAGCTGCTTACGGGAATACTAAAAGTGGTGCCGTTCAGGGCTTCCATGGCCGTACTGCCTTCAGTAGTATTTGTAATATTAATTTTGGTAAACTTGCCACCAACAGGCAATTTTTCAGTGGTCTTATAAGCCGTAAAACTTACTTTGGTTGAATCTTTGACCAGGCTAAATTTTTCGGAAGAGGCGGCCTCCAATTCTATGGTCCCACCATCTTGCCCTTTTTTGGCATCCTTACAGCTTATCCCAGTAATTAAAAGTAAACTTAAGCATGCAAAAGCGATTTTTTTCATGATTTTTTATTTGAAATATTAGCTATAAAGTTAAGCATAAAAAATATTGTCGAACAATTCTTTAAAATGAATTAATCATATTTTATTAAAGACCCGTTATTTTGGGATAGTGCATTGGCAAATTAATCATCCAATAATGTAGTAGTGATTTTTATCTCGCTTTTCAAGGTCCTGTGGACCGGGCATTTATCTGCGATCTCCATTATCCTGGCAATTTGTTTATTGTCCAGGCTGCCCGTAAGCTTAATGGCTCTCTGGAAAGTATCTATTTTTGCCTCACTTGAATCACAGTTCTCACAATCCGCTACATGTAATTTTTGATAAGAGGTGTGCACTTCCACATTCTCTAAAGGCCATTTCTTTCTTTTTGCATACATCTGTATGGTCATCACCGTACAGGCCGATAGACCGGCAGATACCAATTCGTAGGGAGAGGGACCAAAATTATTGCCACCATATGAAATAGGCTCATCTGCGGTGATATAATGACTCCCAACTTTCATTTGAGTAGTAAATCCATCAGCACTATCCAAACTGGCCACCACTTCTTTTTCCGTTTCCAAGGCTATGGCACCGGGCATCTCCAAATACCTTTTGGACCATTTTCCAATAATCTCCCCGGTATAGGTAGCGTCCTTGGGGTTACTTAGCAAATGGTCTGCCCCATCCAAAGAAACAAAGCTTTTCGGATGGCGAAGGGCAATGTAAATCTCCTCTGCATTTTTTATTTCAACAACTTTGTCCTGGGGAGAGTGAAGAATCAAAATAGATTTTCTATTATTCTTTAAAGTTTCCTGATAGGATTGTGATTTTAAATCCTCCAAAAACTGTTTCTTTATGGTAAAGCTTCTTCCTCCAATATTTACTTCGGCAGTTCCATGATCCTTAATGGTTTCGATATCATTTTTAAAAATGTGTTTTACATGTAAAGGATTGGACGGTGCACCAATAGTTGCAACGGCCCTTATGGATGATATTTTTTGCGCGGCAAGAATGGCCGCAGCTCCACCCAAGGAATGGCCAATGATCAATGTTGGAGCAGTGTAATGCGTTTCCAAATATTTGGCCGCTTCCAATAAATCTTCCACATTTCCAGAAAAATTGGAATCTGAAAATTCACCCTCACTTTCACCAAGACCAGTAAAATCGAATCGTAAAACCCCAAAGCCTTCAGCGGTAAGGGCCCTGCTAATATTCCTAATGGCGGTAAAGTTTTTATTACAGGTAAAACAATGGGCAAATAGTACAAAATTATGCGGATGTTGGTTGGCAGGAAGGGACAAACGCCCTACCAAAGTTTCTCCGTCCACATTTTTAAAATTTACTTTTTGATGGTTCATAATATTATTTTTTCTTCAGTACACCCCTTAAGTCGGGATTATAGGTAACACCTATCTGTAATCGGTCATAATCTGCCCCTGAAAAATGATTTTTTAGGTAGCCAATTTGTACGCTCAAATTATTGGTCACATTAATTCCAAGAGCAGCGTAAAGGCGGTTTTGACCAAAAATATCATCCTGAAGATTGATAAAGATCTCATCGTAGAAATTAAGGAAAAAAGTATTTGTCAAAGGAAGTGTCATCTGCAAACGATACCGCATCCTATGTTGCACATCGTTACGATCCCCAAAATCCAAAAAACGTTGTTCCAGGGTATATCTGTGTTCAAAGTTAAATTCCCACACCTTATTTTTCAGGAAAAATCGTTCAAAAATGCGGTGCTCAATAGAATTAGTTTCATCCGGGAATTCCTCAAAACTGCCATCCGTAACAATATAGCCATATCCAAAAGTGGCCCATGCATTGGCATCAATATGATAGTTTAAACCCGTTCTCAAAAGCAATTGGTTAAAATTTTCGGCCTGTTCGTAATAGCGGAGCTGTGCTTCCGTATGGATACTTAATTTATTGCTAATCTTGTTAGTACCAAAATACATGTGCCAAGATCCCAACTTATTTTCACCATTTTCCTGTGCTTTCATTGTAAGGGTTGAGATAAGGATAAGTAAGCCTAAAATTTTCTTCATAATGTTAACGCGTTTCTTTTTTTGTGTTTGTTTCTATTTTTTAAGTTTAATTTTAGGGAGTCGATAGCACCCAAGTCCCAAAAATACAGTTTCTACAGAAATCCCTATTTATTTCGGGATATCCGGTCAAAAACATTCTATTTCATCATGATTCCGGACCCCAAACAAACATCCAAAATCCTGAATGAATTTTCAAAATCCAAGTAAGGTTTTTTTATGGGAATAACAGATATTAATTGTTTTTGGCATTAATGGCAATTTCCTTCAACTTTTCATCTATAGATTCCTTGGACAACCATTTTCCCCGTACCATAACACCGGAAATATCTTTGAGCATCGAAATATCCATTAAGGGATTGGAATTTAATAATACCAAGTCGGCATCCAGACCTTCCTTTATGCTTCCAAAGCTATCCTCCATCCCAAAGAATTTAGCCGGGTTAATGGTTCCGGATTGCAAAATCTCCAAAGGAGTGAGTCCTGCGGCTATCATCCCTTCCACCTCATGATGAATGGAAAAGCCAGGCACGTTGAACAATTGTGGTGCATCCGAACCTAATAACATTCCATGCCCATTCTCCTGTAGTTTTCGGATCAACTGCCTTCTTATGGCCGTAAATTTATTCCATTGCTCTTCGTTAAAACCGGTTTCAGGTTTAGTGGATTCATCCTTTCTTCTCTTCCAATTATCCAAAGTGGAAACGGGCATATATTTCATTTCCGGTTGCTTCAACAATTCGTCGGAACTTACCGGAGCAAACCACCTCTCAAATAAACTCTGTGTGGGTACAACCCATATCTGGTTCTTTTTGGACAGGGCCACCAATTCATCAATTTTGGAAGTATCGGCCATAGGGGTAAAGGAGTAGCCAAAAAACCCATTGGCAGAAGGGTCAACGCCTTCAGATTCCGGCACAAGTCCTTCCAAATAGCCATCAACATGGTCTATGGAAGCATATTTACTTTCCAGTGCGTGACGTATGCCAACCATTACAGGCACATGGCCAGCAAAGGGAATATTAAGTTCATTGGCGGTTTCCACCATTTGATCAAAAACCTCCAACTGCATCCCCGGGTGTATTTTAAGAAAATCGTAGCCCTCATTCTTATAAGCGGTAACTTTCTGGACAGCCTCTTCCTTGTTGGTAACGGAATTGCCATTAAATGAAGGGCTTGAAGTAAAAATTCTCGGACTCAAAACTTCCCCTTTTAACGCCTTTTCCCTTAATACCAGATGGGTAGGATGACCCAACATTCCCCTAATGGTGGTGACACCATTGGATAGGTATAGATATAAAGTTTCCTCAATACGGGTATCGCTGGTAGGAGGCTGGGGAATGTGCGCGTGCATTTCTGCCAGTCCGGGAATAAGGTATTTGTCCTTAGCTTCAATTTTATTAGGATATTCCTCAGCGTTCTCGACAGACTCAACTATTTTTTTAATTTTCCCAGAGTCGATTACTACCTGCCTATTTTTTAGGATATTACCGTTACTGACATCAACAATATTGACATCCGTTATCAATATGGCCGTTGTGCCAATACTTTTCTTTTTTGGAGAACAGGAAAGAAACGTTACAATACAAATGAGTAAACTAATTATTTTCATGTTGATATAGGTTTAAAGTTAATACGCAATGCCGTTATTGGTGGCAGGGGGAATTAACCAATATGGACAACATGTTTTGTCCTGAATTATATATTCAAGCTAGCCTAAAAAATAAGGGGTCTACCTGTTTCTAACATATATTAATTTAAAACGTCCCTTGACATTTTCGCGTTGGTCTATTTCAAAGTTTTTAATGGACTTTATCAATGGTGTCAATTTTTGAAAACCATAGTTACGTGAATCAAAATTTGGCTGCTTCTTCTGAAGGAGGCTACCTACATCTCCCAAGAAAGCCCATCCATCCTCATCGGCAAGATCTGATATAGTGGAGGCTATAAGCTTAATTTCCTTTTGGGTAATCTTATCCACATTATCTTTCTTATCCCGCTTACTATCCGAAGTTTCAGAGGAGCTTTCCTCTGATTGATTTTTAAGAATTTCGATATAGATAAACTTATCACAAGCTACAATAAAAGGATTGGGGGTTTTCTTTTCCCCAATGCCAATTACATTCATACCGGCCTCCCTTAACCTTGTGGCCAAACGCGTAAAATCGCTATCACTGGAAACAATACAAAAACCACTGACCTTATTGGAATAAAGTATATCCATGGCATCAATGATCATAGCAGAGTCTGTAGCATTTTTACCAGTGGTATAAGCATATTGTTGAATTGGGGTTATGGCATTTTCCAACAACAAATTCTTCCATTTGGACAATTTGGGATTGGTCCAGTCGCCATATATTCTTTTTATGGTAGGGTTGCCATATTTGGCAATTTCCTCCATCATTTCCTTTACATAGGCAGAGGGAATATTGTCACCGTCTATTAGTACTGCTAGATTTATGTCCATTTTAATAAATTATTGGATTTAGATTTTTACGAAGCTAACCATTTATTGGTCGCGCGACTTTTTATTTTCTTTGCAAAGCGATATTATTTCACTTATCCGCTTCTGTCTTGTGACTTCCCGTTTGGCTTGCTTGAGCCAATAAAGATAGCTCTTTCTATAACTGGGGGCAAACCCTTGATAGTTAGCGTAGGCCCCCGGCTCCGCATCGAATGCAAGTTGCAGATCCTCAGGGACAACACCATTTTCAACATCGTCCAAAGCATTCCAGGAACCATCTATTTTTGCTTCCTTAATTTTCTCCAGTCCGCTGGGGTGCATTTCCCCCCTAGATTTGAGTTCTTTAATATAGTTTTTATTTAATTTACTCCAAACACTTTTTGGCTTTCTAGGACAAAAATATTGCTGTCGTTTACCATCCCCAAGACTTTTAACCGTACTGTCTATCCATCCAAAACACAGAGCAACCTTTACCGCATCCTCCCAGCGCATACTATCCTTTTCGTGTGCTACTTTATAGAAAATAAGATGTACACCAGTGCAACTGCTGTGATTGGCCTCTAACCAAGCGCGCCATTCGACGTCCGATTTAAAATAAAATTTTTCAATTGCTTTCAAGAATTACATTTTCTTTTGGTCCACATAAAAGTTCTTTTCCACATTCACCGATATGATATCCTTTTTAAAAGATTTTGACTTCCAATCGGAGGTGGGGTAAAACCACTCTTCGGTACTATTTACATTGATTTTTAGCGGCATGTCAAAACCATCTACTATGTTGGTATATCTAAATAACAGTTGTTTGCCTTTTACCTGGTATTCCAGCATGGGTATTTTAACAGTACGCAGATATTGGTCAAAAAATTGGGTAAGGTCTATTCCCGAAGTGCTACTGATATATTCTTCTATCTGTTTTGTAGTAACAGTCTTATGATAGAACTCTGTATTGAGACCACGTAAAACGGTCCGCCATTTTTCATCATCATCCACCAATTGCCTTATGGTATGCAGCATATTGGCACCCTTGGAGTACATATCTCCAGAACCTTTTTGATTAACGTCATAGACCCCAATAATAGGTCTGTCGTTTTGAATATTCCCCCTGGTACCAATAACATATTCCGATGCAGCTTCTTTACCAAAGTGGTAATCCACATACAAATTTTCCGAATAGGCGGTAAAACCCTCATGAACCCACATGTCGGCTATATCCTTATAGGTAATATTATTGGCAAACCACTCATGACCCGATTCATGGATAAGGATAAAATCGAATTTTAGTCCCCAACCTGTTTTTGAAACATCCTTGCCCAAATATCCATTCTTGAACTGATTTCCGTATGTAACCGAACTTTGATGCTCCATCCCAGGGTATGGCACTTCTACCAGTTTATAACCGTCTTCGTAAAAAGGGTAGGGGCCAAACCAATGCTCCAAGGCTTCCATCATCATTGGAGCCTGTTTAAACTGTTCCCTGGCCTTTTCCTCGTTATCCCGAAGCACATAATAATCCATAGCCAATTTTCCCTTTTCCCCATTGTAGGTTTCACCAAAATGAACATAATCGCCCATATTGATGTTTACCCCATAATTGTTGATAGGATTGGACACATACCAATGATAGGTATTACTATCCTTATTTTCCACCACTTTTAGAAGCCTACCATTGGAAACATCCATCAAATCTTTTGGAGTTGTAATGTTTATGGCCATACTATCTACCTCATCGTACATATGGTCCTTATTTGGCCACCAGACGCTGGCGCCCAAACCTTGACAGGAAGTAGCTACAAAATGTTTTCCATTGTTATCTTTTTTCCACGAAAAACCTCCGTCCCATGGGGCACGGACCGCCTCTTTTGGATGGCCGGAGTAATATACTTTTATTTCATTTACCTCCCCTTTAAGTTGTGGCTTCTTAAGGGTGACAAAATGGGCATTCCCATTTGATTCCCATTTTAAATTTTCTCCTTCCTGGGTGATTTTTTCAATAATTAAGGGCGGTTGAAGGTCTACTTGAAGCCGCTGCTGTTCCTCCAAAACCGTATAACGAATTATATTACTACCCGAAATAAATTTTTCCTCAGGTTTCACTTCAACACTCAAATTATAAAAATTAAGGTCCCACCAAGAGCGCTCCGGGGTAATACTGCCCCTTAGGGAATCCTGTTCTGTGAAATTATGCTGTTGGGCATAGGAGGAAAGTCCAATAGCCAACAACAATGTTGTAGTAATTTTTTTCATTTTAAAAGAGTTATTAATTTCTTCCATGACTTTTCGTAAGCCATAGTATTAGGTCCATAAGCTTCTTCGGCACCCCTACTCATAAAAGCATGCCCTGCATCTTCATATATGTCAAAAGAATAAGGGTTGCCATAATCTTTCATTGTTTTTTCGGTGTCCGGAATCGTTCCATTTACCCTATTATCGGCAGCACCATAAAAACCATAGACTGGCGATTTAATATTTTTTAAGGTCGTTAAATCCTTTGGGGCTGTACCGTAATAAACCATCACACTTTCCAGATCCGGGTTAAGTGCCGCATATTCAAAACTCTGGGATCCACCCCAACCGAATCCAACAACGGAAATTTTACCATTGACGGATGGGTCATTTTTTACGTAATTATAGACCAGGTTCAAATCTTTTGTTATTTGCACCTGATCCAGGGCATAAATGGCTTCCCTGACTTTATCTGCATTTTCAAAATCGGTCGTTTTTTCAACACCTTCAATGCTATTAGATATCAGATCTGGGGCTATTACCAAAAATCCCTGTCCTGCTACCTTCTTTGAAAAAGTCATAATCCAATCATTCAATCCCAAATTTTCGTGAATTATAATCACTGCTTTGGTAGCTGCACCGCTTTCAGGATATACGACCAAAGCCTTTAATAGGCTACCGTTATCCCTTTCGAAATCTACCCATTCCTGATGTATGGGGCTTTCGGAAAGTTGCTGTGATCCTTGGGCTGATAAAATCCAGGTAAAACCCAAAGTGAGGACAAGTAATTGCAAATTTAATTTCATAAAATTTATTTCTAACCTTCCTATCTTACCTTATAATTGCATTTGGAAACACCACTAAACTTTCAAAACCGCCCTTCCCAACAGCAGACACCCCAAAGAAAAAATTGTCGAGCACTACGCCTTCCAAAGTAAATTCAGAAACGTCACTTACAAACCTGCTATGGTCCCAAGTAGGGGAGGTGGTATCCCTCCAATAGATTTTATATCCGGTTGCTCCGGGAACCTTGCTCCATTTAAACTTTGCCGAGGGTTCTACAATACCTCCAATACTCACCTCTTTTGGGGACGGGGGTGCCCAAGCCAAGGAAGCCAGATTAATGGCGTTCACTGAAGTTAGTTTTTTGGCGTAATCAAAATTTACATGCTCCAAAACATCACCATAGGCAATTCCATTTTCAACCCGAATATCCTGATGCTGTTGGGTGTAATTTTCATGTGCCTCCATTATCCTTATTCCGGCATAGCCAGCATCATTAAAAGGGCGGTGGTGTCCACCACGTCCAAACCTATCCAATCTATAGATCATCATTGGGTTCATTTCCGGCATATAAGTTTTCACGTTCTTATATACGTATCTGGCCAATTGTCTGGAAATACCGTCCACTTCTCCTCCATAAAACCTGCGCATATTCCTTTCCCTTTCCGTCTCGGTCGGGGGCACAGGTTCAGAAAAAATCCTAAAATCGGTATTGCTAATAATTCCATCTCCCCCCTTAATATTGCCTATCATATCATTATTGAATATTCCAATAATATCCCATCCCTTTTCCTTGGCGCTTTTTACCAGGCCCTGGCCTCCAAAAAGACCTTGTTCCTCTCCTGAAAGTCCTAGGTATATGATACTGTTCTCAAATTTATAATTGGATAGGACCCTTGCAGCCTCTATAGTCCCCGCCATACCACTGGCATTATCATTGGCGCCAGGAGAATCTGAGGTGTAATTATTGGCGTCGCTAACGCGCGAATCAATATCCCCGCTCATAATTATATAGCGATCCGGATATGTAGTACCCCTTTGAATTGCCATAACATTAACTACCCAGACATCCTTAGGTATCCGATTGCTTTCTTCCTTTTTAACCAGGTCCCTTTGATAGGTCACTTCAAGACAATTATTGCAGTTGTTGGAAATTCTTTCGAACTCACTTTTTATCCAGCGTCTTGCTGCACCTATTCCCCTGCTATTGGAAATAGTATCACTCAGAGTATGACGTGTACCAAAGTTCACCAAAGTAGTGACATCATTTTTAATTCTTTCGGCCGAAACTTTGTTGATTATATCATAGATACGCTGGTCTGTTTGCCCCATTAGGCATAAAGAAAATAGGAATATACAAGCAATAGCAAATTTGTGCATTCGTCTTGGTTTTTAACTTGGTAATTTACGTTTATCCGTAAAATTAGCTTCTTAATTATTTGTTAAGTCCTCCTTTTCGCATAGCCCATAATCCAAGGACAGGACCAATCGTCAGAACTGTAAAAATATAGCTTGAATCTACAACTTCCAACCAGAAAGTTAGCAATTGTATGCTGATTATACTGATGGAAAAACCAATGCAGTTTACCAAGGTAAGGGCAGTACCCTTTAACTCTAAAGGGACTGCAGACGCAACCAAGGTGGAGAATTGGGGCGAATCTGAAACTACAAACATTCCCCATAAGCAAAATGCCAACAGGAACAGAGAAGCGGGCAAGAGAAAAAACAATGGGGAGGTCATACAAAGAAACCCTGACAGCAGCAATGAAATCACAGCTACTTTCTTACTGCCCCACCTAAGTGCAAAATGGCCGCCAATAGCACATGAAATACCGCCCAGACCAATAATAAAAAATGTCCATAAGGAAAATGGAAGATGGTTATTATGAATGGAATTGTATGTTTTAATTGCAAAAGGAATGAAGGCCCAGAAGGCATATAGCTCCCACATATGCCCGAAGTAGCCTATGGCTGCTTTCTTAAAGGCAGGAATCTTAAAAAGTGCTATTCCCGCTCTTAGCTGCAATACCTTACTTGGTTTTCTATAAGGACCATTGGGGACCAGAAAGTAAATGAATACCCCACCCAGTATAGCCAATAAGGAGGTTATTTTTATTACAATGGTGTAATCTTCACTCAATTTCAAACCCTGCAGTAAATGTGGAAATGCCGTACCCAACACCAACGCACCCACCAAATATCCCAAGGCCTTGCCCAGGCCTTTTTCATAGTAATCGGCTGCAATCTTCATCCCTACAGGGTAAATGCCCGCAAGAAAAAAGCCGGTACCCAATCTGGCAATAAAAAGTGTAGCATTGGAGATGTCCTGAAGCAGAAGCAACATATTACATGAGGCCGCCAAGAAGGCGCTGAACATAAAGACTTTGGAAGGGGAGTAGCGATCCACAATCATTAAAATGGCAAACACCAAGGTTCCCAAAATAAAACCTATTTGGACCGAAGACAGTACATAACCAATGATTTCGGTTCCCAATCCTGTTTTTAAGATTAGGTCATCCAAAACGGCGTTCCCTGCAAACCACAAGGAGGTGCACGCAAACTGCGAAATAATAATGATAGGCAGTATATACCACCCCGTCTTCAATTTAGTACTGGGTTTCACAATGGACATGCAAGAACAAATATGATGGAAAATGCTTGTAATAACCCACTATGGATTACGAAAGATTTTCCTTATTCTATTCGATAAAATGCTCCAATAATCCACGGACATTTTTAATACTGTCCAAATAATAGCTGGCCTGGGTTTTTTGTCGACCCACCTTTACCGTAATGGCACTTTCCGGTAATTCTTGAAACATAAACTCATCGGTCCAATCATCGCCTATGGCAAATACAAAATCATATTCCTTTTGTGAAAACACACGCATAGCCGCCCTACCTTTGTTTACATTGCTGCTCTTAATTTCTATGACCTTATTTCCGTTAAGAATACTCAGATCGTCGTTGGCTATTAGACTTGTAAGTACCGTATTGAGTTCGGTGGCCCGTTTTTGCCCAAAATCTGGATCGGTCTTTCGGTAATGCCATGCCAAGGAATAGTTTTTTTCTTCAATAAAACTACCCGGGGTCCTATCCACAAAGGATTCCAGTACTGGGTGAATTTTTTCCATCCAGTCTTTTTTTACATTCTCCAGCATTCTAAAAGCTTCCCCATTTTCGGAAATCCACACCCCATGTTCCACAATCATATTGTACTTCTTTGGCAAAAACCATTTGGTAAAGGTGTCCTTGTCACGACCGCTAATTAAATAGACATCCGTGTTCTCCAATGCGGACAAGCGATCTAGCAAACCATATAATGCTTCATCTGGATTCGCTTTTTGGGGATCGCCATGAAACCCTGCCAAAGTACCGTCATAGTCCAAGAACATCAATCTTTTTTTAGATTTCCCATAATCCTTCATTATAACCTTTAAAATGTCATTGGACAGCCTGCGCGACTTATAGGAATGGTCTATTAGTTTTTGATTTTTCAAGGAGGTCATAAAATCATTGGCCCATTTTTCAACGTTATACCTTTCCAATCTTTTTTGCAAAATGGCATTTCTTGCCTGCTGCTCTTCTACCGGCATATTTATAGCCTCGTATAGTGTATCGGCAATTTCTTCAAAATTATTGGGATTTATGAGTAGGGCTTCATTCATTTCATTTGCGGAACCAGCCATTTCACTAAGGATAAGAACACCGGTTTTATCCGTTCTTGTTGCAATATATTCTTTGGCCACAAGGTTCATCCCGTCCCGGATAGGGGTCAGCCAGGCAATGTCGCTGGAGGTATATAGATCTATTAGGTTCTCGAACGGCATGGAGCGGTAGAAGTACCAAATGGGTGTCCAACTTACCGTAGAGAATTCGCCATTGATCCTCCCAACCAATTCGTCTATTTCTTTTTTTAATAATTGATATTGTGGCACATTTGACCTTGATGGCACCGCTAGTATAATAAGTCTAACCTTTTCTTTGTACTGGGGGTATTTGTTCAAAAAATACTCAAAAGCATTAAGTCGCTTTGCAATCCCCTTGGAATAATCCAATCTGTCTATAGATAAAAAGAATTTGGCATCTGGGTCCGATTCCTTGTGCATATCCAGCCTGCGCTGTAATTCGGATCGTTCACCGGTTTTGTTTTCATCATGTTTTTTTGCGGCATCGCTAAATTTCTTATAGTCGATTCCCATTGGAAAAGAATCTACTTTAATGACCCTATCCTCTAAATAAATATCATTAAAACTAACCTCAAGCCCCAATAACCTACGTACAGAACTTAAAAAATGCCTTTCGTAATCATAGGTATGGAAACCGATCAAATCCGATCCCAACAACCCCATAAGAACTTCCTTACGCCAAGGTAAGGTTCTAAAGATCTCGTAGGACGGAAAGGGAATATGCAAAAAGAAACCAATAGAAATATTTGGGCGTTTTTCCCTAACCATTTGTGGTACCAGCATTAATTGATAGTCATGTACCCAAATGGTATCGTTTTCCCCAGCTTCTTTAAGAATGGCATCTGCAAATTTTTGATTAACGGATTTATAGGTGTCCCAGCTTTCCAGCTCAAACTCTGAATACTCCAAAAAATAATGAAAAAGAGGCCATATGGTACGGTTGCTAAATCCATAATAAAAGCCATCTACTTCCTCCGAAGTTAGATTTACTTTGGACGATCCGTGTTTTGCCAATGCCTTGTCAATTTCAGGAGCAAGTCCGTCCGGAATCTCTTCATCCGTTAATCCACTCCAACCGATCCATAAACTATCTCCTCCCGTATGAACAGATTTCATACCCGTTGCCAATCCACCTACACTTGGTATTGCAGTGATGCTTCCATTGTCAATTTGTAATTGTACGGGTAGTCTATTTGAGATTATGATAGTTTTGTCCATAATTTGCTTTTTTTAAGAGTTTATAGCATTAAATTTCCTTAAATTTCGGTAAAATGATGTGTAAAACCTACTATTTAGGTTTATTTAAAGAATAAAATGATATATGGATAATTTAGACTACGGAATAATAGGAAATTGTAGAAGTGCAGCTTTGATTTCTAAGAAGGGTTCATTGGATTGGTGTTGTTTACCAGAATTTGATTCTTCATCCATATTTGCAAAAATTCTTGATGAACAAATAGGAGGTAGTTTTGAAATCCTAGTGGATGATACTTACACCATAGAACAGAAATATATTCCCCTTACCGCAATCTTGGTCACTAAATTTTCTGATGGTCAAAATAGTTTTGAGATACAGGATTTTATGCCCCGTTATTACAAGCATAGTGGTGACTACAATGCACCACCAGAAATTATACGATATGTAAAGCACCTTTCCGGCAAACCGGTGTTCAAGGTATTGTACAATCCAAAGTTGGAATATGCCATGGGGAAAACAAATACCTATGTCAAAGAAGATTTTATAGCTAGTTTAACCCATGAAGTAAAGTTCGATACCTTTTTTCTTTACACTTCCTTTGATAAGGAAAGTGTCCTGGCTCAACAGGAAATAGTATTGGAAAGCGATGGTTATTTTCTCTTAGGCTACAATGAAAAAATTTTTTTACCAACCCTGGAAAGGGTGTATTTGGAACTGGAGCGTACCAAGGTGTATTGGCTAAACTGGTCCAGTAAGACACCCACTTATAAGAAATACGATGCCGAAATAAAAAGAAGCGCCCTAACTCTAAAAATGCTGAGTTACGATAAGTCGGGGGCAGTTCTTGCTGCTGCAACAACCTCGCTTCCCGAAACCATAGGGGAGGTTAGAAATTGGGACTATCGCTTTTGCTGGATCCGGGATGCCTCCATGGTTATCAAGGTTGTTGGCCAGTTGGGACATAAGAATATAGCCAAACGGTATTTACAATTTATAATAGACCTTATTCCTGATAAGGATGAGAAATTGCAGATTATGTACGGCATCAACAAAGAAAAAAAGTTGACCGAAGAGACTTTGGACCACTTACAAGGTTACAAGGGTTCCAAACCTGTAAGAATAGGAAATGCCGCTTACAAGCAGCGACAAAATGATATTTATGGCATCCTAATGGACGTCATATATACCCAATTGGAAAAATTTGACACGGAAATAGAAAATGGGGAAGAGCTTTGGGGAATTACCAAGGGTATAGTGTGGATCGTAAATAAGCATTGGCAAGAGGCCGATAAGGGAATTTGGGAATTCCGTACAGAGGATAGGCATTTTACGTTTTCAAAAATTCTTTGTTGGACAGCCGTTGACAGGGCTATTAAAGTGGCCGAACTTTTTGGTAAGCATCGTAAAATGGATAAATGGCGTACTCTGGAAAAACAGATCAGGGAAGATATCCACCAACATGCTTGGAATGAAGAAAAACAGGCATTTACACAATCCTATGGGTCGCCGCATTTGGATGCCTCGGTCTTATTAATGGAATCCTACGGCTTTATCGACCCCAAAGACCCAAAATATGTAAGCACAGTACTGGCCATTGAAAAAGAACTTTGCAATGACGGATTACTGTATAGGTATAAAAATGAAGATGACTTTGGACTGCCCTCCTCATCCTTTACCATTTGTACCTTTTGGTTCATCAATAGCCTTTTTAAGATAGGTCACGAAGAGAAAGCTATGAAACATTTTGACCAATTGTTAAGCTATAGCAACCATTTGGGCTTGTTCAGTGAGGATATAGATTTTAAGACCAAAAGGTTACTGGGGAACTTCCCGCAAGCCTATTCACACTTGGCATTGATAGAATGTGCTATGAACTTCTCCAAAAAACACAGTGAAATGGAAATCTTGGAATCCCTTCAAGACCACGACAAGTGATGTAGTTGGCATAATAATTACAAAAGGAAATCCATTGATGGAAGGGGAATAATTATAATTGATCGGAACTAAAATTTCTCAAAAACACCCAGACCAAATAAGGCAAAATCATATTTTACCGGATCCTGTGAATCCAATTTTCTTAGATTAACATCCAATTCCGCCAGGGCCTTGCCGTCGTTCTGTTTGCGTTGGATCAGGCCCAGTTTACGGGCCACATTGCCCGAATGAACATCTAGTGGGCATGACAATTGCGAAGGTGAAATTTTATCCCAGATACCAAAATCCACGCCGCTGTTATTATTTCTTACCATCCAGCGCAAGAACATATTGATTCGTTTTGCCGCAGACCCTTTTTGAGGGTCGGAAACATGTTTTGTGGTTCTTGGCTGATGGTCCAGCTCAAAAAAAATGGTCTTGAATTGGGAAATGGACATTTGCAGGGATGTTGTATCCCCTTTCAAGGCGAATGTATTCTCCAATCCACCATGTTGCTTATAAATATTGTTTAAACTGCGTATGAAATACGTTAGGTCCTCCCCATTAAAAGTCCTATGCACAAACCCTTGAAGGTTTTCCAGATCCTTTTCTTGATGGTTCATTACAAAGTCGAACGGGGAATTATCCAACAGTTCCATCATTCGCTCCGAATTGTTGATGATACTTTTTCTATTGCCCCAAGCAATCGTAGCGGTTAAAAATCCACTGATCTCAATATCTTCTTTTTTTGTGAATCTATGTGGAATCCCCAAAGGGTCTGTAGATAAAAAATCTGGGCGATTGTATTGTTCTACCTTAGCATCCAAAAATTCTTTCAGTTCTTCCTGCGTCATGGCAAAGGGAAATTTAAAAAATTATAAAGAAGTATGGGAGTGATGAGTACGCCATTATACATGGCGTGCAAACAAATAGACCATCCTAGTCCCAGTTTAACACGAATGTACCCCAAAAATACACCTAAGATTAATTGTGGCGCCACTAATAGTGGTGCAATATAATATACTTCCCTAGACATTTCAAAATTGGTCATATGCACGGCCGCAAATAATAAAACAGAAGCATAAAGAATAAATTTGAAATATTTCTTATTCTTAAACCAAATCAACGGGCCTCTGAACAAAATCTCCTCGACCGCTGGAGCAAAAATCACTGCCATAAAGAAAAGCGGAACTATGGAGTAATTCTCTAGAAATTTGTCAATGGCATGTTCTCCTAGATCAATTTTTAGAAGACCTATCAACCATTGATTAAAAATGCCAACAGTCACACCCATTATAATACCCCATTGTAGAAGGGCTAATACAATCTTTATTTTTAAGGGATTTGGGACATGGTCCAAGCGTTTATAAACAGGAGCTTTTGTAAATTCCCAGACCTTGGCAAGCATTTTCATTGCGAAATGGAACCATCCACCATGGTTAGCTTTCTATCGGCCATATTGGCAAGTTCCTCATTATGGGTTACAATGACAAAAGTTTGCCCAAAGGCATCCCGAAGATCGAAGAACAATTTATGAAGATTATCCGCACTTTCAGAATCCAAATTACCGCTGGGCTCGTCCGCAAAAATAACGGCAGGGCTGTTCACCAAGGCCCTTGCTACGGCTACCCGCTGTTGCTCGCCGCCAGAAAGTTCATTGGGTTTGTGTTGCAACCTATGTGAAAGTCCCAGAAACTCCAGAAGTTCTGCTGCCCTTAATTCTGCCTTTTCCTTTTTCGTTCCCTTAATAAATGCAGGGATACAGACATTTTCCAAGGCTGTAAACTCTGGCAACAACTGATGAAATTGAAAAATGAAACCAATGTGGCTATTTCGAAATTTGGCCATAGCCTTATCCGATAATTTAGTTACATCCTCGTCATTAATCAGCAAGGTACTGTCATTCTTATTGCTTAGGGTATCCAAAGTACCCAGTATTTGCAAGAGAGTAGTTTTACCAGCTCCAGAAGGGCCAACAATAGATACCACTTCTCCCTTTTTAATATGCAAATCAACTCCTTTGAGCACCTGGAGATTGCCGTAAAACTTATTGATATTGGTAGCCTTGATCATCATTCTTAATTATGGGTTGAAAGTAAACATTAACAAGAAGAATACAAAATAGTTATTACCCACATGGCCCTTTCTTATCAAATTTAACGGTAGGTAGAAAAAACACGACCGTTTAGGAAAAATTCTGATAGAATATTCTTTTTATTATAATACGGTAATGATTATATTGTGATGGCGACAAAAGAATAAATTTTAGGACAAGGCATTTATGACACAATATAGAAATTTGGAAGAATACAACCTGGAAATTACCGACGAGGTAAAATCCAGATACTCATCTATCATTAAGGAAATAGGGGAGGACCTCAACAGGGACGGACTTATAAAAACTCCGGAGAGAGCGGCGAAGGCCATGCTTTTTTTAACCCAAGGGTACAAGCAGGATGCTGTAGAAATTCTGAAAGGAGCCATGTTCAAGGAGTCTTACGATGAAATGGTAATCATTAAGGATATTGAAGTGTATTCTTTGTGCGAACACCATATGCTGCCCTTTTTTGGCAAAGCCCACATAGCCTATATCCCCAATGGCCATATCGTTGGCCTAAGCAAAATTCCTAGGGTGGTGGATGTTTTTGCAAGACGTTTGCAGGTGCAGGAGAGACTCACCAATGATATCCTGGAATGTATTAACAACACTTTAAAACCACAAGGTGTGGCTGTTGTTATAGAGGCTTCCCATATGTGTATGATGATGAGAGGAGTGCAAAAACAAAATTCCGTAACCACTACATCAGGCTTTAGAGGTCAGTTTGAAAAAATAGAAACTCGGAACGAATTTTTGAAATTGATAAGTTCAAAGTTATCTTAGGACTTTGTACTATCAAAAGTTCAAAATTTTGGCATCTTATTTGATTTAAGGCTGCTGTAAATTAATTGGTAAATACATCTACATTGAAAGACCATAAATTAAGAAACCTATTTTTGGGATTGCTTTTTGACGGGATAGGAATGCTTTCTTTCGTTATTCCAGGGATCGGGGAATTTTCAGACGTGATCTGGGCTCCCGTTGCCGGCTGGCTAATGACCAGATTATACAAGGGCAAAATAGGACGGGCTGCAGGGGTAATAACCTTTATTGAAGAAATGCTGCCCGGCTTGGACATTGTTCCAACATTTACGATCATGTGGTTTTATACTTATATTTTTAAATCTAGTAAAAACAAAAAAATTATATCGGCCGAGTAATTTCATTTTGAAGTTATTAAAGTACATTCAATTACCTTAGGACAAGCCAGCCCCTTCCGCTAAAGCTGGCAAACGTCGGAGCATTCAAATCTCACTTAGTGAATAAAGTCCAGTATAAATATATTAAGTGACCAATGTTACTCAAGTTTTCCGATATCTTTCTTAGATTTATCTTGTATTATAATATTAAGTAAATGAAAAGAAGAAATTTTGTCAAAAAGACCAGCTTAGGGTCTTTGGCAGGAATACTGGGTTTGGAAATTGTATTTGCTGCTAAAATCCCAGAAAACTACACCCCATTGGGGCTTCAGGATCCGGACCCATTTCAAATGTTCAACAAGGATAAGGCAATGGTAGTCTTAAACAGCAAACCGTGGAATATGGAGGCGGTAGCCCATTTGTTAGACGATAGGATTACTCCCAATAAATATATGTTTATCCGAAACAATGGACTGGTTCCAGAAAATATCAATGTCAATGAATGGACTATTACTTTTGATGGTGAATCGGTAAAAGAAAAGAAAACTTTCACCTTGGAAGAATTAAAATCAAAATTTACCCATCATACCTACCAACTTACAATAGAATGTGGCGGCAATGGACGGAGCGAATTCGATCCGCCTGCAAAGGGAAACCAATGGACAGTAGGGGCCGTAGGTTGTGCCACCTGGACAGGGGTTCGCCTTAAGGATGTACTTAAAGAGGTAGGGGTCAAGGATGATGCCGTGTATATAGGCTATCACGCTGCAGACCTACACCTAAGTCGAGATCCCAACAAAGAACCTATCTCAAGGGGGGTTCCCATTTCCAAGGCCATGATGGAGGAAACCCTGTTGGCCTTTAAAATGAACGGAGAGGATATTCCCCTAGTACATGGATACCCATTGCGTTTGGTATGTGGGGGCTGGCCAGCCTCTACTTCAGGAAAATGGGTAAATAGGATCAGCGTGCGAAACATTGTCCATGATGGGGAAAAAATGACGGGAACCTCCTATAAGGTGCCCTGTCATCCAGTTGCTCCTGGAGAAGATGTTAAAGAGGAGGATATGTGCATCATAGAATCCATGCCAGTAAAATCCTTGATTACCTATCCCAAATCAGGAGCGGTGATTCCCAAGGGAAAAAAACTGAATATTAGAGGCCATGCTTGGGCTGGGGAATTGGAAATTTCCAAAGTATCCTATTCCATTGATTTTGGGGCCACTTGGTCCAATTGTATTTTGGAAAAACCTGCAAACCGATTGGCTTGGCAGCATTTCAAAGCGAGTATAGATTTTCCAAAGACAGGGTATTATGAGGTTTGGGCGCGGGCTACAGATTCCAACGGAGTAAGTCAACCCATGTTGTTGCCCGGATGGAACCCAAAGGGATACCTTAATAACGCATGCCATAGAATTGCGGTAAAAGTAAGTTAAATGAGCAAACAGAATAATTTTAGAAAACAGGTCAAGTCCTTCTATAGCATTTTAGTGGTTGCCTTTGTTATGGTACTACTGATAGGCGTCTTGGGCGTTACCTATATGATGGACCCGTCCGCATTTTCATCCAAAAAGGATTCTCCAAATTCAGAAGTCGTTAATGTAACGCCTGATAATGATGATTGGGATAAAATAGAAAATGGCATCCACCTAAGAACAGGGTTTAAGGATGGGGAAGGTTTAATGACGGTGGTCAACAACTGCACCAATTGTCATTCCGCCCAATTGGTCATACAAAATAGGATGAACGAAGAGCGATGGATAGAGACCATTCGCTGGATGCAAAAAACACAGAACCTATGGGATCTAGGGGAGAATGAAAAGGTTATTGTGAATTATTTGGTCACCAATTATCCGCCGAAAAGTAAGGGAAGGAGGGAAGCGCTGACTAATATAGAATGGTACCCATTGGAAGAGTAATGGATCATGGGTATAACGTAAAGGAAAAAGATCGTGGAAAAATATTTTGAAGGTTTCATCAATGCGATTGTAGGAACTGCAAACTGGACATGGAAATCCATAATATTTGAAGTTCCCTGGTATACCAATTATTTTTGGGGGCTGATCATTATTTCCCTAGTGGTGTGGATGCTGGAAATTTTATTTCCTTGGCGTAAGGAACAATCTATTTTTAGAAAGGATTTTTGGTTGGACGGCTTTTATATGTTCTTCAATTTTTTCCTTTTCGCCATTGCCATAAGTGGGTTTTACAAATTATTGGGCCTTCTTTTCAACGATTTGGGAATAAGGCAAAGTAGCCTTGCCCTTATAGATATGTCCCACTTTCCCAATTGGCTTCAATTATTGATCTTTTTCCTTATTTTGGATTTTGTACAGTGGTTTACCCATATTTTGCTCCACAAATATCCATTTTTATGGAAATTCCATCAAATACACCACAGTGTTAAAGAGATGGGCTTTGCAGCCCACTTGCGCTATCATTGGATGGAAAATGTATTCTATAAGCCCTTAAAGACCTTTGGAGTAATGATTTTGGGCGGTTTTGAACCTGAACAGGCCTACATTGTCCATTTCTTTGCCATTGCCATTGGGCATTTCAACCACGCCAATATTAAAATAACCTGGGGTCCTTTAAAATATATTTTAAACAACCCTGTAATGCATTTATACCATCATGCCCATGATTTGCCAGATGGAAAATATGGGGTGAATTTTGGAATTAGCCTCAGTCTTTGGGATTACATTTTTAAAACCGATTATATCCCCGAAGATAGTGGCACCATTGAATTGGGCTTTAAAGGGGATGAAAAAATTCCAAATTCATTTTGGAAACAAATAACCTACGGCCTAAAAAAGTCTAAGCCGTAGGTATTTTTTATAATGGCAATAATTGTTGCGCACAATTTGGAATGAAGATTCCGTTATGGCAAACTTCTTTTACAATAGAATGTTTAGGCCCACAACAACCGATCTTCCCATATTCAATATATCATCACTTTTCAGACGGGACAGATGGGCAATGTATTTTTTGTCCAAAAGGTTATTCGCACTAATGGTGATATTCATAGATTTTTTCAAAAATTGAATGTCCCCTCCTAAGCCTGCGTTTAAAAGGGAGTACCCTGGGGTAACTGTTTCAAAAGTACTTACTTTTCCCTGCTTAAAGTTAGTATTCAAAGAAACAAACGCATTGGACCTAAGCCACCATCCCTTGGCATTGTTAAACTCTACCCTCAAAGTATTGGTCAATTTATTGGCGGGTATCAAAGGCAAGGCGTCACCGGTCTGCAATTCACCGAACACCGTTTGGTAACTACTTTCAATATGCAGCCAATCGTACGGATGGGGGTGTAAATGAAATCCAATTTCCCCTCCATAAAGTGTGGCATCTTGTTGTAGATAGTTGTAAACAGGAGTTTCATCCATAAAGGTTCCGCTAGGTGCTATGAAGATATAGTCCTTTATACTGTTGTGAAAACCGTTTAGAAAAAATTCATAATGTTCATTTTGAAATTCCAAAGCCAGATCAATTTGAAGGTTCTGTTCGTTCTTGAGGTCTGCATTTCCTATTTCGAACCTGTTGGTACCCTCATGGCTACCATAGGAAGTTAGTTCCGCCAAATTGGGAGCCCGGAAGCCTGTAGCAATATTGATTCTACCCGTGAATTGCTCTGAAATATTGTTCTTATATCCCACTGCTCCATTAAAGCTATTAAAGTTCCGTTTTAAAGGAGCAATATATCCTTCATCCCCGCTAACACCGTAGGCCTTTCCGTCTATTTGCCTGTGGTCATAGCGCAGTCCCACTTGAAAATCGTTGTTTTGATCGAGGTGAAAATGTGTGGTTCCCAAAAGCCCTATGTCTTTGGTCGTTGCATCCGGAATTAAGATCTCTTCCCCAAAATTTCTATTGGTTTGATGAATTCCTTGTATACCCACTACTGTTTCAAACCTATTCCACTCAGGAAAATGGTAAAGTACATTATAATTAAAGGTGTTGAGCTTCATGTCTAAAGCAGCTTCCTCATGGCCTTCTTCTTCATGGGCTTCATGATCTTCTTCGCCTTCTTCATGATCTTCCTCATCTTCCTCATGGTGATGGTGGTCTTCAAACTCCTTACGATTATTTCCTATATACCCCAAGGTGATGTCCAAGTTAGAGTTGTTGAAGAATATTTTGGTATTGGAACTCAAAATATGGTTGTCCAATTTTTGATAAGGTAAATCGGGTGTCCTTGAGGTGGTCTGCAATCCTATCTCTTCCGGAATCCCTAAATTGGATTGGTTGTAATTATACCTAAATTCACTTTTAAAGGAAGTTGCCTGGTAACCCAATCCCGCTTTTAAATCTTTTTCGTTAAATCTGGAATTGGTAACCCTATTGCCATCTCCACCTAAATAATCTACATGGTTATTGGTTGCCAATCGTAGAAGGTATTTAAATCTTTCTCCTGAAGATCTTATGCCAGCTCCACTATTTAAACCTTGGGTATTGGTATTGTAGTTGAGGTTTATATCTCCCTCCGTGCTATTAGGGGCCGCAAATTTTTCCGGGTTTAAATAAAGTACTCCCCCCATAGCGTCAGAGCCATATAATAGGGAAGCAGGACCCTTAATTACCTCAACACTTTCTATTCCCGCTTCGTTTACTCCCAGGCCATGTTCTGCCCCAAACTGTTGGTTTTCCAGCCTAATTCCCTGGGTGTACACCAAAACACGGTTGGAAGTAAGTCCCCTGATTACTGGTTTCCCTATTCCCACCCCGGTAGAAACAACATCCACCCCGGGTATGGACCCTAAACCTTCCACAAGAGTAGGAGCTCCCTGGGCCTTGAGGGATGATAGCTTTGCAAACTCCACCTTCATAACATTTTCACGTTGCAATTTGTGGAATGGGGTAGATACAATAACTTCTTCCATTTCAATAGCGCTTGGAAGCAATGAAATATCCAAGGTATTGCTGCCTTTTTCTATAGTAATATTGCCAGAAAAAGTTAAAAAGCCGATATAGGAGGCTACTATTTTATAGGTCCCCGTTGGTAAAGCTTCAATTTTGTATTCCCCATCGCTATTGGTAATACCGCCCTTTTCCATTTGTGGAAAATATATGGTGACCTGTTCCAAGCCTTCTTGATTCTCTTTATTAATTATTTTACCGGATAGGGTATTTTGGGAATTTGCTGATATATATGTCAAAATGCAGAGCATTGACAGAATTACATTTCTCATTTATTTTATTTTAGGTAAAGGCTATAACTCCTAATGAAAGGCAATTCACCTCCAAAGTATTGTTTAAAATTGCTTGGTGTACTTATATGGTAAGGCTTTAAAACCTACAACCCCCTAAAGCTTATGATATAATGCGGCATACCAACATCTATAAATGTATCGGGCCACCTTCTTTATAACTATAGAGTTTCATTGGCAAACAATGTGTATGTCCATGAATATATAAGTCGCGTAAAAAGTATTATATGGCCGATGGAGGTCCCCTTCTTGAGAAATGAAGTTTTTGGTACTTACTTAAAAAATTATAGAAGTTTATAATTTTTTCTGATTTAGGTAATATTGAAAATGTGGTAAACTCCTGTTGCGTATGGGTATAATAATGCGTAAGGTTGAATTTATGGTAATCACAATCCAATTCTACTTCATGTATATGCAGTTTACCTTTTTCCTTACAAACAAAGGTATGGTGCTCAAAGATGGCATGTTTTAATTTTAAGACAGAAGGAAGAATTATTAAACCGACCAAGAGGACGGCAATAAAAGAAAATAGGATATTTCTTAAATTTATCTTCACTTTTCAAATCTAGTGGTATGCCAACAAAATGTTTGTTAAGAAAAATATAATTTATTTAAGCATGAAGCCTAAGCCCAAACGGCTCAACATCTTTTTTTCAAATTCCCAAAAGAATTTGAACTGACCGAACAGCCATCCATAAATAACCAAGAGGAATTGATAAATGGGAAAAATCAACAATATTCTAAAAGTCAGATAAATAAGACCTCCCCATAGAAAATCAGGAGAAAAATTTTCTCTATTAAGTCCGATCCAATTTAGAAACGGCTTTGCAGCATAAACCGCAGATGAACCAGTAATGGAGAATACTATAAAAATTATAGCGAGCTGCAAATTGGAGCTTACTCCCCAACGTTGTTTTAATTTCTTCATACCTTAAAAAATCATTACAAAGATAACTTTTTATACGCGGGGAACAAATGGTCCCAATCTTTGATTGTATTTGCGCTGAAAATAAATAAAGTAGTTGTACAATTTATAATTTACCTCGTACCCATAATCTATATTAGGGTCATAATCGATTCGGAGCTCATATAAATTGGAATTATATCTATATGGTTGCATTACCCTTTGGTTCCATTCTATTACCATAATTCTATTCCTATTTTCCAGAAAGGATTGGGAATAATAACCTTCAGGCTTGGCTATACTTTGAAGCCAAAAATCGAAGCCAGGCTCAATTATAATAATTTCATATTCCGTTTTTTCATCCCTGATGGTTATAGTATCTCCCTCCGTTTGGGAAAAAGCGGCCTTCTCTTCGTCCGTAACCGAAATAGCTTGCTTGGTACTAGTACAGTTAGCCAAGGATAATACAAACAGGATAGCAACCCCTAGTGTAAAAATAATCTTTTTCATCGCTTATATATTTTCAAAAGTCATAGAATAAATACGTAACAGCACAGGTTTTCCAGATGTAATGCCGAAGATTCACTGTGCTTACAGATCCTCCATTTCCTTCTTATAAGATACAAAAAAAGCCATTTATGTTACAAATGGCTTTCCTTATATTATGTTAAAACTGTTATTTTCCAAAAAGCCCGCCAAGCAAACCTCCCAATCCACTTTTCTTTTTACTGGTTCCCATGACCATCCCAGCAACATCATCCAATACACTACCATCGCCGTCAGAATCCAACAAAGTCATAATTAGGCTCTGGTTCTGTTCTGGTTGCCCACCAAGCATACTTCCCAATAAGCTATTTAGTCCATTGGCATCATTTACATTGCTTTGTGCTTTTTCTTTACCCAAGTAGGCCATTACCAAAGGTGCGGCAATTTTAAGGATTTGGGCAACAGATCCTGCGTCCAATCCCGATTTCTGACTTAAAGCATTTTCCACATTGGCCTGCTTTCCTCCAAATACATGTCCTAAAATCCCTGCTCCATCATTAATAACGGATTGATCGACTCCGCCACCAAACAAACCTCCTAGATTATCCAACAATCCACCATCATGTTTAGAAGATAGGGCATTCATTAGACCTTCAGCCCCTTGTGGGGAAGACACGTTCTTCTTCATGGCACCTAATAAAAGCGGCATTGCCATGCTCAAAACGTCTGCCGTTTTGTTTTCCGGTTGTCCAGTTTGACCGGCAACCCCACTAATTAATTGTTTGCCCATTGGGCTGCTTAAAAGATCCAATAATCCTGACATTTTTATAAGTGTTATGATTAGTAATTAATATGCTTTAAGATACAAAAAACAGTTTGAACTGCTTGATTTTATCTTTAATTCCTTTATTTATAAAGTTCAATAATTTGCGAGGCCAGTTCCAATCCTATACGATCCTGGGCCTCCTCTGTAGCAGCACCAATATGTGGACTAAGGGAAATATCCGGATGCATCAGAATCCGTATTTCCGGAATAGGTTCGGACTCATAAACATCCAATCCTGCAAAGGCAACCTTCCCACTTTCCAATGCATCCACAAGGGCTACCTCATCCAGGATACCCCCACGGGCCGCGTTTACTATGCCAACACCGTCCTTCATTAAACCAAATTCCCTCTTGCCTATAAGATAGGATTTTTGAGCAGGAACGTGCAGGCTAATAAAATCAGCGCTTTTCAACAAATTTTCCAAGGGAGTACTAGTAAGTTCAAAAGAAATTGATCGGTTATCAAAAAAGGGTACGGTCACCGTAGCATCATCCAAAAAAGGGTCGGTAAAAATAACCTTCATGCCAATCCCCAGGGCTATCCTGGCGGTTGCCACACCAATCCTCCCAAAACCTATTATCCCTAAAGTCTTACCTCTTAACTCTATGCCCTTGGCATAGGCATTTTTAAGTTTCTTAAAATTACTATCGCCTTCCAACGGCATATTCCTATTGGCATCGTGCAAAAATCTTACGCCACTGAACAAATGGGCAAAAACCAATTCGGCCACAGAGGAAGATGAAGCTTCTGGAGTATTAATAACATGGATGCCCTTGGATTTGGCATAATCCACATCTATATTGTCCATTCCCACGCCACCCCGGCCTATGATTTTCAAGGCAGGGCAACCATCTATTACATCCTTAAAAACTTTAGTTGCGCTTCTTACTAGCAGTACCGAAACCTTATTTTGGTTTATGTAAGACACAAGCTGTTCTTGCGCCACATTCACCGCCAAAACTTCAAAACCGGCATTTTCCAAGGTTTGCACGCCACTTTTTGATATTCCGTCGTTTGCTAAAATTTTCATGCTAATTGTTAATTATAATACTATTAAAATTAAATATTGGCGCCAAATTGATCTATCTGGACACTCAAGCTAATATTTTGATGAATTGCCTTCGCTCTTGGCATAGGCACTATGCCGTGCTATTACAGCAGGCCCAAGACCTATCCGAACTTTTACGCTTTTCGCTCCAATTCGCTCATTACATCTACCAAGGTACCCACACTCTCCAAAGGAAGGGCATTATACATGGAAGCCCTATATCCGCCAACAGAACGATGTCCGTTTATTCCATTTATTCCAGCTTCCTTGCACATTCCGTCAAATACATCTTTAAGCTTTTCCTCTGCTAGCGTAAAGGTTGCATTCATATTGGAACGGTCCTCTTTATGGGCGTAGCCGTTGAACAAAGGATTCAAATCTATTTCTGAGTACAACAGTTGAGCTTTCTTTTCATTAATCTCCTCAATGGCTGCAATTCCACCCAACTTTTGAAGCCACTCCAACGTTAGCATGGAAACGTAAACTGGAAATACGGCAGGGGTGTTAAACATACTTTCTTTCTCAATATGAACCTTATAATCCAGCATAGACGGTATTTTTCTGCTTACCCTGCCCAGGATTTCCTCTTTCACCACTACTAAGGTGGTCCCTGCAGGACCCATGTTTTTTTGGGCTCCGGCGTAAATTAGGTCGAATTGTGAAAAATCCAATTGTCTGGAAAATATATCGGAACTCATATCACAGACCAAAGTAGCTTCCGTTTTTGGAAATTTCTTTATCTGTGTTCCATAAATAGTATTGTTTGAAGTTAGGTGCAGGTAGTCCAAGTCGCTAGGAATAGAATAACCTTTGGGGATATAGCTAAAATTCTCATCTTTGGATGAACCCACCTCAATGACCTCACCAAAAAGCTTGGCTTCCTTTAACGCTTTATCGGCCCAGGTACCTGTATTAAGATATCCAGCTTTCTTCTCCAATAAGTTGTAGGCTACCATTAAAAACTCCATGCTAGCGCCTCCTTGTAGGAATAAGGCCTGATAGCCTTTTCCTTCCAGATCCAATAGCTCCAAGGCGAGGGATCTGGCTTTATCCATTACAGCGACAAAATCCTTACTTCTATGTGAAATTTCGATCAGGGAAAGTCCCAGTCCATTAAAATCCAACACAGCCTCAGAAGCTTTTATGATTACTTCCTGTGGCAGGATACAAGGGCCGGCACTAAAATTATGTTTTTTCATTTATCACTAATTAGGGTTATTCAAAGATTGCATTACATCTCTGAGAGGTTAAAAAAATATTACAATTTCCAGGTAACACGGAACTTAATTATTTTTACCATTTGTCCGTACTACACATGTTATTGGGCTATTTTTAAATTCAGTTATACTTTTTTCAAAGGTTAAAGGTCATAAATATTTTAGGAAGTAGGGTAGTGCCTACCTAAATTATTACATTATATTTTCAACAAAAAATCAACAGTATCAATATTATCCGCATAATCCGTCAAAGATGGTTTTTGGGTCTGTCCAAATGGTACCTCATCTGCCATAAATCCTTTGGCCACCAAACATTGAATCCTATCCTTTTCATCAGCTAGTCTAATTTTCAACTCCTCAGGGGATTCATAAAACTCATAAAAAACGGTAGCAATAGGGGATGCATAATTTTTATCCTCCTTTAACATAAGGAAACCATTTTCCAAAATCTTATATAAACTCATTAGGTACACCGCCTTGTTATAGTCATAATTGTTGGCGTACTTAAGTTGTTCGATTATGCTATTATAAGGGTAAAGAGCCTTAAACAGGGTATCAAAATTATAATCTATTGGAACAAATAATTTGGAAACACTTCTACAGCCCAATCCATAATACCTAAAAATGTCCTCGCCCAAGGCGGTCAACTCATCTTTGGTTTCATTGCCACTAAGGATGGCCACCGAATTCCTGTTTCTCCTGATAATATTGGGCTTTTTTCCAAAATAATGTTCAAAATAGCGCGATGTATTGTCGCTTCCTGTGGCAATAACAGCATCAAAATGTTCCAGTTTGCCTTCATAAAATGAAATTTGATCTTTTAACAAAGGCTCTATTTCAATTAGATATTGAGCAATAAAAGGCAATAAAACTTTGTCGTTGGAAGAGAGTTTTACCAAGACTCTGTTACCTGTTATCAGAGCACTTATAAAGTCATGGAAGCCCACCAAGGGGATATTACCCGCCATGATCAAGGCCACTGTTTTAGGCCTGTTTTTGTTCAGTTCATAGGTGGACAACCAATTTTCGAGCCCTGATGGCGTTAGTAATTCTGCCCAACTTTCTAAACTAAATAAAATATTTTCAGGGGTAAACCAACCATTATGATGTCCGGCCAATTCTAGTATTTCATCGAATTTTACAAACCATGCATACTGATTATCATCTAATTGAGTTTTGTTTTTAGCATATTTGCAATATTCTTTGAAAAAACTACCAAGTTTAACAAAAGCATTAAGTCTATGTCTAAGGTCAGTCATTATATTTGTAAAAGATTTTATTAGGCTTTACCTTTGTACAAAAGTATTGATACTGAAATTAAATCAGCATAAAAGAAATATAAAATATGGCAATTATAATAACAGATGAGTGCATAAATTGTGGAGCTTGTGAACCGGAATGCCCAAATACTGCAATTTATGAAGGTGCGGATGATTGGCGCTATAGCGACGGAACCCTTTTAAAAGGTGATGTTGTACTGCCCAATGGCAAAGCAGTCAATGCCGAGGAATCACAGGAGCCCGTAAGTGACGAGATATATTTTATTGTCCCTGATAAGTGCACGGAATGTAAAGGTTTCCATGACGAACCACAGTGTGCCGCCGTTTGTCCAGTAGATTGCTGCGTACCTGATGAAGACCACGTGGAGACTGAAGAAGTACTTTTGGGCAAGCAACGTTTTATGCACCCTGAATAGGTCAGGCATAAATATAGATGCACATTCCCCAATTGAAATTTAATTGGAGGATATCTAAATTTTTCTGAAAATTCTATGGCAATTACAGTACCTGACAAAGGTTCTTGCCAATGTTTCAAAATAAAAAAGGCTGCTCAAGAGCAGCCTTTTTTATTTTGGGTTCTAGAATTTTTTAAAATGTAAAGCCTATTTTGGCATAGTAATAAGCTCCCCCAAAGCCCATTTGTACGGAGTCCCAATAACCTCCTCCTTCTACCCAATCGTCCTGTTGGTCAGGGTAAACGTTAAATAAATTATTGGCGCCTATATTTAATTTAAGGCCATCAGATAATTTATAACCAAAAACCAGATCTGTAACCAGCCTGGCATCATAGGTATCCGTTGCCTGATTAATTTGATCTTCAAAACTGGCATAATCGGAGGTGGGCTCATACATCTGGTAATCCAGTAACTCCATCTTGCTAAAATGGGTGAAGGCCAGGCCGGCATCAAACTTGTCCCTGCTGTAATTCATATTCAGGGTAAATTTGCTTTTTGGGGCCGAGGCCAGTAGAAAACCCTTATCCCTTTCTCCAAAAAAGGTTTCCGCATCCAAACTACCATTGTTTACCTTATCTATTTTCATATCATTAATATTGCCCGTAAAAGTGGCAGACAACCTATTGTCGTCAAAACTTTTCTTCCAAGCCAAAACAATATCCAAACCTGTAGTTTTGGTATCCACCCCATTTACAAAGAATTGCGCCGCCTCTACATTAGGGATTTGGGGCGCATCAAAATTACCTGTAAGCACTATACGATCGTCTACCTTAATATAGTACCCATCCACAGTTGCCGTAAAATCTCCAAAAGTTGCCGTAAAACCTAGGCCAGCATTTAGGGCTTTTTCCTCTGTCAGCTGATCTATTCCGAATGAAGCTGTTACAGGACTGTTATTGGGAGACAATAGGGACTCCAAGGCAGCCCCACCTACAAAATTCGTAAACTGTAGATTGTAATATTTTTGGGCCAAGGAAGGAGCTCTAAAACCTGTACTTACAGAACCTCTTATATTCACATTGTCCGATGCTTTTAACCTAGCGGCCAATTTGCCGTTTAGAGTACTTCCGAAATCACTAAAATTCTCAAATCGAGCTGCAGCACTTAGAAGAAAGGTTTCGGTTAGATCAAACTCTCCGTCCGCATACAGTGAAAAGTTACTCCTACTTCTATCCACTTCGTTTTTGGGACTGTATCCAGGAAAACCTTGGGATCCTCCGGGACGGGGATCGCCCGAATCCGGATCGATGGGCTGGGTTTGGTTGGCCGGATCTGTAATTAATAGGCCATTTACGTCATAAGTGCCCCAAGATCCTTCCTCACCGGCAAAAATGATAAAGTTTTCCGTTCTATATTCAGCACCAAAAGCCAAGTTCATACCCTCCAAAACATCTTCATAATACTTGGAAAAATCCAAATTCACCGTGTTCTGGGTTAGACTATGTCCACCAGCATCAAAATCGGTGGGAGATACATCTTCCAAAGAAGCATTAAGGGTTCCTTTTATATAATAATGAAAATTATTCTTGCCATAAGTATTGCTTATATCCAGTTTCCAGCCATTATCCAATTCCGTCCTAAAACCGGCCGAAAAGGAATTATCTATAATATTGGAAGTAATCCTTGGGGTAAATCCGTTGGGATAAATGGACGGAATTACCCTATTGCCACCATTCCTGGTAAAGGCGTAGGCATCTGTGTCCCTATAATTTCTTCCACCAAAGGCATATAATTCCGAATTATCAGAAAGGGGAACGGAGGCATTCAACATTAAATTAAATCCGTCAATGGCCGCCTCCCCGAAACCTCTCCTGAAATCGAACCCAGGTCTCAAGGTCTTGTTCTTGCTGATATATTCCGTAGTAACATTTACAAAACCACCATCGTTGCCGATAGCCGCCCCAAAATTAACTCCAGCTTTTAGAGAACCTCCATCAAAACTCTGATCACTACCTATTGCGTTTCCATCCTTCTCCGTGTCCAATCGGTTGCCATCGGTATTAGGTGTTCCTGACGGAAAATCTCCTTTTGCGTTGGTACTATAGGCCCCATAATTAATAAAGCCAGATACCTTATCCGTTTGGTTTTTCAAAACAATGTTGATTACACCTGCAATGGCATCAGAACCATATTGGGCAGCGGCGCCATCCCGCAATATTTCTATTCGTTTAATGGCCGATGACGGAATAGCATTCAAATCGGTACCTGTGTTGCCACGCCCCCTGGTTCCAAAAATATTGATCAAGGAGGATTGGTGCCTTCTTTTACCATTAATAAGTACCAAAGTTTGGTCTGGACCAAGGCCTCTAAGGGTAGCGGGATCTATATGGTCGGCACCGTCCGACCCTGATTGTTTATTGGCATTGAATGAAGGCGCAGCATATTGCAATAGTTCATTTACTTCCACGCGGCCTGTTTGGGTAGAGATTTCCGCAATATCTATAACATCCACAGGAACCGCAGTATCGGTAGAGGTACGTTTTGGACTTCTAGAACCCACTAATTGCACCTCGTCCAGCATCATTCCACCGGACAGGGCAACATTGATAACGGATTTTCCGGAAACATTTTCCTCCTTGGTATCATACCCAATATAGCTAAAGACAAGGGTTGCATTATCCATGACCGATATTTGATAATTACCATCAAAATCGGTAGTTGTACCATTGGTAGTGCCCTTTTCCACAATGTTTACCCCAACCAAAGGTTCGCCACTATCATCCGTAATGTTCCCGGACACCGAATTTTGGGCAACTGTTAAGGCAAAATTGCCCAGAATAAAAGCAGTCAATAAGATGATTTTTTTCATATTAATGGTTTTAAGTGTTTCGACTTCTAATTTAGGTAATTTATTTTTACATAATTAAGATTGTCAATGTGTGTTCATAAACGTACATAAATAGTATCTTTGCAGCTGTTTTAAAAAAAGGCTGGGAAATAAACTTTAATTAATGTTTCCCGTTTAATATAGATCTCGACCATGAAAGCAGGTATTGTAGGATTGCCAAATGTAGGAAAGTCCACACTTTTTAATTGTTTGTCCAACGCAAAGGCGCAAAGTGCCAATTTTCCTTTTTGTACCATTGAACCCAACATTGGGGTGGTAAATGTACCGGATACACGATTACAAAAATTGGAAGAACTGGTAAACCCGGAAAGAGTACTGCCTGCAACTGTGGAGATCGTAGATATCGCAGGATTGGTAAAGGGAGCTAGCAAGGGCGAAGGCCTAGGTAACCAATTTTTAGGTAATATTCGCGAGACAGATGCAATTTTACATGTGCTACGGTGCTTTGACAACGAAAATATTGTACACGTAGATGGTTCTGTAAATCCGGTAAGGGATAAAGAGACTATTGACATTGAACTTCAATTAAAGGATTTGGAGACCGTGGACAAAAAGCTTGAAAAAGTAAAACGGGCAGCCAAAACTGGAAATAAGGAAGCTCAAAAAGAGGAAGCGGTACTATTGAAGATCAAACAAGGACTTGAAACTGGTACCTCTGTACGTGCCCTGGATATCAACAAGGAAGATCGCGCAGAATTTGTTAAGCCTTTACAATTCATTACGGATAAGCCAGTAATGTACGTATGCAATGTGGATGAAGATGCTGCTACCACTGGTAACGCATATGTAGAGCAAGTAAAGACAGCTGTTGCCAACGAAAATGCAGAAGTAATCTTTTTGGCCGTTGGCACGGAAGCCGATATTACGGAATTGGACAGTTATGATGAACGACAAATGTTCTTGGAAGATTTAGGACTGACCGAACCTGGTTCCGCCAAATTAATCAGGGGAGCCTATAAACTATTGGATCTGGAAACCTATTTTACCGCTGGAGTGAAGGAAGTACGGGCCTGGACTATTCCTGTGGGAGCCACGGCACCTCAAGCTGCAGGAGTTATACATACCGATTTTGAAAAAGGTTTTATTAGGGCAGAAGTTATTTCCTATAACGATTTTGTTTCTTTTGGCAGTGAGGCCAAGGTCAAGGAAGCTGGAAAAATGCGTGTAGAAGGAAAAGAATACATTGTCAAGGATGGCGATGTAATGCATTTTAGGTTTAACGTATAAGTTATTATACCCTCTTAAAGCAAACCCAACTAGGCCTAGAAATCCTAGAAGTATTCACAATGGTCCTCTTGGTAGAAAAAAGGCATTTTCAATGCCGATATCTATAAGGTCGTAAAAGCTGGACGGAGTTGCCCTTGATTTTTTTGTCGCCCCAAAGAATCAATAAAATTTCATACTTTTGTTATTGCTATTTTTCTTATAAATAAGAATTTATATTGCACAATACCCCTTACTATCAACAAAACGTTGGTTTCCTTTGTTAATTACTTTAACGCCTAGGGGTTTCATCTTTTTATAACACTTGCTATATTAGCAACACTTTGGATAAAGCCCTAGACCATGTCAGATAACGCCCAATATACAGAAGACAACATTCGCTCATTAGACTGGAAAGAACATATCCGGATGCGTCCGGGGATGTATATTGGTAAATTGGGAGATGGATCCTCTGCTGATGACGGCATCTACATCCTTTTAAAAGAGGTTATAGACAACTGTATAGATGAATTTGTAATGGGTGCCGGCAAGACCATAGATATCGTGATAAAGGATAACATGGTCAATGTGAGGGATTATGGTCGGGGAATACCTTTGGGCAAGGTTGTGGACGTAGTCTCCAAAATGAACACTGGTGGTAAGTACGACTCAAGGGCCTTTAAAAAATCTGTTGGTCTTAACGGGGTTGGTACTAAAGCCGTAAATGCACTCTCCAGTTTTTTCAAAGTGCAGTCCTCCAGGGATAATATGCTTAAAACTGCAGAATTTCAGCAGGGAAACCTAGTAGCAGAAGTAGGCCCGGAAGAAACCTCCAAGCGAAAAGGAACCAAGGTTTCCTTTACTCCGGACGAAATTATCTTCAAAAAATATAAGTACAGAAACGAGTATGTGGAACGCATGCTCAAAAATTACGTATACCTTAATCCTGGTCTCACCATTATTTACAATGGGGAGAAATTCCATTCCGAGAACGGTCTAAAAGATCTATTGGAGGACAATAATAATATTGAGGACATGACTTACCCTATTATACACCTAAAGGGTAACGATATCGAAATTGCCTTAACACATAGCAAAACACAGTATAGCGAAGAATACCATTCGTTTGTTAACGGACAAAATACCACCCAGGGCGGAACACATCAGACAGCATTTCGGGAGGCAATAGTAAAAACCATAAGGGAATTCTACGGCAAAAATTACGATCCATCCGATGTTAGGAAATCTATTATTTCCGCCATAGCCATTAAGGTAATGGAACCTGTTTTTGAGAGTCAGACCAAAACCAAATTAGGATCTACGGATATGGGCGGCGATCTACCAACGGTGCGTACCTATATTAACGATTTTGTGGGTACCCAGCTAAACAATTACCTACACAAAAATCCAGATACCGCAGAAAAGCTTCAGCGTAAAATTATGCAGGCAGAGCGGGAACGAAAGGAGCTCTCCGGGATTAGAAAATTGGCCAAGGACAGGGCAAAAAAAGCCAACCTCCACAATAAGAAATTAAGGGATTGCAGAGTACATTTGGCTGATTCAAAAAATGATCGCTGCCTGGAAAGCACCTTGTTTATCACAGAGGGTGATTCAGCTTCGGGTTCCATAACCAAATCAAGGGACGTAAACACCCAAGCGGTATTTAGCCTAAGGGGGAAACCTTTGAACTCCTACGGCATGTCCAAAAAAATAGTGTATGAAAACGAAGAGTTCAACCTTCTCCAAGCTGCATTGAATATTGAGGAGTCCATGGAGGATTTAAGGTACAACAAAATAGTAATTGCAACGGATGCCGATGTTGATGGGATGCACATTCGCCTTTTATTGATAACTTTTTTCCTGCAATTTTTCCCGGAACTAATAAAAGAAAATCACCTTTACATACTTCAGACTCCGCTGTTCAGGGTCCGCAACAAAAAGGACACCTATTACTGTTACAGCCATGAGGAAAAATTACAGGCCATTGAAAAGTTAACTGGGAAACCCGAAATAACCCGATTCAAGGGATTGGGCGAAATCTCCCCAGATGAGTTTCAACATTTTATTGGCGAAGATATTAGATTGGAACCGGTAATGCTGGACAAAGCGATGTCCATAGAGAACCTATTGGAATTCTATATGGGCAAAAACACCCCTGACCGTCAGGAATTTATAATAAATAACCTTAAAGTAGAGGTAGACCTAGTAGAGGAAAACCAAATATAAACCAGCCCGCCCGCAGGCAGGCCAAACTAATACGAATCTTTCTTTATGGAAGAGAATGAAGAACTGAACGAAGTACCAAAAGAAAACCAAGAAGAAACCCAGGATACCCTTACCAAGGTTACGGGGATGTACAAAGACTGGTTTTTAGATTACGCTTCCTATGTTATTCTGGAGCGCGCAGTACCCGCAATAGAGGACGGATTCAAACCTGTTCAGCGAAGGATAATGCACGCATTAAAGGAATTGGACGACGGCCGATACAACAAAGTAGCCAACGTTGTAGGCCATACCATGCAGTACCACCCCCACGGTGATGCGAGTATTGCGGACGCCATGGTACAAATTGGACAAAAAGACCTCTTGATTGACACCCAAGGTAACTGGGGAAACATCTTAACGGGCGATAGTGCAGCTGCATCCCGTTATATTGAGGCCCGATTGACAAAGTTTGCCCTTGAAGTGGTATTTAGCCCAAAAATTACAGAATGGCAACTCTCCTATGACGGCAGAAAAAAAGAACCTGTAAATCTCCCGGTTAAATTTCCCCTTTTACTGGCACAAGGAGCAGAGGGCATCGCGGTAGGACTCTCCACAAAGGTCCTGCCACACAATTTTATTGAACTTATCGAAGCCTCCATAAAACATCTTAAAGGACAAAAATTCACCATTTACCCAGACTTCCCCACCTCCGGTATAATAGACGTAAGCAACTATAACGACGGATTAAGAGGAGGTAAGATCAGGGTCAGGGCCAAGATACAGCAGTTAGACAAGAACACATTGGTAATCAGAGAAATACCATACGGTACCAACACCTCTTCTTTAATAGATTCCATCCTAAAAGCCAACGAAAAGGGAAAGATAAAAATCAAGAAAATTGAGGACAATACCGCTGCGGAAGTAGAAATATTGGTACATCTACCATCAGGACTTTCTCCGGATAAAACCATAGATGCCCTATACGCCTTTACCTCCTGCGAATCATCCATTTCCCCATTGGGCTGTATTATAGAAGACAACAAACCTCTTTTTATAGGAGTCACAGAGATGCTGCAACGCTCCACAGATTATACCGTGGAACTTCTAAAGGCCGAATTGGAAATACAACTGGGAGAACTGGAGGAACAGTGGCATTTTGCTTCCCTTGAGCGCATCTTTATAGAGAATAGGATTTACCGGGATATTGAAGAGGAAGAGACTTGGGAAGGCGTTATTGCAGCTATAGACAAAGGCCTTGCTCCACATACGACCCATTTAAAAAGAAAGGTTACCGAAGACGATATTGTCCGACTTACAGAAATTAGGATCAAAAGAATCTCCAAGTTCGATTTGGACAAGGCCCAACAATATTTGGATAGTCTTGAAGAAAGGATCGCTGAGGTAAAACACCATTTGGCCAATCTGATCGAATTTGCCATAAACTATTTCAAGTCCCTAAAGGAAAAATACGGAAAGGGACGGGAGCGAAAATCGGAAATTAGGATTTTTGACGACATCGAAGCCACCAAGGTGGTTATAAGAAACACAAAATTATACGTAAACCGCGAGGAGGGATTTGTTGGCACCTCCTTAAAACGGGATGAGTATGTAACCGATTGTAGCGACATTGACGACATTATTGTTTTCACCAGGGAAGGTAAAATGATGATTGCCAAGGTAGACTCCAAAATTTTTGTAGGCAAGAACATTATTCACGTGGCCGTATTCAAGAAAAAAGACAAACGGACCATTTACAACATGATCTACAAAGACGGCAAGGGCGGAGCCAGTTACATTAAACGATTCAGCGTAACGGGGGTTACCAGGGACAAACCTTACGACCTTACAAACGGCAAACCACAATCCGAAGTCCTTTATTTTTCAGCCAATCCCAATGGGGAGGCCGAAGTAATCACCGTCCTTTTAAGACAGGTGGGCAGCGTAAAGAAGTTAAAGTGGGATATAGATTTCGCCGACGTACTGATAAAAGGAAGAGCCTCCAAAGGAAATATTGTCACCAAATACTCGGTAAAACGCATTGAGCTAAAAGAAAAAGGGGTTTCCACCCTAAAGCCGAGAAAAATTTGGTTCGACGAAATAGTTAGAAGACTTAATGTGGATGGCCGCGGAGAACTCCTTGGAGAATTTAAGGGAGACGATATGCTATTGGTCGTCACCCAAAAAGGGGTTGCAAAAACTTTTATCCCCAACCTTTCCACCCATTTCGATGAAGACATGGTTGTTCTGGAAAAATGGAATCCCAACAAGCCATTATCTGCCATATACTATGAAGGGGAAAAAGACCGCTACTATGTAAAACGTTTTATGATCGAGAACGAAAACAAGGAGGAATTGTTTATTTCGGAACACCCAAAATCGTTCTTGGAACTCGTTTCTACCGATTGGCGACCCGTTGTTGAAATTGAATTTTCAAAACCAAGAGGCAAGGATGTTAAACCTAATCAAATAATTGATTTAGAGGATTTTATATCGGTTAAGGGAATAAAAGCTTTAGGCAATCAACTAACTTCGGACAAGGTGAAGAACATAAATGCCCTGGACCCACTTCCTTTTGAAGAACCCAAAGAAAACGAAACTAGTGAAATTGAGGTTATAGACGAAGAGAACATAGAAGCCAAGGAGGACCAAAAGGCGGATTCCCCAAAAACCGGAACAAGCGAACAAGAACCAAAGAAGGAAAAGAACTCGGACAAAGAGGATGACGAAGGACAGACAACACTTTTTTAAGACTTTTCAAGGGTATCTGCAAGATAATATAAAAGCTAACACCCTTTTTAATTGTATTAATTAATGGTTAATTGGGTTAATTCCTTAAGGAAATACCCCAAGAATAGCCTATATTTGCACAAATTGATTTTTTTATATGGATTTTACCAACCCCCTGGTATATGGAGTTCCTTGTTTTATAGCTTTCATTTTACTGGAACTTACTTATAGCAAAACACATGGCGACGATCATTTATATGATTGGAAAGATTTGGCCGCGAGCGGATTTATGGGTGTTGGTTCGGCCATAATAGCACCTTTGATCAAGGTTATATCCGCAATTGTAATATTTGAATTTACCTATGAATTGTTCAATCCAATTACCGACGGGGTAAGGACCAACATTCTTGGATATGAATCTTTTGGATACGCTTGGTATGTTTGGCTCCTTTGCCAGCTAGCGGACGATTTTACATATTATTGGTTCCACAGGGCCAATCATGAGGTTCGTATTTTATGGGCTGCTCATATAGTACACCACTCCTCGGACAATTTCAATTTAGGGACAGCCGTTCGTAACGGATGGTTCACCATTTTATACAAGCCCCTCTTTTACATGTGGCTCCCAGCCATAGGTTTTCCTCCAGAAATGGTAGTTGTATGCCTAGGAATTGAAGCCTTATGGCAATTTCAATTACATTCTGTCTACATCCCAAAGATGGGATTTATTGAAAAAATATTCAATACCCACACCATGCACCAAGTGCACCATGCCCAAAATGTAGAATATCTAGACAAAAATCACGGCGGTTTCTTGAATATTTTCGACAAAATGTTTGGAACTTGGAAAGAGCTGGATGATGATATTGATGTTAAATACGGGGTTATTCACGCACCCAATTCCCACAATCCAGTAGTTATCCTAACACACGAGTTTAAGGATATTTACAATGACGTTAAGAAATCAAAAAAACTATCACACGCCCTAATGTATATTTTTGGCCCTCCAGGATGGAGTCCGGACGGAAGCACACTTACCGTGAAACAGCAACAGCGACTGTTTAAGCAGCAAAAAACTTCAAATCCAGAGGTAGCCTTTAGTCGACCCAATTAACACATTACATCTTACACACATTTCGTTAGACCTATGGATCAATGGCACTACTTGCCACCTTATAAATAATTTAAGGGACTGATCAACGAAACCTATCACCCAAAAAGCTTTAAGAAATTATTGGAACGCATGTTATATAAGATGAATAACAATAACATTGCCTTCCTACAGCGCCCATAGAATTACCTCAATCCTTCGCGAACCTACGTTGCAACAACTATTACATTACCAGAAATTACCCGTATCCAAACAGTCGAAACCTAACCCCTAAATAATTGTTTTTAAATCGAACTACAAAGGAAACAAAGCATAACAAAAAAAGAATCCGCTACGACCAAGACCCTTATTCCTTTACTTCCGAAGACTTATTCTTTTGCATTCGAATATTGAGAAATTCCACAAATAAAGAGAAGGCTATAGCAAAATAAAGGTAGCCCTTAGGAATTGCACCTACTTCATTGCCGAAAAATTTAGCGTGACTCAAATGCGCTGCCTCCATAATCAACATGAATCCGATAAGTATCAAAAAGGAAAGTGCCAGAATCTGCATAGACGGGTGGGCACTTATAAATTGTCGTATTGGATTAGCAAAGACCATCATGATGATAATGGAAATAACGACAGCTATGATCATAAGCAATAATGCATCCCCCGGCTTGTTACCAATACCATTGGTCATACCCACCGCAGTAAGGATGGAATCTATAGAAAAAATAAAGTCGATCAGGATAATCTGTACAATGGCACTGGACAAGCTGGTAATACCCTTGGCACTAACTTGATTCTCATCATGGTCGGGCATTTCTATTTTTTCATGAATTTCAGAGGTGCTCTTATACAATAGAAACAGCCCCCCAAAAAACAAGATCAATGCCTGACCACTAATCCCCAAATAAACCCACGAGCTCTCTATATAGAAAAACGGATTTTTAAGCCCTATTAAGAAAGAAACGGCAAACAACAATATGATCCTTTGCACCATAGCCAAAAGCAGCCCTAGATTAGTTGCTTTGGCCTGCAGTTTTCGGGGTAGTTTGTTGGCGATTATAGAGATGAAGATAATATTATCTATTCCCAAGACAATCTCCAAAAAGGTTAGGGTAACCAACGCTACCCAAGCATCCGGAGTCGATAAGATTTCAAACATAGCTACTCAATTTTAATTGCGGTTCCCTTGGATTTTTTGGTACTGCCAACAACGTTGTATTCAAATTTATACGAATTATCGCTAGTAGACAAAATCTTCATATGAATTGATTTCTCCTCGGCCATATTCTTAGGATGAAGTTTTTTAACGATGTACTCACAATCATTTATCCATCTAACCGAGGAGGTATCAACCCTTCCCTGAAAATAATCCAATTCAATACTATCGTTCCTCACAAATGTTGTAGTAAGTTCCTCCCCGTTAACCTCTGCGGTAAAGGAAAATTTTCCGTTTTTAAAATTGGCGCAATTGCGTTCAGGTTGATAACAAGAGCATACCACCAACAAGAGTAGCACCACCCCTAAAGTCATGTTTTTAGTCATGCTACAAAATAAAGAAATTTGATGCTGAAATCACCTAAAAAACTAATAATTCAACCTCCTTTTTCCGAATAGGATTTAAAACTTCCGTCAGAATAAAAAATAACAATTTTATCTATGGCCTGGGTCTGTGATAAAGCACTTATAGGCACTTCATTCTTTACAACCGCTTTCGAATCGGATTCCACACTAGGGGCCGGTTTGGATTTCTTGGGAAAAGAGCCCTTACCGAACAACAGCCAATACAGATCAACATCCGGAAAAGAGGTAATGACCTTAAGAACAAATTCCAGACTGGGTTTATTTCTGCCCGCTAAAAGATGGGAGATACTGGATCGCTGAACACCTATGGTGTCTGCAAACACAGAAGCGGATAAATCATGGAACTTCAAAATTTGATCTATTCTATTTATAAAATCAGGAGTATTCACAATTGTAAATTTATATTCACAAAAGTAATTAAAAACTGTCAAAGTCTAATAACGAGCACCACCTTTTAGAGCTATAATTATTAATCTAACACTTTAGGTAACTGTACTAATAAACTTGAATAATAATAACATGTATTTTAATAATAGACAAGGTATATTTTATGTCCAAAGACTCAAATTAGTTCCAATATCGACAGTTTTTCATACCCATTTTTGATTTACATTTGTAACATTTATAGTTTACAAATGTAAAACTTTTTGATACTACCTTTGCACGGTTCAAACAAAACCAGAGACTATCGCATGCCGTTAAATTATAAGGATATAAAGGAAGTAACGATAACAGGGAGATACGTTACCGATAAGGACATTGCCCCATTTCTAAATACTGTCGCCAAAGATTTTACAGTTAAAACCGAGGGATTATCGGTTGAAGGACGAGCTATAAAAAGTATAGTGCTAGGTAAGGGGGATTTGAAAATTTTGATGTGGTCCCAAATGCACGGAAACGAATCCACTACAACAAAAGCTGTTTTGGATTTAATAAATTTTTTAAAATCGGATTCAGATCTGGCCAGTTTCATTTTAAAGGACTGTACCCTTAAAATTGTCCCTATATTAAATCCGGATGGAGCCATTGCCTACACTAGGGTCAACGCCAACGAAGTGGATTTAAACCGGGATGCCCAGGAACGAACCCAACCTGAAAGCGTGGTGTTAAGAAAAATATACGAGGATTTTAAACCCAACTATTGTTTTAACCTACATGACCAACGCACAATTTTTAATGTAGGAAATACTCCAAAGCCCGCAACGGTTTCTTTTTTGGCACCTGCCCATGACCCCGAACGCAGTATATCCACAACCAGGGGGATCAGCATGCAGCTGATTGTTGCCATGAACGAAGAATTGCAAAAGTTTATTCCTGGTCAGATGGGAAGATATGATGACGGATTTAACAGCAACTGTGTTGGCGATACATTTCAAATGTTGAATATCCCTACTATATTATTCGAGTCGGGTCATTTTCCCGGAGATTATGACAGGGAAGAAACAAGAAAATATATTTTTACCGCCATGCTCAAGGCCATTGAGGTAATTTCAAAGGGAACCATCGACCAATTCAACAGGGATTCCTATTTTGATATTCCTGACAACAACAAATTATTTTTTGATGTTATAATAAAGAATATCCACCTTCTTGAATCCAAGTACGAATTAGGCAGTAGTGCGGCTATACTATTTGTAGAAACTTTGACAAACGGAAAGATTGAATTCAAAGGGAAATTGGAAGAAATAGGTGATTTGCAAGGTAAATTTGGTCACAAAACATATAATTGCCTTTATTCTAAGGACTTAACGGAGCTTAAAAACAATCCTGACCTGGTCGACCTACTCAACTCCAATGGAATATTTTTTCAAAAAATCTAAAAATGTTACGGTTTTCATAAAAAAACAATGTATTCATTACATTTAATTCGATATTTTATTATTTTTGCATTTAAATAAAACACTAATGGGTAAAGTAAAATTAGACGAAATAGACCACCAAATTCTGGACATGTTAATTGACAATACCAGAACACCATTTACCGATATAGCAAAAAAGCTTCTGATATCTGCAGGGACTGTTCATGTTCGTGTAAAGAAAATGGAGGAAGCCGGCATTATCAAAGGATCATCATTAACATTGGATTATGTTAAACTAGGTTATGCCTTTATCGCATATGTTGGTATATTTTTGGAAAAAACGCATCAGACCAAGTTTGTGCTGGAGCGATTAAATCAAATTCCAAATGTTACCGTAGCCCATATCACTACAGGGAAATTTAATATCTTCTGTAAAATACGAGCAAAGGATACCAATCATGCTAAAAATATTATTTTTAAAATAGATGATATTGACGGTATCGATAGGACAGAGACCATGATTTCATTGGAAGAAAGCATCAACGACAAAAAACGTCTTATGCATACGATCTTCAACGAAATGTAATTAATTCTTAAAGGCAAGAAAATGTAAAAGGTCCCAAGCAGTTTTTGTTTGGGATTTTTTTGTTTTTAAGAAGGTGGGAGCAAAGAAGGCATATTCTGCTCAGAGCAAACTTTTATTATTTACAAAATGAGAAAATCCGATCTACCCAAAGAAGCATACGATCAGTTTTATGGAACTTATTTATCCGTATTGGACGATAGCGAATTAAAGGTTTTATTGGTCAATGGAAAAACAGAGTTTGCAAATTTTATCAAAAACATTCCCGACAATAAATTACATAGCACCTACGAAATAGGCAAATGGACCATTGCGGAAGTAATTTTACATATTATTGATGCCGAACGTGTTTTTCAATATAGGGCCCTGCGCTTCCTGCGAAATGACAAAACACCTTTGCCCGGTTTTGACCAGGACTTATTTGTTAAGCACTCCAATGCCAACACTAGGGACAAGGACAGCCTAATTGCAGAATTTAAGGCCGTTAGGGAGGCATCCATTACCCTGTTCCTTAATTTAAAAAATGAAGATCTTTCCCGTACTGGGACAGCCAGTAATATTGAATGGACCGTAGGAACCCTGGGATTTGTAATCTGTGGGCATCTTAAACACCATCAACAGATTATTCTCCATAGATATCTGCAGGCTTAATCCAATTTAGATTCCTCCTCTTCGTGGTTTAATTCGAGCTCCATTTCATCCGAAGGCGAATCGAAGATTTCGGATTCCGGCTGATCATCCAATTCCTTTTCCATATTATCCTCGAAGTTTGAAATAAAACTGGCCAGACTTTTACTGATCTTTACGAGATAAATAGTATCCTCTGTTTTTACTTCCACGGCTTCAATAATTTCTCCATGGATATTTTTGAACATAATAATGTCTTCATCTCCATAGCCATAGGGATACATTTCTATTAGGCGTGCAGCCACTTCATGACTCAGTTTTTTGTAATCTACAAGTTTACGTAACATAGCAGTTGGTTTATTCCCCAAAAAAAATAAGGGCGGTTATTTACACTACCTAAACTATATAATTTTCCCAATCAACCCCATAAAGAGTTGTAAAAGTGGTAATTATAGTATACGTATCCTTTATTCAGCGTAGTAAGCAAAAGATTCTTCCAGTAATTCGGGGGTTACTTTTATGTCAATCGCGGGTTCACCTATTCTTTTCAACAAAACAAAATTGACATTACCATGAGAGTTTTTCTTGTCAAATTTCAATAAGGTTAGAATGGTATCGATATCCTTCTGTTCAAAATCTACTTTTTTGTACCTCCCTAGAAAGGTTGCCTTAATATCCTCCAAGTCACTCTTACTTAGGCCTGTCAATTTATAGGAAAGATAGCCTTCCAGTATCATTCCAACAGCAATAGCTTCCCCATGCAATAGTAGCTGGTGTTCTTTGCTTTCCAAGAAATAGGATTCTACGGCATGCCCTAAGGTATGTCCGTAATTTAAGATTTTTCTAAGATGCTGTTCTGTGGGGTCCTGTTGTACCACTTCATTTTTTATGGCTACCGACCTAAGGATATATTCATCCAAATCGTCAAAACCTGTAAGACCTTTTAAGGCCTCCCAATAGGCTGCATCGGTAATAAGACCGTGCTTGAGCATTTCGGCATAACCACTATTTAATTGTCTTTGGTCCAACGTATTTAGAAAATCGGTATCCACCACCACTATTTGGGGTTGATTAATAACCCCAACCTGATTCTTTAGAGGGCCAAGATCAACTCCTGTTTTCCCCCCAACGGAGGCATCTACCATAGACAAGAGGGTAGTAGGCACGTTGATAAAATCTATACCCCTCTTAAAACAGGAAGCCACAAAGCCTCCAAGATCTGTAACTACACCACCGCCAAGGTTTATCATTGCGCTTTTTCGGTCTGCATCCAATTCGGACAAAACTTCCCAGACCTGTGTACAGGTGGCTATGTTCTTATTGATTTCACCCTCTTCTATTTCAATAATCTCAAAATCGTATTCACCTTCAATTTTCGACATAAAAATTGGCAGGCAGCAATTATGGGTATTTTCATCAACCAGAATAAATATTTTGGAGTAGTTGGATTTTGCCAAATGATTATTGAGGGCCACATAGGCCTTTTCGTTAAAATGAACAGAGTAGGAGGGTGTCGTAATAGAATTCATTATTGATTTATTTACGGCAAAATAAACATTATTTTATATGATAAGAATATAAAATCTGTACTTATATTTGAATCCTTAATAAATTCATAGGAATGAAGGAAATTTTTGAGGATACGGCAACGGCATTTGCACTTAAAACCGACTCAGAACTAGAAAGAGCATATTTTTTATTCAAACTCATCGCAAACGAACCCCTGGTTAAAATAGGTACTGCTGTAACCAACTTTGCCATAAAGGCACACTTGCCTGTTGAAAAACTTATCCGGGCCAGTGTTTTTGATCATTTCTGTGGCGGGGTAAACGAGGAAGAGTGTTTAGTGGTAGCCGATAAAATGTTTGAAAAGGGGGTAAGCACTATTTTGGATTATTCTGTGGAGGGGCAAGAAGTAGAGAACCAGCTGGATTCCTGTTATGAAAAAGCCTTGAGAACCTTGGATTTTGTTAAAGAAAATGCCGCAATACCTTTCATTGTCTTTAAACCTACCGGTTTTGGACGTTTTAAACTTTATCAAAAGATAACGGAAGGCCAGAGCCTTAACCAAGAGGAAAAAGCAGAATGGCAACGCGTGGTAAATAGGTACGACAAGGTCTGCAAAAAAGCTCATGACTTGGAAGTTTCTATTTTGATAGATGGTGAGGAAAGTTGGATGCAGGGAGCAGCGGATGAACTGGTCGAAGCCATGATGCGGAAATACAACCAAAAGAAGGCCATTGTTTTCAACACCCTACAAACCTATAGATGGGACCGGCTGGACTACCTAAAAAGACTCCATAAGGACGCCATAAAAAACAATTATTTTATAGGGATGAAAGTAGTCCGTGGAGCCTATATGGAAAAAGAAAACGACAGGGCCGAGGAAAAAGGGTATCCATCCCCGATCTGCGCATCCAAAAAGGCCACCGATGAAAATTTCGACAATGTAGTAGCTTATATGGTGGATAATTTGGACACCATGTCCCTGTTCGCAGGAACCCACAATGAAATAAGTAGTTACCGTTTAATGGAACAAATGGAAGCCGGAGATATTAAGCACAACGACCCGAGAATTTGGTTTGGACAACTTTATGGCATGAGTGACCATATATCCTTTAATCTGGCAAAAGAAGGATATAATGTAGCCAAATACCTCCCATTTGGACCGGTCAAGGACGTTATGCCCTATTTAATTAGACGGGCCGAAGAAAACACCTCTGTAGCGGGTCAAACCAGCCGGGAACTCACCTTATTGAAAAAAGAACGGAAGCGAAGAAAAATTTAAAAAGCAACACTCTCTATGACGGCCTTTTCTGAACAGTTTTTCACTTTCAAGATCGCCGTTCTATCTTTTAACATACCTTCAATATAATAAGTTTTACACGGCTTGGTCTTGGTTTCGCTTGCACCAAAGTCCACTTCTCCATTATATAAAAAACCGTTTATATCGGTACTGTCCAATTCCCTTTCTTGCATTAGTTGAACAATGGCGTCCGAATAGGAAATTTGCTTGGATCTGATATCCTTTAGCGTCCTACAATTAGGGAAATAGCAGAATTCAGTACCCGTTTCCTGTGATTTTTTCTTTAGAAAAATCGTCAAAAAAACCAAGCCAATAGATAATCCAAAAAGAAAGAAGCCCAAACGCTTTAAAAATGCCATAAATTAAAAAATAAGAAAATTAATATCGCTGTATGAGAGGTCGAACCACTCGCCAACAGATTTATTGGTCAGTATACCATGATACAGATATAGACCGTTGCGCAGCCCCTTATCAAATCGCAAGGCATTTTCAAAACCGCCATCTTCCCCAATCTTTAGTAAATAAGGAGTAAAAATATTACTAATGGAAATGGAAGCTGTTTTTGGATATCTTGAAGGAATATTGGGCACTCCATAATGCAATACCCCATTTTTAACCTTTATAGGTTTGTCATGGGTGGTAACCTCACTAGATTCAAAACATCCGCCCATATCAATACTCACGTCGATAATTACCGCCCCTTTCTTCATTTGCTCCATCATGGTAGTACTTACTACAACGGGCGATCTGTCTTTTCCCCGGGTTGCACCAATAGCCACATCGCAACGCTTTAATGCCTTCAATAAATTTTTAGGCTGAATGGTAGAGGTGTAAACGGTCTGCCTTAAATTGGTCTGAATACTCCGCAATTTTGTAATGGAATTATCAAAAACCTTTACATTGGCCCCTAGTCCTATAGCCGATCTTGCAGCAAATTCTCCCACAGTGCCCGCCCCTATGATCACAACCTCCACTGGGGGAACACCACTTATATTTCCAAACATAAGGCCATTGCCTTTGTTGGTGGCCGCCATAATTTCAGAGGCTATCAATACCGAAGATATCCCCGCTATTTCACTCAGGGAGCGAACCGCTGGATATTTACCATCGTCGTCCCTAATATATTCGAAGGCAATAGCAGTTATCCTCTTTTTGGCCAGTTCCTCAAAATACTTCTTACTTTGGGTCTTGATCTGAAGAGCCGAAATGATGGTAGATTGTGGATTGATAAACTGGATCTCCTGCAAGGTAGCAGGCTCTACCTTCAAAATTATGGGACAGGCAAAAACTTTCTTGGTATCCCTGGTTATTTCGCCCCCGGCATTGGTGTAATCCACATCGGAATAATTGGCACCATCACCAGCTCCGGATTCAATTAAAATCCTGTGTCCATTGGCCGTAATTGCATTTACGGCGTCAGGTGTTAGACAAATTCTCTTTTCCTGATATTGATTTTCCTTTGGAATCCCAATAAAAAGCTCTCCTTTTTGTCTTAGGATTTCCAAAGTTTCTTCTTGGGGCAGTAATTGCTGCTTGCTAAACGGTGAGGAATGTTGGCTCATATAATGTAAATCTGTCAGATATATACCGATATGTATCGAAACTATCTAAAATCAAAATTACAATAATTTTTCTTTTGCCATTTCGTCTTTTTGAAGACGCTCCTTTTCTTTAAGCTCTTTTTCCTTATATGCCTTTAATTCCCGGTCCATTGCCTCCAAATCAATGCCAAGAACATGCTTGTCAAACAATTTTAAGCGAATAAAATAAACAAAGGGTATTATCACTATCATGATGGGCAACAACCAAAATATCTCGACTTCATCTATAAACCGATCCTCATAAATTAAGGAAACAGCTTGAAAGATGTACATGGCAATTGGAATTAACAACACGTGATACCACCAATGTTTACAGGTAAAAAACCATAAGACCAGGAGCAATAGGGGTACAAATTTGGCCATAAACAGCCACATCACGGTAATAATACTTAGCTGATATTTACTTTCATAAGTATAAAAATAAAGGTTCAATGTACTACCGGAAGGGAAGAATTTATAAGAATAAAATATTAAGGGGGTCAAGGCAATAATAACCGCTACAATACTGCCAATTAGAAGACTTCTCGACTTCTTTGTTTTGTTGCTTTGGTCGAGTTTGCGGAACGGTTTGAACATTTTGGTCAAGTGGGAAATTGTTTTACTCCTATTATAACAAAAAAAATGGGCTTCTAGTATATAAAAGCCCATCTAAATATGAAAAGTTTGTGTTAACCGTTTTTAGGCACTTTTACCTTTAAAATGTCTATGCCATTTGCCGGTACCTTAATTTTTAAAATGTCGATATTTTGCTCATATAATGAATCGTCTTCAGCAGTACTGTTAGGGGTACAGGAGAAACTCATTAATGAAATAAATGCCGCAAAAGCAAAGCCTAGGGTAACTTTTTTAATGTTCATGGTTTTTAATTTTTAAGTTCGATAAAGGGTTTATAGTAAAAACAAAAATATAAAAAAAAACCACATAACATGCATTACATCGGTGAAATCATGCATTTTGTCGAGACACAGAAACTTGCCCCTTCGTCCTAATTTTCAGGAGGGCCAACGGAATTATGGAATTTGCCCTGGCTAAATTTCTTGAATTTTAAAAATTAAACTAAATAGCAACTATATAATTGAAAGTTGCCGGGTTTTTTCATCCAGAATTTCAATTCTAATTTCGGTTCTAGTAGGTGGAAGTAATCCTTCTATTTTTTCTGGCCATTCCATAAAAATCCATGTATCGCTGCTAAGGTATTCTTCTAGACCAAGATCCCAAGCTTCCGATTCATCGTTCAAACGGTAAAAATCAAAATGATACCCCAACAGCTCCCCATTTTCCCTGTGATATTCGTTTACAATACCAAAAGTTGGACTGCTTGTAGAGCCACTACCTTCCAACTCTTTCACCAAGGCTTTTATTAGGGTAGTCTTTCCGGCCCCCATCTCCCCATAAAAGCAGAGCGTTTTTGAAGGAACTTTGGCAATCAACTGTTGGGCCACATCGGATATTTGGGAAATGTTATAGGAAATAGTCATTTTAAAATATTAAAATATGCGCAAGTTAAATCCTATTCCCCATTTATTAAAATAGAAGTTCTATTTGAGCCACAGAAACTGTGATCACCTGGGTTCCAAAACTACAAAGGGAATTATCATTTCCTCCATTGACACCCCTCCATGCTGATAGGTATTGCGGTAATAACTAACATAATGGTTATAGTTATTGGGATAAGCAAAGAACAGATCGTTTTTGGCAAATATGTACGAACTACTAACATTTATATTGGGCAAAAATATTTTTTTTGGATCTTTTGCTTCCAATACATCCTTTTCTTCATAGGTTAGGCTCCGTCCTGTTTTGTAGCGCAGGTTAAGACTCGTTTCCTTATCACCGATTACCTTGGATGGCTGTTTAACATTTATGGTGCCGTGGTCCGTAGTAATGATCAATTTTAATCCCAACCCTTGTGCTTGCTGTATAATTTCCAGTAAGGGAGAGTTTTTAAACCAACTCTGTGTTAGGGAACGGTAAGCTTTATCATTGGCGGCCAATTCCTTAACAACATCCATTTCCGTTTTGGAATGCGAGAGCATATCCACAAAGTTGTAAACTATAACCGTAAGGTCGTTGTCCTTCTGGGACCTAAAATTTTGGGATAGGTGTTTCCCTTGTTTCAAGCTGCTTATTTTATGGTAATCCCACTTCAATTCCAGCCCCAACCGCTTTAACTGTGCTTCTAGGAACTCCGCTTCAAAAAGATTCTTGCCCCCTTCCTCTGTATCATTTCTCCACCATTGCGGATATTTTTTCTCCATATCCAATGGCGTAAGCCCTGAAAAAATTGCATTCCTTGCATATTGGGTGGCCGTAGGCAAAATACTGAAATAGGGTACTTCCTTGCGTTTCCTATAGAAAGAATTTAAGGTGTCTTCAAAAGCCAACCACTGATCATATCGCAAATTGTCTATAACCACCAATAATGTTTTATTATCCTTCAATTCTGGTTTAACCAATTGTCCAAAGAGGGTATGGGACATAATGGGACCGTCCTTATCAGTAAACCAACTGGGATAATTTTTTTCCACAAATTTTCCAAACTGTTGGTTTGCCTCCGTTTTTTGGGACTCCAATATTTCGAACATTCCGGAGTCCTCTATTTCCTCCAATCGTAATTCCCAGGAAATAAGTTTTTTATATAGTTCCGCCCACTCCTCATAGCTATTTACCATAGCCAGTTCCATAGCAATTTTCCGGAATTCCTGCTGATAGTTGGCAGTGGTCTTTTCCGAGACCAGGCGCGAATGGTCCAGATTCTTTTTTAGGGACAATAGAATTTGATTAGGATTTACCGGCTTAATCAAATAATCCGCTATTTTGGAACCAATTGCCTCTTCCATAATCAATTCCTCCTCACTTTTGGTAATCATAACCACCGGAAGCGAATTATTTATCACCTTTATTTCGTTCAAAGTTTCCAAGCCGGAAATGCCGGGCATGTTTTCATCCAAAAAAACAATATCTACATGTGTTTCCTTCAATTCATCCAACGCCTCGCGACCGCTTAGACATGTAATTACTTTATAATTCTTGCCCTCTAAAAATAAGATGTGCGGTTTTAATAAATCTATTTCATCATCTACCCAAAGTATTGTTATCTTGTTCATTTAGTCCTTATATTTGCCTGCGTAAAGAATTCTTGTTTTGATAAAATCAAATAAGCTCAAAATTTTCAATGATCCAATTTACGGATTTATCGGAATACCCAATGCACTAATCTTTAATCTAATTGCTGAACCCTATTTTCAGCGGTTAAGGAGAATCTCCCAAATGGGGTTATCCTATCTAGTTTATCCAGGTGCCCACCATACCCGTTTCCACCATGCTTTAGGAAGTATGCACTTAATGCAGCAGGCCATTCAGGTTCTGCGCTTTAAGTCCATCGAAATTTCAAAAGAAGAAGAGGACGGACTTTTGTGCGCCATATTATTGCATGATATTGGACACGGACCTTTTTCGCATGCCATGGAGCACAGTATTGTGGACGGGGTTAACCATGAACACATATCCTTATTGTTCATGGAGGCCCTCAATGAAAAATACAAAGGAAAATTACGCACGGCCATTGACATTTTTAAAGGACAATATCCCAAGAAATTTTTAAACCAGTTGGTCTCCAGTCAGCTGGATATGGACAGGATGGATTATTTAAAAAGGGATAGTTTCTACACTGGCGTGGCGGAAGGAAATATAAATTCCGAAAGGCTCCTTACCATGTTGAATGTTGTACATGGCGAATTGGTGATAGAGGAGAAGGGGATATATTCGGTTGAAAAGTTCCTGATGGCAAGACGCTTTATGTATTGGCAGGTTTATTTGCACAAAACCGGATTGGTAGCAGAACAGCTTTTAATAAAAATATTACAAAGGGCAAAGGAATTGTTGGCCCAGGGCAAAAATGTTCAATTTAACGGTGCCCTAAAGTTTTTCATGGAAAACAAAATTCCAAAAGAAGAATTTTCACAGGATAAATTGGATTTGTTTGCCCAATTGGATGATGTAGATATTTTGTGGGCCATTAAAGGCTGGCAAGATCATGACGATTTTGTATTATCAAAACTATGTAAGATGATCATTAATCGTAAGTTATTACACGTAAAACTGAAAAACAAGCCTATTAATGAAGCTAAACTGAACAAACACTTTTTAAGCTTCAAAAACGAACATCAATTAACTGATGAAGAAACGGCATATTTTGTATTTTCCGGGGAAATAAAAAACCAGGCCTATAACTCCAAAAGTCAGAATATAAACATTCTGCGCAGTAATGGTAGGATTACGGATGTAGCCAAGGCCTCCGATCAACAATATTTAAAAACACTGTCCAAGACCGTTACCAAATATTATATGTGCTATCCTAAAGTTTCCGTTTAACTATTTTTCTTACTTTTGTCCACATGATATTTACAGCAAGCCAAATCGCGGGTATATTGGAAGGGGATGTAGAGGGCAATCCAGAGATAGCTGTACATAAATTAGCGAAAATAGAAGAAGGTGAAAAAGGAGCACTTACGTTTCTGGCCAACCCAAAATACACTTCGTTCATTTATACTACAAAAGCGTCTGTAACCATTGTAAACAGGGACTTTGTTCCGGATCATCATTTAGAAACCACCTTGATAAAAGTGGATGATGCCTACAAGTCTTTTTCCAAACTTTTGGAATATTACAATCAGGTTAAAAATAACAAAATAGGCATTGAGGAACCTGTTTTTAGAGCGGATACCGCTACCCACGGCAAGGATTTTTATTTAGGGGCTTTTTCCTATTTGGGCAATAACGTGAAGATAGGGGACAATGTAAAAATATATCCCAATGTATATATAGGCGACAATGTTTCCATAGGCAATAATGTGGTCATCTTTGCAGGGGCCAAAATATATTCCGAAACCCTGATCGGTAACAATTGTGTAGTCCATAGCGGAGTTGTTTTGGGAGCCGATGGCTTTGGATTTGCACCCACCGAAAATGGTGAATATATAACTGTTCCCCAGACAGGCAACGTTATTCTGGAGGACAATGTAGATATAGGGGCGGGTACTACCATTGATCGTGCCACCTTGGGCTCTACCATTCTGAGAAAAGGTGTAAAATTGGACAATCAAATTCAGATAGCCCACAATGTAGAAATTGGGGAACATACCGTAATCGCCGCACAGACCGGGATAGCCGGATCCACTAAAATTGGAAAATACTGCAAAATAGGGGGGCAAGTAGGTATTGTTGGTCATATTATAATAGGCGATAGGGTAAAAATACAGGCACAGTCCGGTATTGGAAGAAATGTTAAGGATGATGAAATATTGCAGGGCTCCCCGGCATTAAATTATGGGGACTATAATAAGTCGTATGTACATTTTAAAAATCTGCCCAAAATAGTAAATAGATTAGAACACATTGAAAAAAAGGATTGACGGTGAGTAATACAACTACAAAACAACGGACAATTGCAAAGGAAATTACACTCAAGGGTGTAGGATTGCACACAGGGGAAAATGTAACATTGAAGTTTGTTCCTGCCCCTGAAAATTTTGGTTATGCTTTTAAGCGTGTGGATCTGGAAGGTGAACCCATCATAGAAGCTGACGCCAATTATGTAGTAAATACCCAACGTGGTACCAATCTGGAGAAACGTGGGGTAAAGATTCAAACTTCGGAACATGTTTTGGCCGCCCTGGTAGGCTTGGAAATAGACAATGTCCTAATAGAGTTGAATGCCCCTGAACCTCCAATAATGGATGGGTCTTCCAAGTTTTTTGTAGAAGCACTTGAAGAGGCAGGAATCGTTGAGCAGAATGCCTTGCGGGATGAGTTTATAGTTAAGGACGTTATATCTTACAAAGATGAGGAAACCGGTAGTGAAATCACTATTATCCCATCGGATACCTACCAGGTTACTACCATGGTAGATTTTGGCACAAAAGTACTTGGCACCCAAAATGCCACTTTAGAGAATTTAAGCGATTTTAAATCGGAAATAGCGGACGCCAGAACTTTTAGTTTTTTACACGAACTTGAAATGTTGTTGGAACACGGCCTTATAAAAGGTGGCGATTTAAATAACGCCATTGTTTATGTGGATAAAGAGATTTCCGATTCCACTATGAAAAAGCTGGAAAAAGCTTTTAACAAGAAAAAATTATCGGTAAAGCCCAACGGGATATTGGACAACTTAACGCTGCACCAACCCAATGAAGCTGCCAGACATAAGTTACTTGATGTTATTGGTGATCTTGCCTTGACCGGAACAAGGATCAGAGGGAAAGTAATTGCCAATAAGCCTGGACATTTTGTGAATACACAGTTCGCCAAAAAATTGTCCAAAATCATTAAAATGGAAAAGAGAAACCATGTGCCGCAATATGATTTAAACAAACCACCTTTGATGGATATCCATCAAATTATGGACATGTTGCCGCACAGACCTCCTTTTCTGCTTATAGACAGAATATTGGAACTTTCCGACCAACATGTGGTAGGAATGAAGAATGTGACCATGAACGAACCATTTTTTGTGGGTCACTTCCCCGGCGCTCCTGTAATGCCAGGGGTACTTCAGGTTGAAGCGATGGCGCAAACTGGGGGTATATTGGTTCTGAGTACCGTTCCGGATCCCGAAAATTATCTTACACTTTTCATGAAAATTGATAATGTGAAGTTTAAGCAAAAGGTACTTCCGGGAGATACACTAATTTTCCACTGTAGTTTAATTACACCTATTAGAAGAGGTATATGTCACATGCAGGCCTATGCCTATGCCAATAGTAAATTGGTTTGCGAAGCTGAAATGATGGCTCAAATAGTTAAAAAGAAATAAGAAGGATGAATCAACCACTGGCTTACATTCACCCTGGAGCTAAAATTTCCAAAAATGTTGTAGTAGAACCGTTTACAACTATTCACAATAATGTAGTAATTGGGGATGGTACCTGGATAGGTTCCAATGTTACCATAATGGAAGGGGCACGTATTGGGAAAAACTGCAATATTTTTCCTGGTGCCGTCATATCTGCACCACCGCAGGATCTAAAATATGAAGGGGAAGACACCACCGTCATAATAGGCAACAACACCACTATAAGGGAATGTGCCACCATACACAAAGGCACATCGGATAGGATGAAAACGGTTATTGGGGACAATTGTCTAATAATGGCTTATTGCCATGTTGCGCACGATTGTCTGGTTGGCAATAATTGTATTTTCTCCAACAATTCCACCTTGGCCGGACATGTTACCATTGGTGACAATGTAATATTGGCCGGATTGGTAGCCGTACATCAATTTGTATCCATTGGTCGCCACGCCTTTGTAACGGGCGGTTCCCTGGTAAGGAAAGATGTACCTCCATTTGTAAAAGCGGCACGGGAACCCTTATCATACGTAGGTATTAATTCCGTAGGATTGAGAAGAAGAAACTTTGATTCCGATAAAATCCGGGAGATACAGAATATTTATCGAATACTATATCAAAAGAATTATAATAATACCCAGGCTGTTCAAATTATTGAAGCAGAAATGGAGGCTACTCCGGAAAGGGATGAAATTTTACAATTTATAAGGGATTCCCAAAGAGGAATCATGAAAGGTTATTTCAGTACTAATTAGAATTTTATGGCATCAACATCAGATATTAGAAAAGGATTGTGCATTAGGTACAACAACGACATTTACAAAATAATTGAATTTCTTCATGTAAAACCGGGGAAGGGTCCTGCTTTTGTACGGACCAAACTTAAAAGTGTAAGTACTGGAAAAGTGTTGGACAACACATTTTCCGGAGGTGCAAAAATTGAAGATGTGCGAGTGGAAACCCGCTCCTATCAGTTTTTATATGCAGAAGGGGAAAACTACCACTTTATGAATACGGACGACTATAACCAAATTACGCTTCAAGAAAGCTCTTTGGATGCGCCTAATTTATTGAAGGAAGGCGAAGTAGTAACCATTCTTTTCAACACAGAGGACAGTATGCCACTATCAGTAGACATGCCTGCCAGCGTTATTTTGGAAGTTACATATGCCGAACCTGGAGTTAAAGGCAATACGGCTACCAATGCAACCAAACCTGCCAAGGTTGAAACAGGAGCTACTGTAAATGTTCCTTTGTTTATAAATGAAGGCGATAAAATAAAAATTGATACGGAAAAAGGCGCTTATATGGAGCGTGTTAAGGAATAATACAGTTTACACCAAACTTTTTGCTGCTTAATGGCATAAGAACCTTTTTATGAAATTTCCATCTCCTTATACGCTTAACCAGATTGCGACCATAATCAATGCTGACTATGTGGGCCATGACGATTTTCCTGTTTTGGGCATGAACGAAATCCATGTCGTGGAGAAAGGTGATATCGTTTTTGTGGATCATCCTAAATACTACGACAAGGCCCTAAACTGTGCAGCTTCCATTGTTTTAATCAATAAAAAAGTGGACTGTCCTGAAGGGAAGGCATTATTGATCTCAGACGACCCTTTTAGGGATTTTAATATCCTCACCCTTTTCTTTAAGCCTTTTATTAAGGCCCAAAACAACATTTCGAGCACTGCCAAGATAGGTAAGGATACTATTATACAACCCAATTGCTTTATTGGGAACAATGTAGTAATAGGGGATAACTGCCTTATCCATTCCAACGTATCCATTTACGACAATTGTGTAATAGGAAGCAATGTTACTATTCATTCAGGATCGGTATTGGGCTCGGACGCCTTTTATTACAAAAAAAGACCGGAAGGATATGATAAATTGATCTCGGGCGGAAGGGTCGTTATAGAGGACAAGGTGGACATAGGTGCACTTTGTACTATAGACAAGGGTGTTACAGGCGACACAACTATAAAAAAAGGAACAAAGTTGGACAACCAAGTACATGTAGGTCATGATACGGTAATTGGGGAGAAATGCCTAATAGCATCCCAAACCGGTATTGCTGGATGCGTAATCATCGAAGATGAAGTTACCTTATGGGGGCAGGTTGGCGTAACAAGTGCCGCTACCATTGGAAAAAAAGCAATAGTTAGTGCACAATCGGGAGTTTCAAAATCTCTGGAAGGGGGGAAAAATTATTTTGGTAGCCCGGCGGAAGAAATGAGGGAAAAATTAAAGCAGCTGGCCTTTGTCAAACAAATCCCTTTTATATTAAAAAAATTAGAAAAATAAATATGCAGGAGAATAGTTTAGAATTCCTTTTCAAAACTTTATTTTTGCAAGAATCAATTAAACCAAATATATAATGAGCGTTTTAGTAAATAAAGATTCCAAAATTATTGTTCAAGGTTTTACAGGTAGCGAAGGTACTTTTCATGCCGAACAGATGATCGAATACGGCACCAATGTGGTTGGTGGGGTAACACCAGGCAAAGGTGGACAAGAGCATTTGGGAAAACCTGTGTTCAATACAGTTGAAGAAGCCGTTCAAAAAGTTGGGGCCGATACCACCATCATTTTTGTGCCACCAGCTTTTGCTGCAGATGCAATCATGGAAGCTGCTAGCGCTGGAATTAAAGTTATAATTACAATTACAGAAGGAATTCCCGTTGCCGATATGGTGAAGGTATATGACTATATTAAACATATGGACTGCAGATTGGTAGGTCCAAACTGTCCTGGAGTAATTACCCCAGGGGAAGCCAAAGTGGGTATTATGCCAGGCTTCGTCTTTAAAAAGGGAACTGTAGGAATTGTTTCCAAATCAGGAACTTTAACCTATGAAGCCGCCGATCAAGTAGTACGCCAGGGTCTAGGAATTACAACTGCCATAGGAATTGGCGGGGATCCAATAATTGGCACTACTACAAAGGAAGCGGTAGAGTTATTGATCAATGATCCAGAAACCACCTGTGTGGTTATGATCGGTGAAATAGGCGGACAACTGGAAGCTGATGCAGCTCAATGGTACAAGGCTAGCGGAAGCAAGAAACCAATCGTTGGATTTATAGCTGGTGAAACAGCTCCTGCAGGAAGAACTATGGGACACGCAGGTGCAATAGTTGGAGGTAGTGATGATACGGCCCAGGCCAAAAAAAGAATTATGAGGGAATGTGGAATCCATGTTGTTGATTCCCCTGCCGAAATTGGTTTAAAAGTAAAACAAGTATTGGGATAACCCCCATTCAATAAATTTAATTCCGTTTATACTGTGCCGATTAGCTCGGAATTTTTCAGGATAAGCGGGATTTTTTTTGTCTGGAATTACCAGGGCGTAAAAATTTTATACCAGCATTTAGGGTAAAAATTTTAAAACAGCTAAAACATAACTTATATTTGATTATCAACTAAGAAACTAAAGACAGATGAAGTTACTAGAAGGAAAAAATGCAATAATCACCGGAGCAAGCAGGGGAATTGGAACTGGAATAGCGCAAGTTTTTGCTAAGCACGGTGCCAATGTTGCCTTTACATATAGTTCCAGTGAAGCCCCGGCTTTGGCCTTGGAAAAAGAGTTGAGTGCCTATGGTGTAAAAGCCAAGGCATATAAGAGCAATGCCGCCAGTTTTGCGGATTCAGAAAAATTGGTATCACAAGTATTGGAAGATTTTGGGGGTGTAATCGATATTCTGATCAACAATGCCGGTATTACTAAGGACAATCTATTGATGAGGATGGGTGAAGATGATTTCGATTCTGTTATAGAAATAAATTTAAAATCGGTTTTTAATATGACAAAGGCCGTACAGCGAACCATGCTAAAACAAAGAAAAGGCTCTATAATAAATATGAGTAGTGTAGTAGGGGTGAAGGGTAACGCGGGCCAGGCAAATTATGCGGCTTCCAAAGCCGGAATGATCGGATTTACCAAATCCATTGCCTTGGAACTTGGTTCCAGGAACATAAGATGTAACGCTATTGCACCAGGCTTCATTGAAACAGAAATGACAGATAAGTTGGATGCCAAGGTTGTGCAGGGATGGCGCGATGGTATTCCGTTAAAAAGAGGAGGCCAACCAGAAGATGTTGCCAATGCCTGTCTGTTTTTAGCTTCGGACCTCTCGGCTTATATTACAGGACAAGTTATAAATGTGGATGGAGGAATGCTCACCTAGGTTTAATTTTCAACCTGACAGGCCTTGAACTAGCTGTAGAAATACTTTTTCCCGGTTACGGCTTGTCGCCGTGCTGACCAAGCTCATCAAGTATCCAGCACACAGCAATAATTCCAACGACCATAAATGATACAATTACAAACAGTACTTTTAATATTGCTTGCGGCCATAGTGGCACTGGCACTGGTACTGTTTCAATATTACTACAAAAGTAAAAGGAAGGGAAAACTACAGGTAATCCTTTCCTTTTTACGTTTTTCGGCCATATTCGGAACTATTTTACTCTTTATAAATCCAAAATTTACCAAGAACGAATACAGCCTGGAAAAGCCCAATTTGGTGCTACTTGCAGACAATTCATCCTCAATGACGTCAGAGGATAAGACCCAAGTAATCTCCGACCTTTCTTCATTAAAGAATAATGTGGGATCATTATCCGAAAATTTCAACATACTCAATTACAGATTTGGAGCGGATTTATCCAATTCCGATAGCCTTAGTCTCACAGAAAAAAGCACCAATATTTCCAAGGCCTTGGCTAGTTTAAACGAAATATTCACTGGTACCAATACCGCAGTAGTGCTATTTTCCGATGGCAATCAGACCATAGGAGAAGATTATGAATTTTATGGCAAGCGACAAAAATTTCCTATTTATCCTGTTGTTTTGGGGGATACCACAAAATATGAAGATATAGCAATAAGCCAAATAAATGCCAATAGATATGCCTTTTTAAAGAACAAATTCCCCTTGGAAGTTTTTATTTCTTATGACGGCAAGGAAAAGGTCTCTTCGGAGTTACAAGTTTTTATGGATGACAAATTGGAATACAAGGAAAAAGTTTCGTTTTCAAATGTTTCCAACACTAAGATTGTCAACACACAGATAGAGGCCAATTCGGTAGGGATGAAAAATATTAAGGTGGCCGTAACCCCATTGCCAAATGAAAAAAATAAGGTGAACAATGAAAAATTATTGGCCTTGGAAGTATTGGACGAAAAAACAAATGTGGCCATCATTTCCACTGTCCAACACCCGGATATTGGCGCTCTTAAGAAAGCCATTGAGAGCAACGAGCAAAGGTTGGTCTCCATTTATAGACCTGACACCGATTTAAGCAAATTGCAGGAGGTTGACGTTTATATACTCTATCAGCCCGATGCCTCTTTTGATAAGGTTTACAAACAAATCCAATTGCGAAATTCCAACTCTTTTACCGTATTGGGCACGTATACCGACCTAAATTTTGTAAACAAAATTCAAAACAACTTCCATATAGAAACAGGCTATCCAGTGCAAGAATTATTTGCAAGCCAGAATGCCACATTTTCAAAGTTTGATATTTCGGATTTCTCCCTGGAAGGTTTTCCGCCCCTTGTATCGGACGCAGGGCCGGTGAATATTTTGGGCAGGGGAGAACCCTTGCTAAAAGTCCGCATCAAAGGGGTGGATATGGACCAACCCTTATTGACCACTGCAGAAGAGGATACGGCAAAACATGCCATATTGGTAGGGGAAAACATATGGAAATGGAGGGTTCAAAATTACCGGAACGATCAAACATTTAAGAGTTTTGATGCATTTCTCGGAAAACTGATTCTTTACCTTTCTACCTCCAAAGGTAAAAATAGATTTGTATTGGATTATAGTTCCATTTACAATAACAGTAGTGAAACAAAAATAAAGGCTAATTATTTTGATGAGGCTTTTGCTTTTGATTCCAATGCATCCATCAACATAAAAGTGGAGAATAAATCCACCAATACCTCATTAGAAATTCCAATGTTATTAAAGGATGGTTACTATGAGGCAGACCTAAGCAACTTACCCCCGGGAAAATATGATTTTGTTGCTACTGTAACCAAAGAGAACCTAAGTAGGTCAGGTAGCTTTTCCATATTGGATTTTGATGCCGAAAAACAATTCTCTTCCAGCAATTACAGTAAACTGAATCGTCTGGCAAACAATACAGCGGGAAAACTTTACTTTCCGGATCAAATGGACTCTTTGGTAATGGCATTGGAAACCGATTCTAAGTTTGTCCCTGTTCAAAAAAGCAAACAAATTGTCGTACCTTTAATCGATTTTAAATTTCTTTTAGGATTTATCATTGCGGCCTTATCGCTGGAATGGTTTATCAGGAAGTATAACGGATTAACTTAATAAATATAATAAATGGACAAATTACCAAAAATTGCATTACCGGCCATATTCGGCTTAATAGTTCTTGTAATATTAATTTCAAAATCGGCTGTTACCATTGGTTCAGGGGAAGCCGGAGTGCTATACAAAACTTTTGGTGGAGGAGTGGTCACCGATGAGGCACCACTGGGAGAGGGATTCCAAATAGTAGCGCCATGGAACAAGGTATTTATATATGAGGTGAGGCAACAAGAGCTTATGGAAAAAATGCAGGTATTATCGTCCAACGGTCTTGAAATTAAATTGGAAGCTTCGGCCTGGTTTGAGCCAAAAAGAGAATTTTTAGGAAAATTGCACCAAGAAAAAGGCACTGAGTATGTACAACGTGTATTATTGCCGACTATCAGATCAGCAGCGAGAAGCGTTGTTGGAAGATATACCCCGGAACAGCTCTATTCCAGCAAAAGGGATGCCATTCAACAGGAGATTTTTGAAGAAACCCAGAAAATTGTTGACGGCCAATACATTCAGCTCAATGAAATTTTGGTTAGAGACGTAACCCTGCCAGCTACTATTAAGGAGGCCATTGAGCGTAAACTTAAACAGGAACAAGAATCCCTTGAGTATGAATTTAGATTGGTAACCGCACAAAAAGAAGCTGAAAAGGTGCGTATTGAGGCGCAGGGTAAAGCAGATGCCAATACCATATTAAGTGCTTCCTTAACCGACAAAATATTACAGGACAAGGGTATTGATGCGACTATTAAATTATCGGAATCTACCAATGCCAAGGTAATCGTTATTGGAAGTGGGGAATCAGGAATGCCAATTATACTAGGGAATCAATAATAATTTAACAATTTTAAAATAAATTGTTCCGTATAAATTTTCCAAGGTTGAAAAATAGTTTTAATTTTGCCTTATCATGAAAAACAACAGGACACATCATCATCATTTCTTCACTTGCAATCAAGCGAGCTAGGAATGTATTGTTGTATCTAAACTATATTCTAACCCGTTTGAGCAATCAAACGGGTTTTGTATTTAACAACCTGTTAGATTTGTTCAGGCCAAAAACAAAATACCAAAAATGAAAAAAATTAGAATTGCGATCCAAAAAAGCGGCCGATTAAACGAAGACTCACTTCAAATATTAAAGGACTGTGGTATTTCCATAGACAATGGAAAAGACCAACTTAAGGCTTCTTCCAGAAATTTTCCTTTAGAGGTTTTCTATCTTAGAAATGGGGATATTCCCCAATATCTTAGGGATGGGGTCGTAGATATCGCCATTATTGGCGAAAATGTCCTCATAGAAAAAGGTGAGGATATCTCCATCGCCGAGAAACTTGGTTTTTCCAAATGCAAAGTCTCCCTGGCGGTCCCAAAATCGGTCAAGTACAAATCGGTGACCGATTTTGAAGGTAAAAGGATTGCCACTTCCTATCCCAATACCGTAAAGAATTATTTGGATAGCAAAGGGGTAAAAGCGGATCTTCACATTATAAACGGTTCTGTAGAAATTGCTCCAAATATTGGTTTGGCAGATGCCATTTGCGATATTGTTTCCAGTGGTAGTACGCTGTTCAAAAACAATTTAAAGGAAGTTGAGGTAATGTTGACCAGTGAAGCCGTACTGGCCGTTTCTCCACAAATTTCCCAAGAACGGACAGTCTTGTTGGAGGACTTAAGGTTCAGGATACAATCCGTATTACGTGCCAGACAGTCCAAGTATGTTCTTTTAAACGCACCAAACGAAAAGTTAAACGATATTATCGCATTATTACCGGGCATGAGGAGTCCAACCGTACTTCCTTTAGCAGAAGAAGGATGGAGTTCCGTACATACCGTAATCAATAAGGATAAGTTCTGGGAGGTAATCCAAGAGCTAAAAAAAGCAGGAGCAGAAGGAATATTGGTTTGCCCTATTGAAAAAATGGTGTTGTAATAGTGCTATGGCTACTGATTTTCAAATAGGGTTCATCCCAAAGGAGAATATGAATGAAATTTTACCTTTGGTACAAATGCTCAACAACTATAAAGTACCTGTAGAAACCCTTAAAAAAAGATTGCAGGATATGCTCATGGATGGATATCAATGTTTGGGAGCTTATGATAAAGAAGTATTGATCGGCATTTGTGGGGTATGGATTTTAAATAAGTTATACGTAGGTAAACATCTGGAACCGGACAATGTATTTGTATTGCCAGAATATAGAAGTTCTGGAGTCGGGAAATTAATGTTGGATCAGGTTTTAAATTATGCGTTGGAAATTGGATGCAATACCGCTGAGATCAACTGCTATATAAATAATGAGAAAGGTGTTCGGTTTTGGAACAAACAAGGTTATAAGGCTATAGGTTACCACATGCAAAAAGTATTATAGTAATGAACAAAATATACAATCCGGAAAGAACACAATGGAAGACCGTTTTAAAACGGCCTACACAATCTGTCTCCGACATCGAGGATATTGTCAATTCTGTCTTCAGGGAAATAAAGGCCGGTGGGGATGCCGTGGTAAGTAGCTACACCAAAAAATTTGACGGGGTGCTCTTACAGGACACTTTGGTACCTTCTATGGAGATAGAGGAATCCAACAAATTGATTTCCAATGATTTAAAATTAGCTATTCAACAAGCTAAAAACAATATTGAAAAATTTCACAAGGCACAAAAAACTGAAAGAATTACAGTAGAGACTGCAGATGGTGTAATGTGCTGGCAAGAAAAAAGGCCCATTCAGAAGGTAGGCTTATATATTCCAGGGGGTACTGCCCCTTTATTTTCTACCATTTTAATGTTGGCCATTCCTGCCAATATTGCCGGATGCAAAGAAATTATTCTATGTACACCTCCCAACAAGGAAGGGAAAGTACATCCAGCTATTTTATATGCTGCCAACCTATGTGGCGTTACCAAAATATTCAAGGTGGGCGGCATCCAAGCCATTGCCAGCATGACTTTTGGGACGGAAACCATTCCTCCTGTATACAAGATATTTGGACCGGGTAACCAATTTGTTACCGTTGCCAAACAGATTGCCACTAAATACGGAATCGCCATAGATATGCCAGCCGGTCCCAGTGAACTTTTGGTCATGGCCGATGATACCGCCAATGCCGCATTTGTGGCCTCCGATCTATTGAGTCAGGCCGAACACGGTGTGGACAGTCAGGTCATTTTGGTGTCCACTTCAAAAACCCTAATAGATGCGGTAGAAGCGGAGGTTGCCAAGCAAATTAAGGACCTGCCCAGAAAAGAAATAGCCGTAAAGGCCATCGCCAATAGTAAGTTGATCTTCGTGGAAGACCAACAGACAGCTGTAGATCTAATAAATGAATACGGGCCGGAACATTACATTTTATGTGTTCAAAACGAGGAGTTTTATTTAGGACAAACCTATAATGCCGGTTCTGTTTTTATTGGGAATTACACTCCGGAAAGTGCGGGGGATTACGCATCGGGAACCAATCACACCCTACCTACCAACGGATATGCCAAGCAGTATAGCGGGGTAAACTTGGATAGTTTTATGAAGAGCATGACCTTTCAGAAAATATCTGAAAAAGGGATTCAGGAAATTGGCAAGACCATTGAGTTAATGGCCGAAGCCGAAGGGTTACAGGCTCACAAAAATGCAGTAACGCTTAGATTGGACAGTTTAAAATAAGGGGACCCATGTATTGAGGTAAATCACCTTAATGCTAGCGTAGCCAAATGGCGAAAAGCACAAAAAGAATGAAAACGAAAATATTCAATATCAACAATATAGTACGGGAAAACGTAAAGGGATTGAGCCCCTATTCTTCTGCAAGGGACGAATATGTTTCGGACGGCTCCAAGATGGTATTTTTGGATGCCAATGAAAATCCTTTTGAAACTGGGGTAAATAGATATCCCGATCCGCACCAAAGACGTTTAAAAGAGGTATTGGCAGAAAGAAAAGGAGTTTCTTCCCAACAACTTCTATTGGGCAACGGTAGCGATGAAGTACTGGATTTAATTTTTAGGGCCTTTTGTGAACCCAAAGAGGACAACATTATAAGCCTACCTCCAACCTATGGCATGTACAAGGTACTTGCAGGTATTAACAACGTGGAGAATAGGGAGGTTCTTTTGACACAGGATTTTGAACCCAATGTGCCCAAAATACTTAGTATAGCCGACGACAGAAGTAAATTATTATTTCTGTGTTCCCCAAACAATCCAACAGGGAATAGTTTTTCCAATAGCAGCGTAAGGGAGTTGTTGGACAATTTTAATGGATTGGTAGTCGTGGATGAGGCCTATATCGACTTTTCAAGTGAGAAGAGCTGGATTACGGAATTGGCCAACTATCCCAATCTGGTAGTTACCCAAACTTTGTCCAAAGCCTATGGAATGGCCGGAATACGCTTGGGAACATGTTACGCTTCAGAAGAAATTATCTCAGTATTGAATAAAATTAAACCTCCGTACAACGTAAATGAATTAACCCAGCAAAGAGCACTGGAAAGGGTTTTGGACACAAATGCGGTTAATTTGGAGGTTTCGGATATTTTAACGGAACGGGAGGCTCTTGTTAATGTATTAAGCCAAGTAGATTTCGTGGAAAAAATATACCCTTCCGACGCTAATTTTGTGTTGGCCAAAGTGGATGATGCTACCAAAAGATATAATCAACTACTAAAAAAAGGTATTGTTGTCCGCAACAGAACAACCCAACCCCTTTGCGAAAACACCTTACGGTTCACTGTAGGGACCAAGGAGGAAAATGAGACATTGATAAGTGCATTGCAGAATATAACAACCATATAATACTATGAGTCCGGATACAAATACAAATTCCCCACAAGGGAAGCAAAAGGCGAAAAAAGTGCTCTTTATAGATAGGGACGGAACCATCATTAAAGAAACAGTAGATGAGCAGATAGACTCCTTTGAAAAGATGGTGTTTTACCCCAAAGCCTTTACTTATTTGGGTAAAATAGCCAAGGAATTGGATTATGAATTGGTGATGATTACCAATCAGGATGGATTGGGAACCGATATTTTTCCAGAGCATACCTTTTGGCCGGTACATAATTGTATACTAAAATCCTTCGAAAATGAGGGTGTTGTTTTTGATAAGGTATTTCTGGATCGGACATTTCCCCACGAAAATGCCAATACCCGAAAACCGGGAACCGGATTGCTTACCGAATATTTCTCCGAAGCCTACGATCTAGCCAATTCCTTTGTAATAGGGGATCGCTTGACCGATGTGGAACTGGCCAAGAATTTAGGGGCCAAAGGAATCTTCATCAATGACAATACTAATTTGGGGACTGGGGAAATATCCGTTAAAAGGGAGGAATTGGATAATTTCATAGCCCTGGAAAGCAATGATTGGGAAAAAATTTACGAATTTTTAAAACTGAAAGACCGGGTATCAGAAATAACGCGGAAAACCAATGAAACCGATATTTTTATAAAACTCAATTTGGACGGTACCGGCAAAAGTGATATCAGTACCGGATTGGACTTCTTTGATCATATGTTGGATCAATTGGCGCGTCATGGCCAAATGGATCTGGAAATCAAGGTTAAGGGAGATCTGGAAGTAGATGAACACCATACTATTGAAGATACTGCCATAGCGCTGGGAGAGGTTTTCCATAAAGCCCTGGGCAATAAATTGGGCATAGAGCGATATGGTTTCTGTTTGCCCATGGATGACTGTTTGGCACAGGCAGCCATAGATTTCGGTGGACGAAACTGGCTGGTGTGGGAAACAGAATTTAAAAGGGAGATGATAGGCAAAATGCCTACGGAAATGTTTTATCATTTCTTTAAATCGTTTACAGATGGGGCTAAGGCCAACCTTAATATCAAGGCCGAAGGCAAGAACGAACACCATAAGATCGAGGCGATTTTCAAAGCATTTGCCAAAGCCATTAAGATGGCTGTGAAACGCGATGTAGAAAAAATGGTGCTACCGAGTACCAAAGGAGTATTATAAAATTCGATTACCTCAGGGCAAGCCTACCTTAAAGTAATGGGCAGGCAAGCGTCGGGGCATTCAAATCTCACTTAGTGGGCAAAAAATATGTCCAAAGGACAAAGAAAATGAAAATAGTAATTATAGATTACGGAGCAGGAAATATACAGAGCATTAAATTTGCCTTTCAACGCTTGGGCTACGAAGCTATCTTGAGCAAAGATGCAGATGAAATTATGGCGGCCGATAAAGTTATTTTTCCTGGCGTTGGGGAAGCCAGTAGTGCCATGAAAAAATTGCGCGAAAGTAAATTGGACCAGATTATACCCAAATTAAAACAGCCGGTTTTGGGAATTTGTCTGGGGATGCAATTAATGTGTCATTCCTCTGAAGAAGGAGATACACAGGGCCTTGGTATTTTTGATGTAGATGTGGTTAGATTTTCCAAAGACGTAAAAGTTCCGCAAATTGGATGGAATCAAATTACCAATTTGAAATCCGATTTATTCAAGAACGTGAAAGAAAAAGAGCATATTTATTTAGTTCACAGTTTTTATGCCCCTTTGTGCGAAGAAACCATTGCCGAAGCCGAATATGGGTTGGGATATAGTGCTGCTTTAAAAAAGGATAATTTTTATGGAACCCAATTTCACCCAGAAAAGAGCAGTGAAGTAGGGGAACAGATTCTTAGAAATTTTATCGAAACCATAGAGACCCAAGTATAAATAAATACCAATAGGGACTTAATTAAAAACAAAAATGAGAATAATACCTGCAATAGACATCATTGAAGGAAAATGTGTTAGACTTTCCAAGGGAGACTATGACACCAAGAAAATTTACAATGAGAATCCCTTGGAGGTTGCAAAGGAGTTTGAAGCCCATGGTATAGAATACCTACACTTAGTAGACCTGGACGGTGCCAAATCCAAGCACATCGTAAATCATAAAGTACTGGAAAAAATTGCCTCCAATACCAACTTAAAAATAGATTTCGGGGGTGGACTCAAGACAGATGAGGATCTAAGAATAGCGTTTGAAAGTGGGGCCAATCAAATTACAGGAGGAAGTATTGCCGTAAAGGACAGGGAAACCTTTATCTCTTGGATCAACAAATACAGTCCCGAGAAGATTATTCTAGGAGCGGATGTCAAGGATGAGATGGTTGCCGTATCCGGTTGGATGGAAGAATCACAGGAGGAGTTGGTACCCTTTATACAGGGGTATCAAAAAGAAGGAATCAGAGGGGTTATCTGTACCGATATTAGTAAAGATGGCATGTTGGAAGGCCCTTCTTTTGATTTGTACCGCAAGATTTTGGAAGAATGTGGACCTAAACTATTACTTATAGCCAGTGGCGGTATTTCAACTTATGACGAACTCCCTAAATTGGCGGAGTTGGGCTGCGAAGGAACTATAATTGGAAAGGCCATTTATGAAAATAGAATTAGTTTAAAACAATTGGAAAAGTTCATTCTAAACATTTAACCAATAAATCCTGTTGTAGTATAACGGGGCAAGCTAGTAATAGCATTGAAGATAATAACTGGATTCATCTCCAAAGACAAAAATAAAATTACCCAATGTTAACAAAAAGAATAATCCCTTGTTTGGATATTAAAAATGGTAGAACGGTAAAGGGGATAAACTTTGTAGATCTGCGAGATGCAGGGGACCCTGTGGAATTGGCTGAAATCTATGCCAAAACCGGAGCGGACGAGCTTGTTTTCCTAGATATTTCCGCTACGGAGGAAAGGAGGAGAACATTGGCCGATTTAGTGCTGCGCGTTGCCGAAAAAGTGAATATTCCGTTTACTGTAGGCGGTGGTATTTCTTCAGTGGAAGATGTGGATATTTTGCTGCACAACGGAGCGGATAAAGTATCCATAAATTCATCGGCCGTAAAAAATCCTCAATTGATCAATGACCTAGTGGCCAAATTTGGTTCCCAATGTATAGTTGTAGCCATAGATGCCAAACAAATAGATGGGGAATGGATTGTTCACTTGGTAGGAGGGAAGGTGCCTACAACGCTAAATCTATTCACCTGGGCAAAGGAAGTGGAAGACCGTGGGGCCGGAGAAATCCTTTTTACCTCCATGAACCATGATGGTACTAAGGACGGATTTGCCAATGAAGCTTTGGCCAAATTATCCACCGAATTGAATATTCCCATAATAGCATCGGGCGGCGCAGGAAATATGCAGCATTTCACTGATACATTTATTGAAGGCAAGGCCGATGCAGCTTTGGCGGCAAGCGTTTTTCACTTCAAGGAAATTGAGATTAAGGACTTGAAAGAAGAGTTAAAAAGAAATAATATACCGGTTAGATTATAAAACCATTATGGAATCCAAAATCATGAACATAGACTTTAACAAAAATAACGATGGCCTAGTACCGGCCATAGTCCAGGATGCACTTACCAAAAATGTACTTATGCTCGGTTACATGAACCAAGAGGCCTACAAAAAAACAGTGGATAGCCGTAAAGTAACCTTCTTTAGTCGAACCAAAAAAAGATTATGGACCAAAGGGGAGGAAAGCGGAAATTTTTTGAATCTTGTGGATATTAAACTGGATTGCGACAATGACACCCTATTGGTCATGGTAGATCCTGTTGGACCAACTTGTCACAAAGGAACCGATACCTGCTGGGGCCAAGAAAACAGTACTTCCTTTGGATTTATTTCTGAATTGGAAAATATTATCCAAAACAGAAAAGAACAAGCTAAAGGAAAGGTAGAAATTCCAGTAGGAGCAAAGCCTAGCTATGTTTCCTCTCTATTTAAGAGCGGCATCAATAAAGTTGCACAGAAAGTAGGCGAAGAGGCCGTAGAGGTCGTAATTGAGGCCAAAGACGACAACGACAAGCTGTTTAAGGATGAAAGTGCCGATCTTTTGTTCCATTACCTAATATTGCTACAGGCAAAAGGATTTAAACTTCAAGACATAGTTAATGTTTTGAAGTCTCGGCATTGATTTATGGATATTTTTCATATGTCTTGAAAATTGTGCAATTTCCAACTTGGTTTTTTTTTGTAAAAAAAATTAACTTATCTTCAAAAACTGGAAGCATTATTCAATAACATTAACAAGATGATAGACTATGAAATCAAATAGGAGAGATTTTCTTAGAAAAACATCCATTGCTGGTATGGGTTTGGCAATGACCCCGGCATGGTCCAATTCAATCACTGGCAACAAGCCGTATAATATTCCGGCATCTTTACCTGGCGCCATGTATATGGGTGGATTTTCTGCTCCTAAATTGGAAACAGTAAAATGTGCTTTTATCGGGGTAGGTGCCCGGGGTTCCGGGCATGCACAACAGATTGCGGCCATTGAAGGAACAGAGGTAGTGGCTATCAGTGATTTGTACCAAGATTTGGCCGAGAAATCTGCGAAGGTATGTACGGAGAACGGTGCAGGGACCCGTCACAAGAAGATAAAGCTGTATACCAATGGTGAAGACGATTGGAAAAAAATGCTAAAAAAGGAAAAACCTGATGCGGTTTTCGTCTGTACCCCATGGGAATTGCACGCCCCCATGGCCATTGAAGCTATGAAAAGTGGGGCCCATGTTTTTGTTGAAGTTCCTCTTGCTCTAACCATACAGGAGATGTGGGATATTGTGGATACCTCGGAAAAAACCCAAAAGCACTGTATGATGATGGAAAACGTCAACTACGGTAGGGAAGAACTCCTTTACTTAAATATGTGCCGACAAGGTGTTATTGGGGAGTTACTCCACGGAGAAGCTGCCTACATCCACGAATTAAGAGGTCAAATGAATTCGGTGGAACGCGGTACCGGATCTTGGCGTACCTATCATTATGCCAATCGCGATGGCAATCTTTATCCTACACATGGATTGGGACCTGTTGCCCAATATATGAATTTAGCCCGGGGAGAAGATAATTTTAAATTTATAAACTCTTTCTCTTCTCCCGGAAAAGGACGTAATCTATACGCTGCCAAGAATTTTCCAGCAGACCACAAATGGAATAAGTTGGATTTCAAAGGTGGGGATATAAATACCTCAATAGTTAAAACAAACATGGGCAGGACTATTATGGTACAATGGGATGAAACAAGCCCCAGACCTTATACTAGACATAATCTCATTCAAGGAACAAAAGGAACCCTGACAGGCTTCCCGACCCGGATTGCCCTGGAAGGAGGGGTTGAAGGTGGCCCGGATAACCACCACGAATGGGCAGAAGGAGAGCAATTGCAGAAGATTTTTGAAAAATATGAACATCCATTGTATGTGCGCTTGGGAGAATTGGCTACCAAAATGGGCGGACATGGGGGAATGGACTTCATAATGAGGTATCGGATCATCGAGTGCCTACGCAATGGCCTTCCTTTAGATCAGAACGTATACGAAGGCTGTTATTGGAGTGCTGTAGGAACTTTGAGCGAGGTATCCGTGGCCCAAAACGGTGCACCCCAAGAGTTTCCGGATTTTACACGGGGCAATTGGAAAACCACAGCGCCTTTGGATATCGTCGGCTAAGAATTCTACGGAACAAAAAAAAAGAAAAAGTCATTGCTTACTTGGACAACGTAATATTAAGTTGAACCGGTATACAATGACTTTTTATTTAATATAAGAATGGGTAAAATACCCAAAAAACTAATCTGTACTGTCCACTCCTGCAACCTCAGTCCTACTATCCATATGGCTTATTAGGTCTTGGGTACTTGTGAATACCTTTTTACTATAGTAACGTCCTCTATCCCAGTCAGCAGGGTCCGCAGCCTTTAAGGCATCTGCTATAATGTCCTGAACTTTTTCTGAAAGTCCTTCACATTGACTCCCTTCCAATAGCTTAAAAAGTTTTTCGTAGGACTCCAAGGCCTTGCCTGAATAGTATTTCTGATGATCATAGTTGTTCGCCTTTAATGCACTTTTGGCATGATTCAGGGCATAGGAAGCGGTAGAATAAATTAATTCACAATCGTCCTTTGCCTGTGCCATTGAAAAAACAAACAATGAAAAGAACAACAAATAAACTTTTTTCATAAGTGCGGGGTTTTATGATTTGTCTTGAAAAAACGAAACTTTAAACCCGATATTGCCGACCCAACCCATTTCTGTTATTTTTACACAGGTTTTACACCTCCCTTATTTCCTCCAAATTTAATAGGTTTTACCACCAAACAATGAAAAGTTTTTCAATGGTAAAATCAGATGATTTCATCCATAATAATGGCGAATTTTTATTTTCCAATCCAATTGAAATCAATTCCAGCATATCTTTATGGCTAAGCCAATTAACTCCTTGATGCGGGTCCAGAAGCCATTCTTGCTTGGAGGGTAAATAGTAACGGTGTTCAAAAAACCAAGGGGAATTAAATTTTTGGAAAGGAATCCACCTACCACTTATACAATTGGAATTAAATGGGGCCAAATCCAAATTATTTGCCATATAAGGGATAAATAATTGGGATTTAAAGCAAACCTGATGCAATAGTTCCGAAGTTTCTATATTAAACCGTTGCAGCACAGATGTGGCTTCCGGTGTCTTCAAAAGTGGAATCTGATGATTTATGATCCTGTCTTTCTTGGCTTGAAAGGAATCGCGTTGATTGGGCCCTATCAATTGGCCCTCAATATTCGTTGCTACCTCAGATATTACATAAAACTTATACGTTAATTCAATATGAATATATTCTTGACTATCAACATCTTGCAATAAGAAATCTATTTCCCCTAAACTTACTTTATCCCTCCTTATGGGAATGTTGTGCGCTATTACTTTGTATTGCCCTGAATGTTGGATAAGCTTTAGAAAAATGTGTTCTATTTTATGCCCCAACCTTATATTGGAGGGTATTAATCCCATATCCAAATTTTCAAAATATATTTCTGGAAACACAAATTGCTTCAAACCGTCCAATTCTCCTGTCCAAAGGGAAGGAGTGTTAAAAAATGCCCTGTAATATGAAAGGTTTTTATGATCCAAGCGGTACTAATATAGGTAAACCGTTAAGTTTTCTTTAAAAAGGAAATGGTCTAAACCAAATTAAGTAATTTTATAGTATGGCTGATAATAAAAGAAAAGGGTTTCGATTTTCCAACTATGAAGCCCCAGAGCAAACTCCTTTCGAAAAGCTTTTTGATATTTTCAAGGAACTGATTACACATACTTCGGGAGATGTGGATGAGGCTTTGGATTGGTTAAAGGAGCTGGACAAGGAATATGAACTTACCGATGAGAATTATACCATTGATGATTTTATAGAGGACCTCAAGGCCAAGGGATTTCTTAAGGAAGAACCTAAGGATGGTGATGGCGACGGTTCGGGGGAACAAAAGGCAGATTTGTCCATAACCGCCAAAATGGAACGCATTATTAGGCAAGCGGCCTTGAATCAAATTTTTGGCAAGATCAAACGCAGTGGCTCGGGCAACCATAAAACCGGTTTATCGGGTAGGGGGGATGAACATATGGGAGAATTCAGGGAATATAGATTTGGCGACAGTTTAGAGCGGATTTCCATGACGGAGAGTTTAAAAAATGCCCAGATAAATCATGGTATCGGTAATTTCCATTTAAGCGAAGAGGATTTAGTAGTAGAGGATACCCAATTTAAAGCTCAAATGAGTACGGTCTTAATGATAGACATTAGCCATAGTATGATACTCTATGGCGAAGACCGCATTACGCCGGCAAAAAAGGTCGCCATGGCCTTGGCAGAACTGATTACGACCCGTTATCCGAAGGACACCTTGGAGATTTTGGTTTTTGGCAATGATGCCTGGCCCATTCCAATAAAGGATCTGCCTTATCTAAAAGTGGGGCCCTATCATACCAATACCGTTGCAGGATTGCAATTGGCGATGGACATGCTCCGTAGAAAGCGAAATACGAACAAACAGATATTTATGATTACCGATGGTAAACCCAGCTGCATTCGATTGGCTGATGGCACCTATTATAAAAACAGTGTGGGCTTGGATGATTATATCGTTGAGAAATGCTACAACATGGCCAGACAGGCCAGAAAACTCCATATTCCCATAACCACCTTTATGATTGCCAAAGACCCGTATTTAACACAATTTGTGAGGCATTTTACGGAAGCCAATAAGGGGAAGGCTTTCTTTACCGGCTTAAAGGGACTTGGTGAAATGATTTTTGAGGATTACGAACAAAATAGGAGAAAAAGATTAAAGGGATAATTAATAAAAAACAAAAATTGGTAAAAGCTATTAAGCTCCGTTCCCTGTAGTACCCAAATAGATAGGGAGACCAAAATATAAATTTTTACATATGAAATTGAATCATAAGGAAATTACCAACCTAGGAGAACTTAGAAAGGCAGGATACAAAACAAAAAAAATAAAGGATGAGTTAAGGGCAAATCTTATTGACAAAATAAAGTCGGATGAAATTACATTTCCTGGAGTATGGGGATATGAAAATTCCGTAGTTCCCGAACTGGAAAGAGCTATATTATCTAGGCACAACATTAATTTATTAGGGCTTAGGGGCCAAGCCAAAACACGTTTGGCAAGGCTAATGGTTAATTTGTTGGACGAGTATATTCCAATAGTCTCCGGTTCGGAGATAAATGATGACCCTTTGAGTCCAATCTCACGGTTTGCCATTGAAACTATAAAGGAACACGGCGACTTAACGCCTATTTCCTGGCTGCACAGAAGTGATCGATTCTATGAAAAATTGGCTACACCAGACGTAACCGTGGCCGATTTAATTGGCGATGTTGACCCCATTAAAGCCGCCAACCTAAAGTTGTCCTATGCAGATGACAGGGTTATACATTTTGGAATGATCCCACGTGCCAACCGTTGTATTTTTGTAATCAATGAACTGCCGGATCTACAGGCAAGGATACAGGTCTCCCTTTTTAATATCCTACAGGAGGGCGACATACAAATAAGGGGGTTTAAGCTTCGATTGCCTTTGGACCTGCAGTTTGTATTTACCGCAAACCCTGAAGACTATACCAATAGGGGTAGTATTGTAACCCCTTTAAAAGATAGGATAGGGTCCCAGATTTTAACGCACTATCCTGAGGACATTGAAACCGCACGTAAAATTACGGAACAGGAATCGAAATTGGATAAACGCCAAAGCGAGGCCATTTATGTCCCTGATTTGGCAAAAGATCTCTTAGAACAAATAAGCAGGGAAGCCCGGGAAAGTGAATATGTAGATGCCAAAAGTGGTATAAGCGCCAGGATGAGCATAACTTCCTTCGAAAACCTAATGAGCACCGCTGAAAGAAGGGTGTTGAAGAATGGCCAAGAAACTACTATGGTAAGACTAAGCGATTTTATGGGGGTTATTCCTTCTATTATCGGTAAGATAGAATTGGTTTATGAAGGGGAACAGGAAGGTTCGGGCAGTGTAGCGGAAATATTGATCGAAGATGCCGTAAAGTCCCTCTTCCTAAATTATTTCCCCAAAATTGATAAATTGGAACGCAAGGATGCGGAAGGGCCTTATGATGAATTGGTAAGTTGGTTTTTTGATGGGGAAGGTTTTGATTTGTTGGATGATGCCACTGATAAGGAATACAAGGAAAAGCTCGATAGCATTATTCCACTTCAACAATTGATCGTTAAATACCAACCTGACATTAAAAAGGAAGATACCTATTTTCTAAAGGAATTGCTATTGTGGGGACTTGTTGCCCATAAAAAATTGAGCAAACAGCGTTATACAATAGGGTATCAGATAAAAGATGTTTACGGTAGCTTTATAAGAGGATTGTAATATATAGAAGCTTACTCCCAGGCATCAATGTGATTGTTCAAGTAATCAAAATCATATTTGCCTACTATCCGTTTTCTTATGACAAAGGACCAAACGGTAAGTAGCACCAACAGGGTTTGTAATGCAATAATCAAGAAGCCCATAGGGACGAAAGAACTTGGTATAACATGGTCCTGAAATTCATTTTGGGAACCAAGTATTAAAAAGGTTTCATAAATATTATATCCATAGGCCAATAGGATTCCATACATCACATACTCAATATTTTTCATGATCATATCAGGATATTCCTTTTCTGTTATCTTAAACCATAATACATATAAATAAAGAAAGTGGATCATTGTCAACAAAGGAAAGATATAACTCCCCAATTTATTAAAAACAAAGGTATTCCCGTACATGCTATAAAAACCAAGGATTATTAAGGACAACAGGGAAACAATGGTCAGGATAATATTAATTTGGGGAGTGGTTCGTTTAACGGAATTTTCCATAATTAAGGTTTAAGATTATAGGACAATTTTCAACATAATTACAATTAAATTCCTACTCGATATGCAAAATTTCGTTGAATATATAGAAATTTAAGATAGAAAAAAGGGGGCTCGGACGAAGTACCAAAAAGCACGACGAACTCATGACCAATATATTTTAAAATACGTTTAAGGAGCAAACATAAATCCGACCTTCCTTTCCTATCTTTGCCAAGGTTATGTTCGTATGTAGCCGAGCAACATATACACCAAATGCAAACACCCCGTTTTTACTATTTAATACATGTTCAATTCCTAGGCTTTCGCTATAGCGGTTGGCAAAAGCAGCCGAATCAAAAAACGGTGGAGGGTATGTTGGTAAAGACCTTAAAATTTGTTTTGCCCAATTCCAAATTCAAGATCCTGGGAGCCGGACGTACAGATGCCAAAGTATCTGCCTTAAACACGGCCTTTGAACTATTTTTGGATAAGGAACCCCTAGAAGACCTTCAGGAATTCATGTATGATTTTAATGCAAACCTACCACCGGATATTCGGGTTATCAGTATAGACCAGATCAATGAAAACTTCAATATCATCCAAGAAAGTAAACTAAAGGAATATGTATATCTTTTTTCCTTTGGACAAAAAAACCACCCCTTTTGCGCGCCCTTTTTGGCAAATATCATAGACGAACTCAATGTGGATCTAATGTCTGATTGTGCCCGACTTTTTATTGGCACCCATGATTTTTCATCCTATACGGCCCGACTTCAGCCCAACACAAAAGTGCTTAGGACTATAGAATCATGTGAAATAAAAAAAAACGAAATATTGACGGCCAATTTTTTTCCGGAAGTGAGTTACGCCCTCCATATTACCGGGGAAGGCTTTATGAGATATCAGATTAGAATGATAATGGGGGCTTTGATTCAAGTGGGCAAGGGAGAACTTACAGTAATGGACATTAAAGAATCCTTGAAAAAGGAAAACAATACTGTATTGACATATGTTGCCCCAGGCTCTGGGCTATTGCTAAATCATCTACAGTTCCAATAGTAGCCATCCCATTACCTATGGGAAAAAATTTAAAAAAAACAACATAAATTTTCCAGGAGTTGATTCTTGGACGGTCTGGAATGTATAAATTAGTGCAAATAACAGAATTAAAGCAAGAGTATTCTTAAGATTCCAACCAATGGCCAAAAAAAAATCCACACACAGAAGACAATCAAAAAGACTCGCCAAAACCGGGAAGGCTCCCGGAACAGTAACCTACCTAGGAAATAGGGAAGGAGCCAAGAGTACTGTCAACGTACTGGAATATGATGAAAATGGTTTAATAGAATCGGGCTTTGATGTTTACACTGCTGATAGCTTTGATAAAATTGTTGCCTTCCAGGCATCGCCCTCAATCTCTTGGATCAATGTTATTGGAATAAGTGATGAAAAATTTATAGAAAATCTTGGAAGAGCCTTTTCCTTGAACCCCCTTACCATTGAGGATGCTGTAAACACCCATCAGCGACCAAAGATAGACGAATACGGCAACTATATTTTTGGGGCATTTAAAATGCTCTATTTAGATCAGAACAATGAATTGGTGACAGAACATGTTGCCATTGTTTTAATGAAAAATACGGTTCTTATTTTTCAAGAAATGCAGGATGATGTTTTCAATAGTATTAGGGATAGGGTAAGAGCTAAAACTGGACGAATAAGAAGCAAGCCTGCAGACTACTTATTTTTCACCCTTTTGGACGCCATTATAGATAATTACTTTGTGGTACTCGAAAATATAAATCACAAAATAGACGCCTTGGAGGAGGAAGTATATGAAAACCCCAGTCCCAAAACAGCCCATGCCGTCCAAGACTTGAAAAAAGAGGTCCTAAGGATTAGACGATATATCTATCCTATGAAGGAGTTGGTCCATAAATTAATAGATAGTGAACATGTCTTAATTTCGAAAGACACCCAATTATTTTTAAGGGATGCCTTGGACCATTGTATAGAAATAAACGAAAGTCTAAATATTTTAAGGGAAATGTCCATGAGCCTCATGGAAATGTATATGAGCAACATGAGCAATAAAATGAACGAGGTAATGAAAGTACTGACCATTATGGCCACTATTTTCATCCCCCTTACCTTTATTGTTGGGGTATACGGAATGAATTTTGAATATATCCCAGAATTGAAATACCCCAATGGATACTTCTATGTTTGGGGGCTCATGATAGCAATCTTTATCGGCCTTCTATTTTATTTTAAAAAGAAGGGGTGGCTGTAGTTTCGAACTAAATGGATACAATTAATCGAACAGATCCGAGGAAAGATAACGGTCCCCACGATCGCATACAATAGAAACAATAACACCCTCCTCCAAACTTTCGGCCAATTTCACTGCGGCAGCGGCAGCGCCACCACTGCTCATACCCGCAAAAATACCTTCTTCTTTCGCCAATCGCTTGGCCATATCCCTAGCTTCCTGCTCGGTAACCTCCATAACCGTGTCCACTTTCTTGGGATTAAAAATTTTAGGGAGGTATTCTTGGGGCCATTTGCGAATACCTGGAATTTTGGCCTCATCGGCAGGTTGCACCCCAACAATTTGAATCTTGGAATTCGTTTCCTTCAAAAAGGTAGATGTCCCCATTATAGTTCCGGTGGTCCCCATAGAAGAAACAAAATGGGTAATTCCCCCCTGTGTATCCCTCCATATCTCCGGACCGGTACTTATATAATGTGCCTTCCAATTATCATCATTGGAAAATTGGTTGATCATGATGTAACCTTCTTCTTTCACCTTTAGTTCGGCATAGTCCCTAGCTCCCTCAATACCTACATCGGCAGGGGTAAGGGTTACCTTGGCCCCATAGGCCTTCATGGTCTGTACTCTTTCCTTTGTGGAATTTTCGGGCATTACCAATTCTATGTCCAATCCATAAATTCCGGCTATCATGGCCAGAGCAATACCGGTATTTCCACTAGTAGCTTCTATCAATTTGGAGTTTACATCAAAATCGCCCCTTTCCAAACCTCCTTTTATCATATTAAGGGCGGCACGATCCTTTACGCTTCCTCCAGGATTGTTGCCCTCCAGTTTAAAAAAAAGTTTAACCTTGGGATTAGTGTTGATTACTTTTGATATTACCAAGGGAGTATTCCCTATAATATCCAAAATACTATGAGACATGCGGTAGGGTTTTTATTTTGATTATTGGAGAATGGTAAACAGTGGAATTGGCAGGCACAGATTCTGTTATCCATGCATTTCCTCCTATTATGGAATTTTCCCCGATTACAGTATCCCCTCCAAGGATAGTGGCATTGGCATATATGGTAACATTGTCTTCAATGGTGGGATGACGCTTTGTTTTTTGTAATTTTTTGGCAACATATAAAGCTCCCAAGGTTACCCCTTGATAAATTTTTACATTGTTTTTAATTATCGCTGTTTCCCCTATTACCACCCCTGTAGCATGATCAATAAAAAAAGAATTTCCTATTTGCGCCCCCGGGTTAATGTCTACACCCGTCTGTCTATGCGCGTATTCCGTCATTAATCTGGGAACTAGGGGAAAGCCATCAATATAAAGTTCATGGGCAAGCCTATAAATAGCAATGGCATAAAAACCAGGATAGGCCATGTATACCTCTTCAATAGATAATGAAGCAGGATCACAATTTACAATAGCCTCGGCATCCAAATTCAATTTTTCCAGAATTTTTGGAAGGCGTACCACAAAATTTGCCCAAACCCTTTGGCAGGGTTTGTCAACCTGCCAACAGGCCAAATTTACCAATGCATCAAATTCCTTTTCCAAGAGATCCAGATTTTCATCCACCGGCGTATCTATATCGAACAAGGTGTAAAACAGGCGATTGGTAAACAATTCAGTTCTTTCCTTAAGTTCGAACCTAAGGTTAGGCTGATTTTTATGTTCCTTAATATTCTTTATTATAGATGCTTTATCCATTTGCACTTTTAATTATACATTCAAAATTAACCATTATTTCAAAATCAGCTTATGCTAATTTGGTTAACTTTAGCACAAAGATAATGTGTTATGAGTCGTATACAACAGCAGCTGATTACGAAAGATGTATTTCAATTTTTGGAAAACCTAAAAAAAAACAACTCTAGGGAATGGTTCACGGAGCACAAAACTGAATTCAAGGCACTGGAAACAGAGGTCAAGAGTTTTTATTCCGCATTAATGGACAAATTGAAAACTCATGATGATATTGAAAAATTAAAAATGTTTCGCATCTATAGGGATGTACGTTTCTCAAAAGACAAAACCCCCTATAAGACCCATTTTGCGGGATCTTTTTCCCGGTCTGGGCAGCGGTTGAGAGGCGGATACTATTTACGGTTAAAGCCAAATGAATCCTTTGTTGCCGCTGGATTTTGGGAACCCAACAAAGAAGACCTCTTTAGAATTAGGAAGGAATTTGAAACCGATGCATCGGAAATACGTGCCATAATCAACAAAAATAGCTTCAAGGAAGTTTGGGGCGGAATGCAGGGTGATGAATTAAAAACTGCTCCCTCCGGCTTCAATAAAGATCACCCCAACATTGATTTGATAAAAAGAAAACAATTCATTTTTGTTAAGAATTTTTCCGACAAGGAGGTTTTATCGCCCGATTTTATTACGAATGCAGACCTTGCTTTCCAAGCAATACGACCTTATTTTGATCTTATGAGCGACATACTCACCACCAACCTTAATGGGGAATCACTTTTGGATTAAGAATTCTATACTGCCTGAAGTGAGGCTTTTTCAAAAAATTGAACCTGATCTTTAATGCGTTCAATGACCATTTGCATCATGCGTTTGTTTAAAGACGACGAATTAAGTATGTATAATTCATACTCCTCCGTGGTAAATTGGCCTATGATAATTCCTTTTAGTGAATTTCTAAACTTAATGTCCTTTTGGATCGCATTTTCTATAAAAATCAGACGCTTGTTCATCCCTAGTTCATAAAAACTATTTTTATGTTTAGTGATGTAATTCTGAAAGACCAAAAGTAATAAGGAGTTTTGCATTTTAATTACAGGACGTAAGGTTTGGTTTTGAAACCTCTCATCACTGCTCATAATTTCCGTTACTTTAGCCGAAGGGATTATAGGACGAATTTCCAAAAGACTATGGGACCTATCGCTCATATCATTGGTGTTTTTATAAAGGTAGGTATAAGGTTTTTTCTTAATTCGGCAATTCTATATAGTTTTTAACGAGGTTATGAACATTGTTATTTTTTACTTGGAACAATACCTTGACTTTGTGGGGGAACAAAAAATTCAACTTTTACTACTACACCATAAACCACAATTAATTAAAGAATAATCTTACTTATTTACTACTTATTGATTATGGGAATCTAATTATTATTACCCCTATTAATTCCCAAATTGAACAAAAAATTAAGCTGTAATTTAGATTTACCTAAATCGGTTGACATTTCCAAGTGAAGAGTATTATAGGGCAGATTTCTTTACTAATTTTGCAGTTAAATTTTAGATACTATGAGATTTCATACAAGAAAATGGGTGAAACCAGAAGATTTAAACGCCAATGGCACTCTATTTGGCGGCAAGTTACTTGCCTGGATAGACGAGGAAGCCGCACTATATAGTATTATACAATTGGAAAACAAAAGGGTAGTTACCAAGTATATGTCCGAAATAAACTTTATGAGCACCGCATTAAAAGGTGATATTGTTGAAATAGGTATAGGCGTGGTAAAATTTGGAAAGACCTCCTTGACGCTGAACTGTGAGGTTAGGAACAAAATGACCAGGGAAACCATTGTGACGGTAGACAATATTATCATGGTAAATCTAGGTGCGGATGGAAAACCCAAACCACATGGAAAAACCAAAATTGAATTTGTAAGGGACCGTCTGGCTTCGGAAGTTTAGTTTACGGCATAAGTTTTCGCCACTTCCTGTACCTTATCCAGTACCCTTAGTAAATTGCCCCCCCAAAGTTGAGCAATTTCCGCTTCGGAATAACCTCTTTTGACCAGCTCCAAGGTTACATTAGGGGTTTCGGAGGCATCTGTCCACCCGGCAATGCCTCCACCTCCATCAAAATCAGAACTGATTCCCACATGGTCTATTCCAATTAAACTTACCATATAATCAATGTGGTCAACAAAATCGGCTACATCCACAGCCTGTGGCCGATCTGTCCTATTGCCAACCTTGGCCTTGGCCAAAGCCACTACTTTGGAATAATTCTCTATAAAAGTATTTTTCTTTGCTTCTGAAAGATCGGCAAGCTCGTCAAAGGAATACCAATCTATCCCCAAAGAATCGGCAACCTCTTCATAGAATCCTTTCAAGAAGGCTGCATGGGTTTCGTGCTTTTTGGTATTCAAATAAGAACTAAAGGCTACCGTTTGCACCACGCCTCCATTTTCCTTCATAAGCAACAATTGTTCGTCATCCAAATTCCGGCTATGGTCGCACAGCGCCCGTGCAGAGGAATGGGAAGCAATAATTGGAGCTTTGGACAAGGCTATCATTTGCTTCATGGATTCTTTGGATACATGGGATACATCTATCATTATCCCCAGCCTATTCATTTCCTTTACAGCCATTTTACCAAGGTCGCTCAACCCGTTATGCAACCACACTCCATCGGCCTCACCAGTATTGGAATCACAAAACTGGCTATGCCCGTTGTGGGAGAGGGAAATATATCTCGCCCCTAAATTATAATAGTTCTCAAATTCAGAAATGTCTTCTCCAATTGGATAGGCATTTTCAACCCCTATCATGGCCACTTTTTTACCCGAACCTGCAATTCGGTGGACATCCTTGGAGGTATAGGCCAGATCTATCTCTTCCGGGGCTATTTCCTCGCACAATCTGTGAATGGCATCAAACTTTGCCATGGCATTGTCCTTGGCTTTCGCATACCCTTCTTCCGTTAAGTCGCCCTGACCGGTATAGACTATTAACCAAGGAACATCCAAATCCCCACTTTTAAGTTTTGGGAGATTTACCTGATTGTCCAATTTCTGGGTATAATTTATAGTATCGGTAAAATTGGCCACATTAATATCTACATGGGTATCTATAGTAATAACGTCCTTGTGTATACGTGCCGCTTTTTCTTCGACCGACTCGGCCAATTTTTCTTGTTTTTCCTTACAGGCCATAATCGCTAAAAGGCACATAAATCCGACAAACTGCTTCATGCTTATAGGTTTTGATACATACAAATAACGGCATTTGACAACATAAAATGAAGCGTAGATAACATTTAATTGTAAACCGCACTTTAAAAGGGGAGTTTTAGACTTTCAGAACCCAAACTATTAAAAATTGAAAACCAACAACCTACTATCCCATCTGACAAATCTTGAAGGTCAACTAAATCATTTTTCATTTGAGGAATTAACCTCGGAGGAAGCTTCTTTATTAAAAAAATCCTTTATGACCTTTAAATATCGTCTGGAGGAAAAAGTATTGGGGCCAAAGCCAAAAGTTTCCAACTCCAATGTAGTCAACAAGGATTTTGAATCGGGCATTGGGAATAAAGAATTGGCAAATCCGTTAAAAAACAAACCGAACCGGGAAGAAGGTAGGCTTCTTGCAAAGGTAGGTGATGAGATTAGAACCCCAATTAACGGAATAATAGCGTCTGTAGATCTGCTAAAAGAAGGCAACATAAGTGCGGAACAACTAGTGCAACTTAATTCCATAACTGCTACCTCCAATAACCTTTTGGATATAATTAATGAGCTGTTGGAATATACCAAGCTTACTTCAGGAAGGGAAAAGTTTGAAAGCATCGATTTTAATTTCTACAGTATTATTAGGGATACCATGTATCTATGCAATACCCTAATAATCAACAAGGATGTTACCTTGGAAGTAGATCTGGATACGGAAATACCCGAGGTTCTTCTAGGAGATCCATCAAAGTTGTCCCAAATTCTACTTACCCTATTGGGCAATTCGATAAAACTTATAGATGAAGGAAGTATCCTTCTCAAAATTAAACTACGAAGGCAGCACAGTAATTACTTTGTGCTCGATTTTGAAATTAGGGATTTGCGTACCGGAGCATTAAAGAACGACTTAAGGCCTAATGTACCCACTGAAAATATGGAACCCAACACAAATGATTTGGGAATTGGTTTTGCCATGGTCAAGGGAATATTGGAAATTCTAAACGGGTCCTTGGCAACGATGGCCACCTTAGACGACGGATGTGCTTATAAGTTCACCATCCCCTATAAAAAAGGCAAACAGATCAAAGCATCCGGCCACCAGTTGGATTCCAACCATTTAGATACAACAGACAAAATTATAGAAGGTCTAAATGTACTTGTTTTTGAGGACAATATTCTCATTCAAAAAATAATTGAACAGCGCTTAAAAAATTGGGGATGTACGGTGTATGTAACCGATAATGGCCTAACTGGAATGGATTATTTGTTAAAGAATAGGGTAGACTTGGTTTTAATGGACCTTAGAATGCCGGTAATGAATGGTTTTCAAGTTACCCAAATAATTCGGGAATCCAGCAATAATCACGTTAAGAGCATACCCATCATTGCCTTAACGGGCGATATTACCATTAATGATAAAATTAAATGTAATGCACTGGGAATAGATGATTATATCCTAAAACCTTATAGCCCTGATGAATTACTGACCACTTTATATAAATACAAAAAGGACATAGGGTCCAAGCCTCTATTGGCACCTAGTGAAGACCTTGCCCAACTTTCAGTAAATAAGGAAGTGTGGGAGGTTAGCTTAGCAGATATACTGGAAGAGTGTATGGGTGAAGTAGACCTATTGGAAGAGCTAATCGGCTTATTTAAACAAAATATGCTGGACTTCATCGGTAGGGCCAATGTCTATATCCCAGAAGGCAATTTCAATCGTTTGGGGTTTGCTGCCCATAAGGTAAAATCGGGACTTTCCATGATGAAGGCGGATCACCTTTATTCCCTTGTGGATAAAATTACGGTAGGCTGCAGGACCCATAGAAATCTCCCGGAAATTGGACGGTTATATGATCAATTACTATTGGCATATCCCATGGTAGAGAAAGCCATTGATAGGGAACTGATGCTCTTAAAAAGAAGGGGGAAGTAAGCGTAGAGTTTAATGGAAAGTTTGAATAAGTGAATATACCCAACATACATACCAACCTTATATGGGATTTAACGGCCTTGTTCCTGCTTATAACTATTGGATATTTGACCATCATATTCTTTTTAAGAAACAACACACTGTTAAAGTGGAACAATAAGGAAGAAAAAAAGAAACATCTACGTGGAATAATATGTGAGCTTTTACTTTATGACCAAGGAAAGTTAAAAATGGCAGAAAGAGAGCTCATAGACCTAAAAGTGGAATTATGGAAGCTTCTAAGGCAGTCGAGAAATAAACGCATCATGTCCAAAATATTGATGGAGATGAACAACGATCTGGATGACGGGGCAAAACAGATAATCCTTAGACTTTCCAAAGAATTCGGACTTCAAATAAATGCCTTTGAAAACTTGGAAAATTTGGACAGCGGTACCAAAGGGAATATTACGGCACAGAATTATAAAACTGGCAATGTAGACAACTTACAAGATACAGAAAGAATAATGGAAGCACCCAAAATGAATCAACCATTGAAGAGCAATACCAATAAGTTGGATACAAAAACCGATTTATTAAAAGGGGAGGAGCTAGATCTTAGCTTCGTTCCCTTGGTAATTAATAATGAGGATATAAATGACGGTAGCAGTTCGGAAGTAGAGGAAGTGCTTATGATTAGTAACGACTTGGAATTCTTAACGGAATGCCTCGGCAAGGAAAGTTTTGAAAGAAACCCTTATGAGGCAATATACGAGGAAATTTATGGGGAAAATATAATTCTCCCCCCAAACAAACCACATAGGAAGGAGGCTTCTTTTTTAAACATAGATTTCTTGCCCTTGATAATGGAAATTGAAGAAGAGGAAGAGAAACCAATTACAAACATCAATGATCTTGAAGTGGAATATGAGATGGTCTTGGATCCGCACTTTAAAAAACAGATCAGTGATATATTAAAGTCGCATGTAGAGGAACAAAACAAGGTAGCGACCACAGAGGAAGATGATAATATATTGGATCTAGGAGAAATGTACCTTCCTGCGGCCAAATTTTACACAGATTGGGAATTTAAAAAAGTTAAATTACTACATTCCATAGCAGAAATGGGAGATATACGAGAGGTTCCCCTATTAAATGAAATGTTGGATGAAGAAGAAAATGAATCTATTGGCAATCTCATTAAAGAAATAATTTTCAGGTTCCTTTCAGAGTATCCCTTGGATATCGATGAGGAGGAGGTGAACGACAACAATCTGGTAGATTTTGGGGAACATTATGTGTTCAACCATTTATTCAACTCTTTGGGTAAGGAATCGCAACTGCTATTATTGGAAGAGATGCAGCAAATAGGGGACCTAAGTGATCTATATTTTTTGGAAACCCTTCACAATCATTCGGATAAAGCTATAAGGGAAAAGGCAAAATTGGTTTCACTTTATATGGAAGCGAAAATACCGGCTATTCCAACTAGCAGCATAGAAATCCTTTCAGGACACAACTTGGATTTAAAGAAGGAAATCAGTAAACCCCAAAAGTTGCATTTAGACCCTTCGATCACTTTTGAACTAGGAAAATCCGGCTTTATATCTACGGCATCATCCAAAAGGGAAACCCTGGAAAACGACAAGACAACATCCTTGGATCATTGCGCTACACCTCTGGATAACGAGGAGGAACCCACTGGTCACACTGACCTGTTCAACATCGATTTTGATATTACAACCTCAGAGAATATTACGTTCTACCACAATGGCAACCAAAAAAAGGAAGAAAGTTTGGAGGAATTGGAGGAAATGAAATTCCTAGACCAATTAAAGGACCTCACCAATAAAATTTTTAAGAAATAAAAGGTATTAAACCCTAGGGAAAGCTCTAGGCACCCTTTAAGAAACCGCCACAAGCTTAGGCGTATTAAACCAGAAACCCCGCCAAATAAGCGGGATTCGTTCCACTATCGTAATCCAATTGGTCCGTGGCTTTTTAAATCCGGGTCTCATTAATAAACCCATAGCAAATTGAACAATTGGAACAATCAGATTATGTGCCAATAAAAAGATTAAACTTTATGAACTCTACATTTTACAACTAAAAAACACTTTTACACAACATTTTATTGGTGAGAAAAGAGATAATAAATATGTTTACCATATAATTATTGACCCAAACAATAATAACCTAAACCAAGTCTTACTATGTTATACGACACCTACGGAGAGGAATACCTAGCATTCCTACAAGATTTAAATGAAATTTTGAGTTTAAACGAATTGGCTGAGTTGGACTACATGTAGTTCGGCCCACAATTCAGAACCTAAAAACCCCTATTAAGATGGCAAAACAAAATCCAGACAACGCAGCTTATTTAAACTTCATTGAAGATTTAAATGAAATTCTAATCGATTTCAATATTAGTAAATTAAGTTATTCTTAAACCCATAACTTTAGAAACAAAGAGGCCGAATAAATAGTATTTATTCGGCCTCTTTGTTTTGGGTCAATTATCCCAAATAGGTTTTGAGTAATTTACTCCTGGAGTTGTGGCGAAGCTTTCTAATAGCTTTTTCCCTTATCTGCCTAACCCGTTCCCTTGTAAGGTCAAAAGTAAGTCCTATCTCCGCCAAGGTCATGGATTGCTGATCGCCTATGCCGTAATATAATTTAACAACATCTGCCTCCCTTTGGGAAAGTGTATCCAAAGCCCTATTGATCTCTGTATTCAAAGACTGCTGTAAAAGAAACATATCCGGTCTTGGAGATTCACCTGAACGAAGTACATCGTAAAGATTGGAGTTTTCCCCTTCCTTCAAGGGGGCATCCATGGAAACGTGTCTTCCGGAATTTTTTAAGGATTGCTTAACCTCACTAACGGACATTTCCAATTCTTTGGCTATCTCCTCTGGGGATGGTGGCCGCTGATGGGCCTGCTCTAAATATGAAAAGGTTTTTTTAATTTTATTTATGGAACCGATCTTGTTCAGCGGTAAGCGCACAACCCTGGACTGTTCCGCCAGTGCCTGTAAAATAGCCTGACGTATCCACCAAACGGCATACGATATAAATTTAAATCCCCTTGTTTCATCAAAGCGCTTGGCTGCTTTTACCAACCCTACATTTCCCTCATTGATTAAATCAGGGAGTTTCAAACCTTGATTTTGATATTGTTTGGCGACAGAAACAACGAATCTTAAATTTGCAGTTGTAAGTTTTTCCAAGGCAATTTGATCCCCATCCCTAATTTTCTGAGCCAATTCAACCTCTTCATTAGCGGTGATCAACTCTATTTTACTGATATCCTGCAGATATTTGTCTAGTGACTTTGATTCCCTATTCGTAACCTGCTTGATAATCTTTAGTTGCCTCATATATTTTTTATTTGGATTTTGAAGTGTTAATCTCTCATTATACCCTTTTTTTGTGTCTTTTCCAAAGGAAGCTGCATTACTTATACATAATTTATGAGAAGTTTATGATATTCATTGTCCAATCCAATTATTAAAATACTAATTTACCTTCTTGTGCTATTTTTTGATTTTTAAATGGGAAATTGCAATCCTTAAGTTCAAATCGAATTAATTGGGAGAATGAGTAAAAGGGCATTGGTAAAATATTTGTCGGAATTAAAAAAAAAGGAACTGGAAGAACAATTGATTGATCTATATCACAGATTTCCGGTAGTAAAGGAATATTACGATTTTGTTTTCAATCCTAAGGAAGATAAACTGGTGCAGGATGCGAAAATAAAGATCTCCAATGAATATTTTCCGTTAAAAAGAAAAAGGCCCAAGGCCAGAAGGTCCGTAGCCCAAAAATACATAAAGCACTTTGTGAAATTGGGGGTAGACCCGCATTTAACAGCCGATCTAATGTTGTACAATCTGGAAGTGGCACAATCTTTTTCCCTAGAAAAAAATGTCCCTGAGGCGTTCTACAAGAGCATGGGTAACTCCTTTAAAGAACTGGTCCAATTTATTTCCGTGAATGCCTTATTAAGCGATTTTAAGGACAGAATTGTTGCCTGTTATATATTTACCCAGGATCACCATTGGCCCAACAGGGAGGACTTCTCAAAGTCCTTGGATATTATAGACTAAGCAAATGCGAGCACCTTTTTCACTTATTTAAACGTATTTGTTATCCCCTGACCTAGGGAATTCTCCTCTTAAATGCACCCCATGAACAATTTCAATTTCATGTTTTTAACTTATAAATTTGAAACCGGCATAAAAAACTCTTAATTTTGTAAGGTTTGATTTTTCTTAATTTTAAAAAATTTCATTTCCCGTTTGGAGCTACCTAAAGAAAGTACAGAAAAGACCCTTTATGATTATCAAGAGGAAGACCTGAATACCATTTTTAAGTGTTTGGAGGAATCCCCTGACGATATGAACCTTTTATACCAATTACCTACAGGCGGAGGTAAAACGGTTGTTTTCTCGGAAATTGCCAAAAGATATATTCATAAAACCAATAAAAAGGTAGTAGTTCTTACCCATAGAATTGAATTGAGCAGCCAAACCTCCAAAATGTTGAAGGGATTTGGCGTTAAAAACAAAATTATCAATAGCGAAGTAAAGGAGTTACAGGACCAGGACCAATACATGTGTTTTGTAGCCATGGTAGAAACCCTTAACAATAGGCTTCAGGATGATAAGGTAAAGATCAATGATATTGGACTTGTCATCATTGATGAAGCACATTATAATTCCTTTAGAAAATTATTCAAATATTTTAAAAAGTCCATTATCCTTGGGGTTACCGCAACGCCCTTGAGCTCTAATATAAAACTCCCGATGAAGGACCACTATCAGAAGTTGATCGTGGGAGAATCCATATCATCGCTCATTGAAAAGAATTTTTTGGCCAAGGCCAATATATACAATTACGACGTAAGCCTTAAAAGTTTGAAGTTAGGCATAAGCGGAGATTATACGGTAAAATCATCGGATGAGTTATATGGCAACCAGAATATGCTTACCAAATTGGTAAATGCCTATGAAGAGATTGCGAAAGGTACCAAAACCCTTATTTTCAATAATGGTATCAATACGTCTTTATACGTTTTGGACACCTTTAAAAAGGCAGGGTACAACATTCGGCACTTAGATAATAAGAACAGTGCTTCCGAGCGAAAGGAAATTTTAAAATGGTTTTCAAAAACCCCTGATGCCATACTCACCTCTGTAAGTATATTGACCACCGGATTTGACGAACCCACAGTGGAAACCATTATTTTAAATAGGGCTACCAAATCCTTGACCCTTTATTTTCAGATGATAGGAAGGGGTTCCAGGATATTGCCCAATAAGAGTGAGTTTACAGTGGTAGATCTAGGGAACAATGTAGCCCGATTTGGACTTTGGAACGCTCCCATAGATTGGCAGGAAATTTTTCATTTCCCTGATTTCTTTTTGGAAAGCATAAAAAATGATGAAGAAATAGAGCGGGAATTTGTGTACGAGATGCCGGCCGACCTGAAGGCGCTATTCAGCAAGTCCAAAAATATCGAATTTGACATCAAGGCAGAGTACAAAAAAGTTTTTGCCCAGGGACTTAAATCCAAAACCGTACTGGAGAACAGTATTGAACAGCATGCCACCATATGCGTAGAAAATAGTGACGATGTATTTGACGCCCGTATCCTGGCCAAAAAATTAAAGGAAGAGATCGCTTATCGCGTACGCCAGTATTCCTATTGTATAATGAACAATACCAAAAACTACAAGGAATGGTTGGAGGAAGATTATGAGCGGAAACTACGTTCCAAAATTTCCCAGAAATTCGCCAAGCGTTTATAGAACAAATGTTCCCGCAAATGGACAAAAAAATGTTGATCATTGGCTATGTATGGCCAGAGCCCAATACAACGGCTGCTGGTGGAAGAATGCTGCAATTGATCCACTTCTTTTTGGAACAGGAATACCAGATAACCTTTGCGAGTACTGCGGCAGAAAGTGAATATTCCTATGACCTGTCGAGCATTGGGGTAAGTAAACAACCCATTTTACTCAATCAATCCAGTTTTGATACTTTTTTAAAGGATTTAGATCCGGACATTGTAGTCTTTGATCGTTTTATGACCGAAGAACAATTTGGATGGCGTGTTGTGAAAAATACTCCAAATGCCCTGCGTATTTTGGATACCGAAGATTTACACTCGCTTAGGATTGCCAGACAATTGGCGTACAAAAAAGCCATTCCCTTTACGGAACAATTTTGGTTGGACCAGGACCAGACAAAAAGGGAAATGGCCAGTATTTACAGATGCGATCTTAGTTTGATCATTTCCCTACATGAAATGGAGCTTCTGACCAAGACCATTAAAATAGATAAAAGCTTACTATTGCACTTACCCATGATGTATGATGCAATAAATGGGGAAGAACAGAATAGTTGGCTCCATTTTGAACAGAAAAAGGATTTTGTCTGTATCGGCAATGGGAAACATGCACCCAATATAGACGCAGTGCAGACCCTTAAAAAAGAGATTTGGCCATTGATCCGTAAGGAATTGCCCCTTGCCAACTTATTTATCTACGGAGCTTATATGCCAGAAAGCATTAAACAATTGAACAGTCCAAAACAAGGGTTTCACATTATGGGACATGCCAATGATGCGCGTGAGGTTATATCCCATGCCAGATTGAATCTTGCGCCCATTAACTTTGGGGCGGGAATAAAAGGCAAACTGCTCAGTGGCATGGTATGCGGCACTCCCAGTATTACGACGAAAATTGGCGCAGAAGGCATCTGCGAAAACTTGCCCTGGAACGGAATTATTGCCAATGATGCGGAGACTTTTGCAAAGGCCGCCGTTCTCCTTTATCAAAATGAAGATGAGTGGTCCATTGCCAGACAGAATGGAACAGCCATTATTAATAATATTTACAACAAGGCTGTTTTGCAACAAAGATTAAAGAATAAAATAGAGCTACTTGCCAAGAATTTAGAAGGGCACAGATCCTGTAATTTTATAGGCAGCATGCTCTTGCACCATACCTTGGCCAGCACCAAATTTATGTCCAAATGGATCGAGGAAAAAAACAGCAATCCATAATTGGAAAAAAACATTGGTCGAAGTTTACCAAAATAAAGAGTATTATCTTTGATAACTGTTAAACCATTTTTGAAATGCAGAAAAAAATTGATTGGAAAGTAGCTAAGGAATTTGAGGATATCACCTACAAGAAATGTGGTGGCGTTGCTAGAATTGCCTTTAACAGGCCCAACGTTAGAAATGCCTTTAGGCCCAAGACCACAAGTGAACTATACCAGGCGTTTTATGACGCCCAGGAGGATACCAGCATAGGAGTGGTTTTACTTTCTGCCGAAGGTCCGTCTACGAAGGATGGAGTATATTCCTTTTGCAGTGGTGGCGATCAAAAGGCCAGAGGGCATAAGGGCTATGTAGGGGAAGACGGAATGCACCGCTTAAATATTTTGGAAGTACAGCGCCTAATCAGGTTTATGCCAAAAGTGGTGATTGCAGTGGTACCCGGATGGGCCGTTGGGGGAGGCCATAGTTTGCATGTGGTCTGCGATCTAACCTTGGCCAGTAAGGAACACGCCATCTTTAAACAAACGGATGCCGACGTAACCAGTTTTGATGGTGGATACGGGTCTGCCTACCTGGCCAAGATGGTGGGACAAAAAAAGGCGAGGGAGATATTTTTCCTCGGCAGGAATTATTCTGCCCAGGATGCACTGGAAATGGGAATGGTAAATGCAGTTATTCCCCATGAGGAACTGGAAGATACAGCTTATGATTGGGCCCAGGAAATACTTGAAAAATCGCCAACCTCCATTAAGATGCTAAAGTTCGCCATGAACCTTACGGACGACGGTATGGTAGGACAACAGGTATTTGCGGGTGAAGCAACAAGATTGGCCTATATGACGGAGGAAGCAAAGGAAGGAAGGAATGCCTTTTTAGAAAAGCGAAAACCAAATTTTGGCAAGAACAATTGGATTCCTTAACTATTTATACTTTATAGTTTCCAAAACCTTAGAAACTAAAAAGAGCCTTGTCTTTTGGATCAAGGCTCTTTTACGAGAACACTATATGAAAATGAAAAAATTATTACTTCGTTTTTATTACACTGCTAAAGTAGGGTAGAAGGCCTTATTGGGAAAACTATTGTTGTGAAGTGATCAAAAGTTGTGGTTAGGCTAGGAAAACTTGTTATGTACCAATTACAGAGAATTAAAATTGGAATAGTTAATACAAAAATATGGCATTTAAAAAAATACAGGAACAGTTAAGAGAAGTGTTGGAAGTACAAGGAATAAAAGATCCGCTTCCATTTCAAAAGGCAATCCTTTCAAAAATAAAAGGGGGGTCAAGTGTTTTTGGTATAGCCCCTGAAGGTGCCGGTAAAACTACCTCCATTATAATTAGTACGCTTCAAAAATTAAATTGTGCTGCCTTTGAAGAGGCTCCAAGAGCCTTGATCTTCGTTAAGGACAAAGAAGCGGCATTGGCCCTTCAAAGTGAATTTGAACGCTTTACAAGAAGAATGGATCTGCGCATTTACCCAGTTTATGAAGAACACAATATAGAAGCCCAGAGAAATGAAATTTTCGAGGGAGTGGATATTGTTATTGCCACACCAAAAAGATTGAGCAAGATCTTTTACCTCAACGGTATCAATCTAGGGAAACTAAAGTTATTTATTGTGGACGACGCTGAATTCTTGTCCAAAGCCAGCCCTTTTTCCGATGTTATCCGAATCCCTGAGAGCTTGGACAGGTGTCAGTATGCCATTTTTTCCACAAAGTTCGATCACCGCATGGAGCGGATGCAGGAATTGTTTATGGCCAATGCACAGATAGTTGAAGTAGGGGAGTGATCCAATGTAACAATGTATTAGTACAACAATTGTTCCATATTTAATAGCAATCCAAAAAGGCCTGTAACTAAAAAGAGCCTTATCCTTTGGGACAAAGCTCTTTTACGAGAACACTATATGAAAATGAAAAAATTATTAATTCGTTTTTTATTACACTGCTAAAGTATAATGCTTGTACAGTTGTAAGAAATTAATGTTGGGAAATAGGTCATTTATGTGGTGAAAGGGGCAAATTGTGATATTTTGAAAATTTACCGACTTCAAAAAACAGGGTTCTACTGCTTTAAATGGATACCAATAAATCAAATTTTAGCTGGTAATAGATTCCTAAATACATGGATTGGGCCTCATTCCAAATCCTTGTAGCCATAATGGCCGTATTGAAAAGCCGCCAAATAATTCAACTTTACCAAAGGTTTTATAATTACAAGCAAACACTTTTTACTATCTTTAATACTCGCTATTTCCCGATTGGATTTCATCATAACAGGTTGATTTATCAAACAAGTATGAAAAATTGGTTGACGTTTTTAGTTTTATTGTTTGTATTACCATTTCACTCCCAAACTTCTGAAAATACAATTTCGGGAAGGGTGACCGATGTATGGGAAACTCCCATTCCAAATGTAAATATTTTGCTAAAAGGTACTCAACGTGGAACACAAACAGATGAAGGAGGATGGTTCTCCCTAAATGCGCAAGCCAATGAGGTTTTAGTGTTCTCTTCCCTGGGATATGGTAGTTATGAACTTGTTCTTACGAAAACGGAAGAGATACTGAAAATTGTCTTATCGCCAATGGCAACTGAGTTGGATGAAGTAACCTTAAAGAAAAGGAAACGAAAAACCCAAAAAGACATTTTGGCCGAATTCCCCGAAAACACAAATCTGGTAAAGACCTCAAGAGGTGTTTTAAACAAAGACCGTTCTTCATCATCTTTTCAGGTTATCAGCGGTAAGGATTTGGTGGCAACAGGACCTGATTTTTTAACTTCTTTGTTAACCTATAGCCCTAGTATGAGGGTTGTGCGAGTGCCTGAGGCAAGGGTTTATTTGCGTAGAATAGCTTATTCCATGTATGATTCCGTCAGGGCACCTCCGAAGGCCATTTTTGATGTGGACGGATTCATCCATGAAACCGCACCTACGTATCTATCATCACATGATATAGACCGTATTGCAATTCTGGAGCGTAATGCTGCGATTTCGAGATATGGGCCAATGGGAGTTGGAGGGGTTATTGTAATCAATACCAAGGCCACTACCCAAGTAGACTACAGTGAAGTTGATAAAAAGTATGATAATTCCGCTTTAAGGGACAGTCTAAATGAATTGTTTATAGACCAAAGTAGGAATGTGCCAATACCACCTGATTAAATGGAAGCTTTTTGGAAGATTTCCTCATAAATTAGTAAGTGCTTATTTTAACGAAGCAAAATTGTCAATATTTAATTTTGTTTTTATCCGGTTGTTCCATTTAACCAAACCTTCATAGTCACTACCATTACGTGTTTCCTTTTCCATTTTTTTCACTTCTGTTGAAGCTCCCTTGTACATTTCATCATAAATTAATTTTGCCTTATCAAAGGTCGTATTCTCCGTAATCCGGGAAGCGGCCAATTGTCTATAAACCTCATAAATATCAAAAATGATATTGAAATAGACCAGCTTATTTTTTGTACGCTCATAGCTGAATTGAGAGGAATCGATATCCAACAGAGTTCGGCTCACTATTTTTGTAATCCCATTTTCACCTTTATAACTATCCACCATATAACAGATATTGATATTGTCTTTGTCATTTCGGAAAGTCTTAGTTTGCAGATGTTGAAACGGTGTATCGTAGGCTTTGCCAGTTAACTCCCTTAATCCTCGATTATAACCCATTGTGTCGCTCTCATATTCTTCGGTAGTTAAACTATGTAAATGTCCCCAATTAAGCCTGCGACCTTGCAACCATGAAAGCACCGTAGGTCTTGTAAATTTTAGATCATCCAATGGGATGTAATTATTAAAATTAATCAGGAATCCATTTTTTTTCATGAAGTCCATCGACTTATTTTCATTGATACTTTTGGGAAATTGGTAGTTGGTCTCCCAAAAATCATCGGATGCCTGCAAGGCAATCATTTTGTCATAATCATTGTTAAAAGGGATTGTCTTTGTAAAATAGGGATCTTCAAAAAATGTGTCATAATCAAAGAAATATAAAAAAGTGCGGGAATCAATGATTTCCGAAACATAATTGGATCTGTAACCCATCTGAAAGTTAAGTTCCACATACTGGATCTTTTCAGGATCAATAGGGTTAAAAACAATGGCGAGCTGAATTTCCTTTGGGGTCAGCACCACATCTGGGTTGATGGAAGCCAATGCATTTGTTATAGGATCAACAGCCAAAAGTTCTATTTTTTTGATCATCAACAATTCAGGGTCTACCAACATTTTACCATTAAACAATCTACCATTTGCTACTTTGGGGGCAAACGAAATGGATACTTCCTCCTTGCTACAGCTGATGCAATCATCAATTTTTACATCGTATATTCTTTCAATGGCATTATAGCTCAAATTCCCTGGATAATCGGGCAATATTTGTTTGGAGGCCCCAAAAAGTTGAAAGTCACTCAAAATTTTGGTATTGTCCAGACTATAGAAGGGGAATGATCTGTTTTGGCCAAACCGACCACTTTTGACCCTAAGGTCCAAGATTCCCTCTGCTAAATTTTGCTCGCCGTTGTAGAAGCCCTCTACATGCTCTATCGGAATATTTCTTGTGGAGGAAATCATGGTTAAAAAGGCCTTGCTGACCGTTGTATTTGTGCTCTTTCGGTACACTTCTATTATCCTGGCCAATAGCTTATATGGGTACACCTCGTCTTTGCCGGCAGTCAGCACAACTTCGTCCAAAACGGAAACATCCATTTCCAATTTAAGTTTGGATTCCTTCTCAAAATAGGATACTACTGTTTTTATCGTTTTAAACCCTAAGTGCCTTACTTCTATAGAATCTTTAGAGAAAATACTATCTACTGCAAACTTTCCATCCTCATTTGTTATAGTAGAATGTGCCTTAGTGCCGTAAATCCTTATAGTACAATAGGGTAGTGGATCATCGGACATCCCATCGTAAATAAAGCCTTCTATTTTAGACTGCGCCAAACTTGTTGTACCAGTAATAATTATCAAAAGGAAAATGATTTTTTTCATACCGCCTATTTCTTCCTTAAAAGAATTCTCACCCTAAGTTAATCGTTTTATTTTTAATACGTTACGTGATTGGAGGTTTCTTACTTCTCCTTTTTTAAAAGGAATTTGCACTAATTTTTGTTATGATGAATGTAACTCTAATTACCTTATTCGAAATAAATTAATAGTATAAAACGACCACACTGCTATGAGATAAAATTATAGATTCCATGAAAGTACCGGATGGTTTCAACCTAATAATTGCCACTCAAACGGTAAATCGTCTACTTTAATGGACCGATAATATCTAAGTTTTGAAAGTGATTATCAAAGATTCCACTTATTCCTAAATAAAGGGTTAAATTTATTCCTCTCAAGTTTCTAATTTGGGAATGAAATGTATATAAGTGAATATTGTGTTTCAAAAAGAAAATACAGGAATAAAGTATGCATCGGCCCCATAAAAGGCTAGTGCCAACCATTTAGTTGGTTTACAGGTATATGGTATTAATAGGACCAGCTTGGATCCGCACTTAAATTATTCAGATATATGGCAGATTTCGAATTATTTGAACCTAAGAGTTGGCTGGAACTACAAGCATATTTATTCAATGAAAAAGACGATAAGATCGATAGGTTTCGTTCTCCGTATGCCTACAGAGGCGTCTATAATGCCCAATTTGGATTAGAGACCAGTCTGCAAAGATTGGGAAGAATACCTTCTAAAGTTGAAGGTACTATGATCAGAAACTTTAAGAAGTACTCGCCTATCAACACCTTGATCGATGATTACAACAACCTTTGGAACTGGATCTCCTTGGGACAACACCATGGCCTGCCTACAAGGCTAATTGACTGGACCCACTCTCCAAATGTTGCATTACATTTTTTAACAGAGGATATGGGCACTTATCATTTGGATGGAGCCATCTGGATGGTAAATTATGTAGCGTTAAGAGAGCATCTACCGGATGAGCTCAAAACCCCCATTTTAAGCAAAGATATTTTCTATTTTAGTTCAATGGAGCTTAAACAAACCATAGGTAATTCCATAGAGGAACTATATGATTTTTCAAGTCGGAACGCCAATACCATGATATTTTTCGAGCCACCCTCCCTTGATGATCGTATAATTAACCAATTTGCACTTTTTTCGTTCATGCTAGATCCAGATTCCAGTCCATTGGAATGGCTTAAAAACCATCCCAAATATTTAAAAAAGGTCATTATTCCATCAGGATTAAAGTGGGAAATAAGGGATAAGTTAGATCAGGCAAACATTAATGAAAGAATAATTTATCCCGGCTTGGAGGGAATTTCCAAATGGCTAAAAAGATGGTATAGCGATAAAAACAAAATCAAGTAATTTTTAACTACTTAGTACCAAACCCTCTATATTATGGGTTTATTAAACTAAAAAATTGAAGTGAATAATTTTATAAGCAAATTGAGTGCCAAGGGCAGGCAACTAACACTATGGTCAGTTTTGCCTGGAATTCTTTTTACTTTGGTTACCTGCAAGGAAAAAGTTGTGGATGACGGTTATATCTGGAAAAGACTTAGGGTAACGGCCACCGCATATAATTCCTTTCCCTCACAAACCTCCAAAATCCATCCGGGAATTACCGCCTGGGGCGATTCATTACAACCGGGTATGAAAATAATTGCCGTGTCCAAAGACCTGATTCCCTTGGGATTGGATTACAATACCCAAGTAAAAATTAAAGGGGATACCAGTATTTATCTGGTGAAGGATAAAATGCATTCCAAATGGAAAAATAGGATCGACATCTATATGGGGGAGGACAAGGAGAAAGCTTTGAAATGGGGACGTAAAAAAATAACTATCCACTATAGAGTAAAAAGGGATTCCACGGAAACAAAATGATATTGTATCTTTATCTCCTAAGTTTATATGCTAAAAAAACAATGAAGAAGATAGTTCTTTTGGGTTCCCTTTTTATGACCATTTCATGCTCCATACAACGTGAAATAATTGACAAACCCATTATTTTTGACGAAGAGCGAAAAGATCTCACATTGAAATATATGTCGGAACATTACGGCCTTATCCAAGACGAACCCCTTATAGTGCCCAAGATGGTGGTATTGCACTGGACCGTAATCCCTACTCTTGAAAAATCGTACCAAGCCTTTGAGTTGCCTTCTTTGCCAGATTGGAGGCCTGAGATTAGCTCGGCCAGTGGTTTAAATGTATCTTCCCAATTTCTTGTAGATCAAGACGGTACAATTTATAGGTTAATGCCGGAAACCACTATGGCCAGACACGTAATAGGTCTAAACCATTGCGCCATTGGCATTGAAAATGTTGGAGGAACCGGGGATACCAAACTCACGAGGGCACAATTAAGATCCAATAAATGGCTTGTAAAATATTTAAAATCCAAATACGATATAGATTACTTGATAGGTCACTATGAATATACCCTTTTTGAAGATCACGAATTGTGGCTGGAGAAAGATCAGGGTTATAGGACCGTAAAGACCGACCCCGGTGAAAAATTTTTAAAAAGAGTAAAAAGAGCTTCCAAAAAACTTAATTTTAAACCTACACCAGTTACAAAATAACAATATGACATCACATAAATTAACCCTTATCATTTGTTTACTAATGGTATTTTCGGGCTTTGGGCAGGAAAAGGATTTTACTTCCAACTTGTACTCGACCTACGGAAAATACAAAGAGGCTACTCTGGATAAAAGAAGAATAAAACATACTGATATTCAGCCACTTATTAATAAATTATCTACCAACCCCAAGTTTAAGGTAACGGTTGTTGGTAAATCCATCGAAGGGCGTAACCTTTCCCTAATAAGTATTGGAACAGGTGCTACCGATGTTTTTCTATGGTCACAAATGCACGGGGACGAGCCCACGGCCACCCAAGCTATATTTGATATTTTCAATTTTTTAACCAGTGGCGATTTCAAAAACGAAAAGGAAAACATTTTAAAGAATTTAAAGTTGCACTTCTTGCCTATGCTCAATCCGGATGGGGCAGAAGTATATCAGAGGAGAAATACCTTGGGAATAGATATCAATAGGGATGCGCTTGCATTACAATCTCCCGAGGGAAGGACCTTAAAAAGGGTAAGGGACAGTTTGGAAGCGGATTTCGGTTTTAATCTTCACGACCAGAGCACTTATTACAACGCGGAAAGAACAGATAAGCCCGCTACCATTTCCTATTTGGCGCCGGCCTTTAATTATGAAAAGGATATCAATGAAGTGCGCGCCAATGCTATGAAGGTTATCGTTTATATGAATCAAATAATTCAGAAATATGCCCCGGGACAGGTAGGGCGCTATAATGACGATTTTGAGCCCAGGGCCTTTGGCGACAACATTCAAAAATGGGGCACAAGTGCCATTTTAATAGAATCTGGCGGTTATAAAAGTGATCCGGAAAAACAGGAAATTAGAAAATTGAATTATGTTTCCATTCTATCCGCCATCTATAGTATCGCCAAGGGCAACTATAAAAACATTCCAATTTCGGACTACGATAAAATCCCCGAAAATGATCGAAAACTTTTCGATCTAAAACTCAACAACCTCACATACAACTTGTTGGGCAAGAATTATACTTTGGATGTAGGCATACACCAATTGGAAGTTGATGACCCCTCACATAGCACGTATTATAACAGCAGCAGGGTAGTGGACCAGGGTGATCTATCCACCTACTATGGTTATGAAACCTTGGAAGGAAAAGGATACTCTATGGTAGGTGGAAAGGTATACCCAAAAATCCTACCTTCTATAAAAGAGGTGTCACAATTGAAGGCTTTGGATCTTCTAAGATCGGGCTTCACCTACGTTCGGGTGGAGAACATTCCTAAGAGCGAAAATTATGTATCCTTTCCTATTAACGTTATTGGAAAGGACTATAAGGTTCCGGAATTTAAAATGAGGGTAGGTGTCATTCCTAACTTTATTTTGGAAGATAAGGGCAAACCACGTTATGCCGTTATCAATGGATTTCTGATCGACCTAAAGTCGGGGGAATGGAATTTTAAAAATGCATTGATCTTGCGATAGTTTTAATATCCAAAAGAAATACGCATGTTATCCCCATAGGCAAGTATCCAGTAGAGCATTATAAAAAGTATGCTTACAATACAGGTGAAAATAGTTATGGCAAGGCCCTTAAACCCAGTGGATAGCTCACTGATAGCGCTATACTTAAAGATGTCGTTGATTACAACCATGATATTCTTTTTTTAAGTGATACAAAATTTAGTTTTTAGCATACATTATGAACATAGGTTGATAAGGGTTGTTATAAGTAAAACAATTATCTAGCCAAAAACCCTACCTTCCGCTGTATTTTTTTTCGATTTAACTTCTTGGAAGGCTTACACATCCCTATTTTATCTGGAAACCTTATATGGGACAGATTATTTCTTGGTTAATTTAACCTTATGTAACAATTTCCACTGAAGAAATTACTTAGTTTTGGTTAAATTGGTCTAGTCCATTTTAATTCTGTAAAAAAATTAAATGGCAATACCGTTTTGAACACCGCAAATTTTAATATCGATAGTCTTATAAATCAATTTCAATGCTTAAATCCAATCGCTTTTTTTTAATGCTGTTTTTACTGTCCCTTCAAATCGTATTGGGACAGAAAACAAATTCGTTTAAAATACATTCCCATAATGATTATCTGCAAACTGCACCGTTTTGGGATGCCTATGCACATGGGGCAAACTCCATTGAGGTAGATGTATTTCTAAAAAATGGCACCTTATATGCCACCCATGACGAGGTAGATATTATTCCAAGCCATACCATGGAAAGCCTGTATTTGGAACCATTGAAAAAGGTGATGGAATTACAATTGGGGAAGGGCCAGGAATTGCAACTTCTAATAGATATCAAATCGGAAACCTACGCGACCCTGGCGAAGATAGTGACTGTTTTGGAAAAATATCCCAGCATTATCCAGAATCCCAATATCACCATGGTGATATCCGGAAATAGACCTAAACCGGAAGAATACAAAAATTATCCAAAGTTTATAATGTTCGACTATCAGAGTTTGGACGATATCCCAAAGGGGGATGCTTGGGAAAAAGTAGCGTTGATAAGCCTTCCTTTTTATAAGTTTTCAAGATGGAACGGAAAAGGAAGATTAACTGCCGAGGATCTGCAAAGGGTAAAATCGACCATAGACAAAGCCCACTCCTTTAACAGACCCTTCCGTTTTTGGGCCACCCCGGACTCCAAGTCCGCATGGAAAGCCTTGCACGATCTTGGAGTGGACTATATCAATACGGATATGGCGGATAAGGCATCTGTATATTTAGAAACATTGGGGAATAGGGTATATTACAACAAGGCCAAATCCCATGTATATATACCTACCTACAAGTCCGACCAAACTGAAAAGGCTGTTAAAAATGTAATATTGCTCATTGGCGATGGCAATGGACTCACCCAAATTTCTTCCTCGGTTTTGGCCAATGGCGGTAGCCTTACCCTGACCCAGTTGAAAAGTATAGGCTTTATTAAAACCCAGTCCTCGGACGATTTTACAACCGATTCGGCTGCAGCCGGGACTGCTTTGGCCACAGGGGCAAAAACCTACAACAGGTCTATTGGAATGGCTTCCAACGGGCAAGCACTTGTAAATATTACCGAATTACTGGACCAACATCAATTTGTAACCGGCTGTATCACCACGGATAAAATTGTTGGAGCTACCCCTAGTTCTTTTTATGCCCATCAAAAAGACAGGGACGATACCGACGGTATTGCCAAAGACCTTTTGAAGAGTAAACTCTCCCTTTTTGTTGGAGGAGGGGAATCCAGTTTTAACACAGCGGATTTTCAAGGGAACAGTTTTTCAATTTTAAAGGAGGTTGATGAACTGGGAGCCAGCAAGAAAGACAAAATAGGATTGTTCATTGCGGAGAATGACGTTCCCAGTTTTTTGGAGGGCAGGGGAAATATACTTGCCGAAGCCACTAGAAATGGGCTTCAATTCTTAAACGCCAAAAAAAAGCCATTCTTTTTAATGGTGGAAGCCGCACAGATAGATTCGTACGGACATAAGAATGAAGTGGGCGGTATAGTCACGGAAGGTATAGATTTTGACGTAGCCATAGCGGAGGCCATAAAATTTGCCGATAAATCTGGAAATACCTTGGTGGTTATAACGGCAGATCATGAAACCTCCGGATTTACCATGCCACAGGGGAATATGGAAATGAGCATGGTGGAGGGCGACTTCACAACCGATGACCATACTGCCACCATGGTTCCTATTTTTGCCTACGGACCCCATTCACAGGAGTTCCAAGGTGTTTATGAAAACAATGAGGTTTTTCATAAGATATTAAAGGTGCTCAACATAAAGGAATCCCGGAAATAAAATAAGCTAATCTAAAATTCCCGAAACCCGCGGAATAAAAAAACCCCGATGCGTGCATCGGGGTTTTTAGTTAAAACAATAATTATAGTAATGGTAGTGTTTCTATAATGACTCGGCATCCAAAAGGGCAAAAAACTTATCCAAATTTGGAATAATTACAATTCTGGTACGTCTGTTTATGGCCATATTCTCCTTGCTATTGTTCTCAACCAAAGGTAAATAGCTACTTCTTCCCGCAGCGATCAAATTAGCAGGATCAACATTGTATTTGTTCTGCAAAAGACGAACTATGGATGTAGCTCTTTTCACACTTAGATCCCAGTTATCCTGAAACATTTCGGTGCTGATGGTTCTGGAATCGGTATGCCCTTCAACCATAACTTCCATGCTAGGCTCTGAGTTGATCACTTCAGCCAATTTGGCCAATATGGTGTTCGCTTTATTACTTACCCTGTAACTCCCGGAATTAAACAATAATTTATCCGAAATATTGATCATCACAACAGTTTTGTTGATATCTACAATAACATCATCGTCCTCATCAGAAATGGATTTCTTCAAATTGTAAGAAATGGCAAGGTTCATGGAATCTTCCAAGGTCTGGGCCTTGGCCAATTCACTGGGGTCTATTTTTGCCAAAGTAGCCCTCATTTTTTCTTTTGTATTGTTGCTCATTACAGCAACATCACCAATAGAAGTATATTGTGAATCATTTATTTCCTGTAGGGAATTTATTTTTTCATTGTATTCTGCAACCCTTGCCTCAATTTTGGAGACTTTGGATTCCAATTCCTCTTTCTCTACTTGGGTTTTTGTCAACATACTTTTGGTATTGGACAAGTCCCCCTCAAGGGCTACATATTTTTTCTTAGATACACAGGAGGCTAAAACTACCATTCCCATCAAACCAACTAACGTTACTTTTCTCATTTCTTTATTGTTAAAAATTTACAAATAGTTTTCTGTAAGGTTATACGGTCATTTAGCAGAAAAAGACGTTTCGCCCTGAATAAATTTTAACAAAAAAAAAGAGCATCAAATCAATTTGATGCTCTAATTGCATGATTTAAAGAAGTTTAACCAAGATTATTCACAACCTCCGGTAAACCCTTTTGCGTTAAATTTAGTTTGTACCGCACCCTGTCTGTTCCCTTCCTTCACTTGAATGGCAAGGTTATTTTCACCACTTCCATCACGTTTTGGACTACAGTATTCAAAAAGATAAAAACTATTGGCCTGCTCCGAAACCCTGAAGGAAATATCGTTAAATGTTGTTTCCAACTGCTCTTTATTCCCAGCAAACACGCTAAAGGTCTTTCCAATTTTCCCTAAAACATCGGTATCGATTTCAGCTCCCAACCCAATACTGAAGAAGGCAATGTTCTTATTGGCATTGTCCACCTTCTTCAAGGCTGCAGTTTGTGTATAACGGGAAGCCTGATCGGTACCATCGGTAAAGATAACCACCGAAGCAGCGCCAATACGGTCATTGGTAGTACTTGCTGCCAATAACTTTTCTGCCTTGTCCGTAGCTTTGATCACCGCACCGTATAGATCGGTAGAAGGATCTTTACTAATATTGGCATTAATCCCGTCAATAGAAGTTAAAAGTTGCTGTTTTACATGGGTCAATTCGTTTAGTACATGTAACTTATCCTCCCCATCAAACCAATAAATGGCCATTTTAAAGGATTCGGTATCAGATTCCGGCATAACATTGTTTACGAAACTTGCGGAAGCCGTTTTTAATTCTTCCATACTACTACTCAGAACACTGTTACTTAAATCCAGCACCAAAATAGTGTTGTTATTAAAAATTTGTGAATTGGGGGAAATCCTGGCAAAGGATTCTGTAGTAGAAATGGTACTGAAACACTCATCATTTCTACCTTGCTCATAAATGGTAAACTGACTTGCCTTTAGTCCTGGGACCGGATCACCGTCCGTATCGGACACCTTGAAAAATATGGATACCTTCCCTGGCAGGGTGGTGTATTGATCCTGAATGGACAATACCAATTCGCCATCCCCTAAATTTAAACAGTCGTCCACCGGTTTTCCTAAACCTAGATCGCCGCCGCCATTTACGCCGAATTCCACATCGTCATCCGCATTTCCACAGGATACAAATAAGGCCATACTGAAACAGATAGCCACCAACTTAGTATATAATTTCATTTTCATAATTTTTAATGTTCACCTAGCAGAACGTTCAAAACTATTTAAAATTATAATTCAATTAAAAATTGGTGTTAATATTTGTTAAAGACTTTATTCACATTTTTTAGAGGCTTACATAGGAGGCGTTCTAAAATACATTAATAATGGTATTTATTATTGATGGGGGCTATCGCAACAAATTTATAGACTTGTTAAATTAGGCTGCCGTACTCCTATGCTGCATACCATATTATGTGCACTAAAAAACGTAAGAAAAAAATGAAAATTTTTACCCTTATGCACGACCAATGCTAAATTTTTGTATTTTACATATCCCTTCGGAAGATAATGCTTGGGCTTGTTATGAATATACACTACTGTGCAGATTATGAAGGCATGAGCCAAATGGCTTTTGATTTCCTATTGACCAATTTAAAAGCAAAACCACAGCAATTGATCTGTACGGCTACAGGTAATTCGCCAGAAAGGCTTTATGAAAAATTGGCGGAATCCTACAAAGGCGCTCCTAAGATTTTTAAGGAAATAAAAATTATAAAACTGGATGAATGGGGAGGAACCAATGGAGATTATCCAAATACCAGCGATTATTATCTTCAAAAGAAACTCTTGGAACCTTTACAAATTTCAAAAAGCAATTATTTGTCTTTTGACAGTAGCCCAACGGATGCAAAAAAGGAATGCTATCGTATGGAAAATGAAATTCAGGAACACGGTCCAATAGATATCTGTATCCTTGGTCTGGGAAAGAATGGGCATTTAGGATTTAACGAACCTTCAAAAACCCTGTATCCTGATTGCCATATTGCAGATTTAAGTGAGTCTTCCTTAAAGCATCCCATGGCCAATAAAATGAAGACCAAACCCACATATGGCTTAACCTTGGGCATGGCCAATATTCTAAAATCAAAAAAAATTATTCTGCTGGTAACCGGACCGAGCAAGAAAAAAGCCATAAAAAAATTGTTGAGCAGGGAAATAACAACTTCCTTACCTGCATCCTTTTTATGGTTGCACCCTAATGTGGATTGCTTTTTGGATAGAAGTTCACTTTAGATCAAGTTAATTCTATGTATGCCAATTTCTTCCTAGAATTTATTGGTTAGACTCCAAAACAAAAGGAACTGATAGGAGGGAAGTACCTCCTTAACAAACTGTTAAAGTGACCCATCTTTTCCTTAAATTTGGTAACTTGTAGAGTATTAATTTTATCAACTTAAAAACATCAACTATGCCAAAATACGATATTAATGTAAACGGAGTTTCCAAAAGTGTAGATGTTGCGGAAGACACCCCATTATTATGGGTGCTACGTGATCATTTGGATTTGGTAGGAACAAAGTATGGTTGTGGTATCGCCCAATGTGGTGCCTGCACGGTTCATTTGAACGGCAACGCGGTAAGAAGTTGTTCTTTGCCTGTTGCTTCGGTAGCCGGACAGCATATTACTACCATTGAAGGACTCTCCGAAAATGGCGACCACCCTGTGCAACTAGCCTGGAAAGAAGTAGATGTTCCCCAATGCGGTTATTGTCAGGCCGGTCAAATAATGACCGCCTCCGCTTTCCTGGACAAAAATCCAGATCCAACATCGGAAGAAATAAAAACAGCCATGCACGGTAACATATGCAGATGTGCTTCCTACACTAGAATTCATAGGGCTGTGGAAATTGCCGCTACCAAAATAGGGTAGGTCTATTCCTTTTGGGAAATATAGGCTACACTATTTACTTACCTCAAAAAATTAAATCCTCGGAATATTGAGGACTAAAAAACTAAAAAAATTATGTCGACATCATCAATAACATTTAACAGACGGGCGTTCATTAGAACATCATCACTAGCTAGTGGCGGACTCCTCATAGGCTTTAATCTTTTTACAGCCTGTAAACCTAAGGTGCAACCCCCAGTAGATATTTCCAAATTAAATTTTAATGATTTCAATGCCTTTATAAAAATTGCCGATAATGGTGCAGTAACCATTTTTTCACCCAATCCTGAAATAGGGCAGGGTGTTAAAACGGCCATGCCCATGTTGATTGCAGAAGAATTGGACGTAGCTTGGAACAATGTATATGTGCAACAGGGAATTTTGGACACCGAGAATTATACCCGCCAGCTTGCCGGAGGAAGTCAGTCTATCCGACTAGGATGGGAGCCTTTGCGACAAACTGGAGCTACGGCCAGACAAATGTTGGTAAATGCCGCTGCCGCCAAATGGGGTGTAGATCCATCGGAATGCACTACCTCGGAAGGGGTAATCACCAATGCCAAAGGGGAAACTTTGGGTTATGGCGATGTGGTTAGGGAAGCCGCAGCCTTGGAGGTTCCGGAAAACGTAACACTAAAGGAACCCAAGGATTTTAAAGTTATCGGGACCGACGCACCCAATGTGGATATTGACAAAATAATTACCGGAAAACCACTTTTCGGTTTGGACTATAAAGTAGAGGGTATGGTATATGCCAGTGTCTTGCGACCTCCTGCCTTTGGTAAAGTATTGGACTCCTATGACGATGCCAAAGCCAAGGCCATGCCCGGTGTTTTGGATGTAATTAGAATAGGGGAGAAGGCTAAGGAACTTTCAAAAGACGGGGTAGGCAACTGGACAGTAGCTATGGGTAAAAGTGATAAGGTGGTGGTCATAGCCAAAACTACTTGGGAGGCCATGAAAGCAAAAGAAGCCATATCCGCTACTTGGGTAGATAATACCAATATGGAAAGTACGGAATTTCAGGATAAGCAATTACTGGGTCTTTTGGATGGAAAGGAATTTAAGACCCTAAGAAAGGATGGGGATATCAAAAAAGCCTTTGCCAAGGCCGATAAAATATTGGAGCGCACCTATGAATCGCCCTTCCTGCCACATAACTGTATGGAACCTATGAATTTTTTCGCCAATATTACCGATGAAAAGATACATTTGGTTGGACCTGTACAGACACCCGAATTTGCTGCCACTGCGGTAGCTGGTATGTTGGGTAGGGATGTAAAGGACGTTCATTTGGAAATGACCCGTATGGGTGGAGGATTTGGAAGGCGATTGTACGGGGATTTTGTATACGAAGTTGCGGAAATTGCCGATGCCATAAAAAAACCGGTCAAGTTGGTGTTTTCCCGTGAAGATGACATGACTGCGGGTACCTATCGTCCAGCTATAAAATATAGAATTAAAGCGGCCATAAAGGATGGCCAGGTGACCGCCTACCATTTAAAGGAGGCAGCTATAGGTGGAAACATGTATGGATTAATACCTAATTTCTTCCCTGCCGGGGCCATAGAAAATTACCAGGTAGATGTCGCCAATTATCAAAGTAATATTACCACTGGGGCGTGGAGGGCACCTTATACCAATTTCTTGGCTTTTGCCGAACAAAGTTTCTTTGATGAACTGGCGGAGACCATGGAAGTGGATCGCATTAAGTTACGTTTGGATTTATTGGAAAAAGTAAAAGGTACTACGGACGAGCGTATACAATACTCCCCTGAGCGCATGCAGAATGTTATAAAAGTAGCTGTGGACAAATCAGGTTGGGGTAAAAAAGAAGATGGAGTTTTCCAAGGTTTTGCCGCTTATTATTGCCATAATTCGCATGTAGCTGAAGTCGCCGATGTGGAAATTGAAAACGGAATGCCTATCGTAAAAAAAGTTACCTGCGTGGTAGATTGTGGTATAGTTGTAAATCCTTTGGGTGCCATAAACCAAATAGAAGGTGGCGTTATAGATGGAGTAGGCCATGCCATGTACGGTGATCTTACTTTTCTGGATGGACAGCCCCAATCGCAGAACTATGATAAATACAGATTGATCCGGATGGGGGAAATTCCAGTGGTAGAATCCCATCTTATTCAAAATGACCTGGCACCAACGGGATTGGGCGAACCCACATTGCCTCCGGCAGGAGCAGCTGTGGCAAATGCCTTAAAAGCCGCTACGGGAAATAGATTTACCCAACAGCCGTTTTCCAAATTCCCGGAACTAATGCAAGTCCCGACTAAACCTATAATTGGATAAATATGACGATACTACTTTTTGGTGTTACAAAGGACATTATAGGTAGCTCAACATTGTCCATGCCCAGCTCCAGCGAATTTGGATCGAAAAAATCCAAGACCGTTAAAGAGCTTAAGGAGTACTTGGGCAAAATGTACCCTGAACTCAAAAAATTATCATCTTTAGCCGTTGCGGTAAACAATTCTTATGCAAATGATGATACCATAATCGATAATTTTGATGAAATTGCACTAATTCCACCTGTAAGCGGGGGATAAGTAAAAAACAAGAGGATTAATGCTGATAGACAATCACAATAGGAAAATAAATTATCTGCGGTTGGCGGTTACCGATCGCTGTAACCTGCGTTGCAACTATTGTATGCCCTCGGAAGGGATAAATTTTGCTGAAAAAGACTCCCTTTTTACCATTGAGGAACTCTGTAAATTGAGCGAAATTATGGTAGGGCAGGGGATAGACAAAATAAGGATTACCGGTGGGGAACCTTTTGTTAGAAAGGACCTAATGGTATTATTGCGCAAACTTTCGTCTTTAAAAGGTTTGAACGATATTTCCATTACTACCAATGCCACCTTGATAGGCCCCTATATTCAAGAATTAAAAACCTTGGGCATCAAAAACATCAATGTTAGCTTGGATGCCATTGACAAAAACACCTTTGAACGCATCACGAGACGTAATCAATATGATACCGTATATAATAATTTGGTGAAATTGATAACGGAAGGTTTCAACGTCCGCATCAACTTTATTGCCCTCGAAAATCAAAATACCCAAGACATAATACCCATTCTCGAGGTCATGAAACACTATCCGGTTTCCGTACGATTTTTGGAAGAAATGCCATTCAACGGTGGCTCCAAGTCCTTCAATACCATAACTTGGGATTATAAAAAAATACTGGGCCACATTCAATCGGAATATCCGGAAATAACAAAGCTGGAATCGCCCAAGACATCGACCTCCATAAATTATAAAATCAAAGGCCATAAAGGTACTTTTGGACTTATCCCTTCCTTTACCAGAACTTTCTGTGGGAGTTGTAATCGACTAAGAATATCGGCCACGGGCGATGTAATAACCTGCCTGTACGGCAAACCTAGAATGAATTTAAGGGAAGTAATGAGAGGGGACAATGTGGAATCCCAAATTAAAGAGCATATCCTTAAGGCCATTGGCAGCCGATCCAAAACTGGTTTTGAGGAACAGGAAAAATATGATGGAATCTTTGAAAATTCAATGACCTCCATAGGAGGATAATTCCACATATCCACTAACAGGGACAAACATGTTCTTATAGCGGAAATTAAAATAATAACTACGAATAATGAGCTCCACTAAAATATATGGTCTAGTACTTACCGGTGGAAAAAGTACCAGAATGGGAACCGACAAGGGATTGATAGAATACCATGGCGTAGCACAACGTGAATATCTATATCAACTCCTGCAAACGGTATGCGAAAACACCTATATGAGTATACGCGAGGAACAGGCAACGGAATTCTCGGCGAATCACAATCTAATTATTGATCAGAACAAATTTAAAGGTCCCTACAACGGTCTACTAAGCGCCCACAATTTTAATCCTAGCGTAGCATGGTTGGTATTGGCCTGCGATCTGCCGCTAATGGATCAGGATGCCCTTGAACAACTGATCTACTTAAGGAATCCGGACAAATTGGCCACTGCCTTTGCTACCAGGGAAAGTGGCTTACCAGAACCGTTATGTGCCATTTGGGAACCTTCCGGTCTACAAAAATCATTGGATTATTTAGAAAATGGGCCCGGTACCTGTCCGCGTAAATTTTTGATCAATGAAGATATTAAATTGGTATTTCCAGAGAATGAAGAAGTATTATGGAATGCCAACTTTAAGGAAGACTATGAAAAGGTATTGCTAAAATTAGCTCACAATTAGGGAAAGAGGCAGGCTACGGAAATTATAAAAATTGGATTGCTATTTGTTTATGAACACCAATAGATACCAGAGACAGACCATTTTAAGGGATTTTGGTCCAGAAGCACAACAAAAACTAAAAGGTGCCAGTATTTTAGTGGTTGGTGCCGGCGGATTGGGCATTCCTGTTTTACAATATTTGAATGCCATGGGGGTTGGTACTATAGGTGTGGTTGAGCAGGATGTTATTGAAATCACCAACCTGCAACGACAAGTGCTGTATACGGAAAAGGATTTGGGAAGATCTAAAATTGAGGTTGTGCTGGAGCGATTAAGTTCTCAGAATTCCGACACACAAATCAGAACTTTTGATACTTTTCTCACTAGACACAATGCCTTGGAAATTATTTCTGAATTTGATGTTATAGTAGATGGCTCCGACAATTTCCCAACGCGCTATTTAATAAATGATGCCTGCATAATCCTAAAAAAACCATTTGTTTCGGGCGCCATTCAGGGCTTCGAAGGCCAACTAAGTGTCTTTAATTATCAAGGCGGTCCTACCTATAGATGTTTATTTCCAAAAATGCCTACGCGAGAAGAGATACCAAATTGCAACGAGAATGGGGTATTGGGGGTAATTCCCGGTATCATAGGAAATCTTCAGGCATTGGAGGCCGTAAAAATAGTTACTGGTATTGGCGAAGCATTAAATGGTAAACTACTGTTATTCAACGGATTAAATCAATCTTATCAAACCATTACATTTAGTCTTCAACCAGAAAATTTATTATTGAAAAAACTTCAAAAATCCTATGGAGCAGAACCTTGTGAAGCAACTATTGGCATAAGGGTAGAGGAAATTGAGGAAAAGTTAAACGCGGGCATAGCTCTTCAGATAATCGATGTAAGGACTGTAGTGGAATTTGAAAACTTTTCCTTACCGCAAGTTAAAGCTGTAAATATTCCCTTGGACGAATTAAAGGGCAGAATAAAGGAATTGGACTTCCAAAGACCAATTTATCTACTTTGTCAATCCGGAAAAAGAAGTGAAATGGCAGTAAGAATATTGGAAGAGTTAAATAGCAAAATTGAACTTTACAATATCATAGGAGGAGTTGATAAGTTTCTAGCGCTTCATAATTAGCACTAGTATTATTTGGGCCTCAACAGCCTACAAATTAGAATTATATGGCCAAGTATTACGACCTAGAGCGATTGGGGTTTTATTTTACCTCATCCGGAACAGCGGAAAAAAGCAGTTCCGACCTCTCCAAAGGAGAGGTAAAATTATACTAGAACCCCGGCTACCCAAACAGGCTAATAGCAAAGCCTTAATGCAATTTTTAGATTAAAACTGATTAAAACAACATAACGATATGGCCAACCAATACGACCTAGAGCGATTGGGGTACAGCAAAGATGACACCCTTTTGATGATTCATGCCGATGACGCCGGTCTATCATGCTCAGAAAACGCAGCCACCATTGAAGCTTTGAAAAAAGGGATTGTAAACTCCTATAGCATAATGGTGCCCTGTCCATGGTTCTTGGATATGGCCAATTTCGCCAAAAATCACCCGCAGTACGACTGCGGAATTCATTTAACATTGACCTGCGAATGGAAACAGTATAAATTTGGCCCCGTTCTGCCTTATTCCGAGGTGCCAAGCTTGGTGGATAAGCAAGGTTTTTTCTATGCCAAAAGGGAGCAAGTAAAAAAATTGGCGAAGCCAGAGGAGGTTAAAAAAGAACTGAAAGCACAAATTGATAGGGCATTGGCAGCTGGAATTACACCTACCCACTTGGATTCCCATATGTACACCTTAGGGCTGACCAAAGAATTGCTGGACGTATATAGGGAATTAGGCAAGGAATATAAACTGCCCATTTTCTTAAGTGAAGAGTTACTGGAAGGTGTCGGGAATCTTGCCTCACTACTAGATTCGGATAGCGTTGTACATAAAGTACATATAGGCAATTTTGGAGCCATGGAGAGTATAGGTTTACATGAATTGTATACACAATTATTAAAAAATCTAAAAGCAGGATTAAATGTGATTTTAATACATCCTGCCTTTGACAATATGGAAATGAAGCAAGTGTGTGTGGACCATCCCAATTTTGGTTCCCAATGGCGACAAATGGATTTTGACTTTTTCACGGACCCCAATACAGCTGCCCTGCTCAAAGAAAGGAACATTAAACCCATAACCTGGAGAGAAATACAAAAGATAACCCTTTAACAAATCTCCTATTAATTGTAACTTGTGTTCCATGATTTCCTTTAAAGACGCTTATAAAAAAGTATTGGACCTTTATCAGGACTTTGGCCATGAACAGGTTCCCTTGGAAACGGCTATGGGCAGAGTACTTGCCGAAGATATTGTGGCCGATAGAAATTTCCCTCCATTTAACAGGGCTACCAAAGACGGAATAGCCTTAAACTACGATGCTGTTGAAATAGGGAATACCTCGTTTAAAATAGAAGGGGTATTGGCCGCAGGGATGCCCTCCCAACTTCTGGAAAACACTTCCAATTGTCTAGAAATAATGACAGGGGCCGTAGTTCCGGGAAACGCGGATACTGTGGTGATGTACGAACATTTAATTATTGAAAACGGATCGGCCACCCTTACCAAAACCCCAAACAGGGGACAGGACATTCACCTCAATGGAAGTGATCAGAAAAAGGGAGATCTGGTTTTGGAAAAACACAGCACCATATCAGCCGCAGAAATAGGGGTATTGGCTGCCGTGGGAAAAGCATCCATTAAGGTACGCACACTGCCCAAAGTAGCAATCGTATCCACAGGGAACGAATTGGTAGAGGTAGAAGAAATCCCCTTGCCCCATCAAATACGCAAATCCAACATCCATACCCTTTACGCAGCATTGTCGGAAGAAGGTATTGTCCCGACCAAGCTCCATTTACCAGATGAAAAAGCCAGTATTAAAAACGCCCTTCAAAATACTTTAAAGGAGCATAACGCAGTACTTTTAAGCGGTGGGGTATCCAAAGGCAAGTTCGACTTTCTTCCCCAAGTATTGGAAGAATTGGGTGTAGAAAAAATATTTCACGGGGTTTTCCAACGTCCAGGAAAACCATTTTGGTTCGGAATTCAAAGAGATACCAACACAGTGGTTTTTTCCTTTCCCGGTAACCCGGTATCCACCTTTGCTAATTATAATGTCTATTTTAAGGATTGGTTAAGACGTTCCTTGGGCCTTCCACAACCAAAAATTGATGTTATCTTAAAAGAGGCTGTTGAGGTGAAGGGCGATTTAACTTTGCTGTTAAGAGTTAAACTAAGCTTTAACCGAGGGCATTTAGTAGCCTCCCTGGTAAAAGAGAATGGGTCCGGGGACCTCTGCAGTTTGGTGAATACGGATGGATTTATAGTTCTAGAACCCAAAATTGATGCGTATGAAATAGGGGAGTTGGTACCTTTTGTCCCTACCAGAGATTTATTATAATTATGACACACGAACTAAAAAAAATTATACGCGAATATCAGTCGGCCACTTCAAAGGGCCTAAAATGTGTTCTGGCCACTGTAGTGGCACTGGACGGTTCTTCCTACAGAAGACCAGGGGTAAGAATGTTGATCTTGGAAGACGGACATATGATAGGGGCGGTAAGTGGCGGATGTGTTGAAAAGGAAGTAGTAAGACAGGCACAGTCCGTTTTTTCCGATGAAATATCCAAGGTAATGACCTATGACGGTCGATATCGGCTAGGTTGCGAGGGAATTCTTTATATTTTGTTGGAGACCTTTAGACCGGACAAGCTTTTTTTGGAAACCTTTGAACAAATCATAACATCAAGACAGCATTTTAGAATACGATCCTTTTTTGAAAAAAAAGAGGGCCCCAATGCCAATTACGGCTCAACCGTCGTATTTGGACAGGAGCAATTGCCACTGTTGCCCGGATTCCATGGCCAAGACAAGCTTGAGATTTTTGAACAAAACATGAAACCCTGTTTTAAACTATTTATTATTGGCGCCGAGCATGATACGGTGCAGTTATGTAACTTTGCCGCCATGGCCGGATGGGAAGTTACCATCGTAGCCGACCCTTCCGAAGAAAAGAATATTCTGGATTTTGAAGGAGCCCATGAACTTCTGGGGATATTACCAGAGAGCTTTCCATTGGCCGAAGTGGATGGGCATACCGCCATTATTCTAATGAACCACAGCTATTCCAAAGACTTAAAGTATTTGTTGACCTTAAAGGACTCAAAACCAATATACTTAGGGCTTTTAGGGCCATATAGAAGAAGGGAAAAACTTTTTAACGAACTAATGGAACTAAGCCCTGATATTTCGTACGAATTCCTGGACGGAATCCACGGACCGGCCGGACTCAACATTGGCGCCGAGACCCCTCAGGAAATAGCCATATCCATTGTTGCCGAAATTTTATCGGTCATTAGGGAAAAGGAACCAATGCTCTTAAAAAATAAAGAAACCGGGATTCACGATTGATGCCTAAAAAATTAAAAATAGCGATTTTGATCATGGCGGCCGGTACTTCTTCCCGAATGAAGGCCATAAAACAATTGTTACCCTGGGGAAATACTACCTTAATCGGCAATGCCCTTAGAAATACCCAAGATTCCAATGCCAATACCATACTGACCGTTTTAGGGGCCTATAGGGAGGAAATAATACAGGCAACCGACTTTAAAGGCTGTGAAACAATTTATAACCTCGATTGGAAAATGGGATTAGGAAATTCCATTGCCTGTGGAACCAAGCATCTTCTGCGGCAGGACCCGGACTATGATGGTATTTTAGTAATGCTGACCGACCAACCCTTGATAGATAATCAGTATTTAAATGTGTTGATCCATAATTTCTCCAAGACCAAACACAGTATTGTAGCTACCAAATACAACAATAGGGTAGGAGTGCCCGCTATTTTTGGAAAAATCCATTTTGAGGCCCTACTGGCATTGAATTCCGATTATGGAGCTAAGGAAATTATCAAAACCCATATAAATGATGTCCTTTCCCTATCCCCTAATGGAAAAGAAGTAGATATAGATACTTTGGAAGAATACGAGCGGGTGAAAAAGAGTAATAAGTAGTCTGTGATCACTTGTATCTACAGTGAACAGTTGGTATTTTCTAGATTTAATGTTCAAAGTTATTTAATCCAAAAACCCTATACGTCATTGCGATGAGCTAGGGCGAAGAAGCAATCTCTTTCTTATAGAATAGGCAGTGGCGGCTGGTAGTAACAAAAAGTGGTTCCAAATTCAAAATCTTGAATGAGTGGAACAAATTCCATTACTTCATTGCGATGAGCTAGGGCGAAGAAGCAATCTACTTCTTAAATAGTGGGCAGCCGCAAAGAGATAATCTCTCCATTAACAAACAGATTGCCACGCTACGCCTGCCTAGCGGCAGCCTTGCGCTCAATGACATATATAAACGATCCTTCCCCCATATCGCTAAAAAGGGAATTCAAACATAATTCAAAAAATAAAAGGTATTAAACCTCAGGGCAAGCCCTGAACCCAATAATAGGAATCGACCCTAGGGTCGAGGTATTGAACCTAGATCCCGCCGAAAAAGGCGGGATTAGTTCAACTTGCAATTTTAAGTGCGTCTTACTGACTTCTCAAAATTGAGTTTCACTAATAAAACAACAGTTGTAACGCTAAGACCAAACAATTAATTATCTGGATATTTTTTAGCTTCAAACTTTAGGTTGTCCTCTATATAGCATAAATTTAGGATCTAATTTGATGACGTAATGACTTTAAAGAATTTAGTCCCACTCTGCATTTTGCTTATAGCCCTTTCCAATGAAGCTTTTTCCCAGAACATGAGTTTCGAGGAATACAATCCCGTTTCAACCCTTAAAGTCCCTGGAAAGGAAATACATAGGGCCAAATTTCCATTTATAGATGTTCATGGCCATCAGTACCAAATGCCGACACAGGACCTCTCCCTGCTAATTGCAGATATGGATAAGCTCAACTTGGCAATCATGGTCAACCTTAGTGGTGGCTCGGGAGAAAGAATAAAACAATCATTGGAGAATATAAAGAACCATTATCCCAACAGATTTGCGGTCTTTGCCAATGTGGATTTTGATGGAGTTGGCAAACCGGGCTGGTCCGAGAAGGCCGTTGCACAATTGGAAGCCGATATAAAGAATGGCGCCAAGGGACTTAAGGTGTATAAAAGTCTAGGATTGCGGGATACCGATACCTCTGGAAAACGATTGGCCGTAGATGATGATCGCTTAAGTGCCATTTGGGAAAAATGTGGGGAAATGGGCGTACCGGTCCTAATCCACTCAGCCGACCCCAAACCCTTCTGGGATGAGGTGAATTCGGATAACGAACGATGGTTGGAACTAAAAACACACCCTAGGAGAAAGCGCTCGGCAACGGACCCGGCCTCTTGGGAACAGATAATTGGGGAGCAGCACAGGATGTTTAAAAAGCATCCGAAAACCAATTTTATTAATGCCCATATGGGATGGTACGCCAATGATTTGGGCACCCTGGCCAGTTTATTGGACGAAATGCCCAATATGTACGTAGGTATTGGGGCCATTATTGCAGAATTGGGCAGACAACCGAAAAATGCACATAAATTTTTTGTGAAATATCAGGACCGAGTCCTATTTGGTAAGGATAGTTGGAAACCGGAAGAATTCCCTACCTATTTTAGGGTACTGGAATCCGATGACGAATATTTCCCGTACCACAAGAAATACCACGCCTTCTGGGCCATGTACGGGATGGACTTACCCGATGAAGTACTAAAAAAGCTATACTACAAGAATGCACTAAAACTTATCCCTGGATTGGACAGGAGCTTATTTCCAAAGGATTAGCAATGCCCAAAAAATTGGGCTATTTACTTTCCCTGGGATTTTGAATCTTTTCCAATTTCCCATATTCCTGAAAAATACCACAAGAATCGGGTTTTTTAACAAGGGACTGTTCTTTTTTTCTTTTGGCCAAAGCTTCAATCTGTGGTGATAAAAATGACATATCTAACTTTTTTTGTGATATAAAATTACTTTTTTTTAAGAACGCGTTTGGAATTAAATTGTTGTTTTATTGTTAATTTTTTTATTCGATAACTATGGCTACAGAACTTCCCTAGTCAATCCCAACAGGAGTTCTCGATACAAAATGCCAAACGGCCCGTCACTTCGAGTGATTTTGCATAACGAAGTGGAGCAAAATTGTATCGAGAGGCCCACGAACTGACGAGAGTACTATCAATATCAACATTCAACTTCAAACTTTTAACTACAGTCAGGAGTTACCAGTGCAATTTCTCCTCGCTTTTGCTCGATCGAAATGACTTCCTAGTTTTGAACTTGAAACTTTGAAACCTTAAACTTTTAACATCCGAACATTCAACTTTAAACTGCATGCAGGAGCTACTAGTGCGATTTCTCATATTCATTCGAAATGACTTTCTATTTTTAATATTTATGTAAATCTAGATTCGTTAGAACTTTCTACACTTTTAAACTTCTATCTTCTAGGCTCTTGGTTCTTTTTCAACCAATTTACTATACCCATTTACCACTTCTCAATACTCTCTTTTAATTACTCACTACTAACCTCTCCTTAAAAAAATCAACAGAATGTTTCACGATATTTTAACAGTTAAACCGTTGCGATTTTATATTTTTCAGCAAAAATGAAATCCAACACATATATTTTCAGAAAGTAGAGTAAAAAAAAGGTATCCGTGACCCAGAAAATTGAAAAAGGCTTTAAGCCGTGGTTGTTTAGAAGTGTAGCTGTCTTTATTGGCATCTGCTATCTAATAGCCCCTTTGCAGCAGGAGTTAACGGAACTCATGCACCTTTTATCCCATTCCCTGGATCAAGGAATGGGGCATCACTCCATTGCCTCACATACACATGATTTTAACGACCATGACGGGCAGAATAAAGCCCAGGCTATGGCATCAACCTATTCACTAGAATCCCATGAACATATAGCATCAAACGAAATAGGCTTTCACAGTCACCCTCATTCACCCAATTCGGAACCCCATAAGCATGAGGTTATAGATTTTATGAGTATGGCATTCAGTGATTCAAGCCCTACCCATCAAGACAACGACAAGATTAAGGTGCAATCCGATTTGGACAAGCATATAGTGGTCGCCCATTATAAAACTTCCCCTGGCATAACTATATTTACCAAATCCTATTTTTCCAAAATACAGGAAAACACTTCCAAAGGAATTCATTACCCCATGGTACCTCCTCCAAAACCCGCTTGTTAATTTTTGGAACGTAATAATTTCCAAAAGGCATCCAACATCCTATACTGGATAAATTGGTTCGCTTCTAAATTGTTATTATCCAATCCCAGGATACTTTAAAGAAAAGGCATTCAACTTCTTCCAGTTCAAAGCCAATGGCTTTACATGGATAGGTATGCCCAAAATATATATCAAGGATAGCACCTAGCTATTCGGAATAAAAATTAATACTATGATTAAAAAAACCCTTGGCCTATTGATTCTTTTACTTTCCGGTACCTTAAATGCGCATACCATAAGTGGAACAATAACCAACCAGGACAACACGCCCCTTAGTGGAGTAGGGGTCTACAATAAGAATACGGGTAATTATACCTACAGCAATAATTCGGGAGCTTTTAGTCTGGCAAACGTAACCATCAATGATCGTATCTATTTTTACAGTCTTGGATTTAAGAACAAAGAACTACTCATATCTGAAAATCAGTTGGATACACCACTTCAGATTGTCCTGGAAGAGGCTGCAGTTTCCTTGGATCAGGTGGTACTGGTATCCAATATAAATGCCATGAGCAACTTTGTAAACGTGGACGTTAAATCCGATCCCGTTAAATCTTCCCAGGAAATACTTAGGAAGGTACCTGGTCTCATAATTGGCCAGCATGCCGGTGGCGGTAAGGCCGAACAAATTTTCCTAAGGGGATTTGATATAGATCATGGAACGGATATCGCTATAAATGTGGATGGTTTACCAGTAAACATGGTATCCCATGCCCATGGCCAGGGTTATGCCGATATGCACTTTATAATACCTGAAACCATAGATAATATAGATTTTGGCAAGGGACCTTACTATGCCGATAAAGGTAATTTTAATACGGCCGGCTATGTGGACCTCACCACCAAAAAAACATTGGATAAAAATGTGGTTAGCATGGAGGTCGGTAAATACAATACCTTAAGGGGCTTGGGGATGCTAAAACTATTGGAAAGCGATGATGACAATGCCTATTTAGCCTCAGAATATTTGATTTCCGACGGAGTTTTTGAATCTCCCCAGAATTTTAATAGAATTAACATTATGGGACGGTACAATCATAAGGACGATGACGGCAACGAAGTGAATTTGACCGCCTCCCATTTTCAGAGCAAATGGGATGCTTCGGGACAAATTCCCCAACGGGCCGTTGATAATGGAAACATTGGCAGGTTTGGCGCCATAGACGATACCGAAGGGGGCAATACCAGCCGTACCAATCTATTATTGAATCATGACAAACAATTGGACCAGCATAGCCGGTTTAAATCCAAGTTCTTTATTTCCAAATATAGTTTTGAGCTGTATTCCAATTTTACATTTTTCCTTGAAGACCCCATTAATGGAGATCAAATAAAGCAAAAGGAAAATAGAACCCTGATCGGGGGAGAGAGCAGTTATGATAGAACCATACATTTAGAAAATAATTCACAGTTCAGATTCAATACGGGTTTAGGGTTTAGATACGACGACATTAACGAGGTAGAGCTTTCCCATACCATGAACAGAAAGACCACCTTGGAGCAACTAGCGTTGGGCAACATAGATGAATTGAACGCCTATGGGTTCTTCAATATAAATTACAAAATCAATAGGTGGAACATTAATCCGGGTGTTCGTATAGACTATTTAAAATTTGATTATGAAAATTTATTGACGACGGCCTATGACCAAAAGAGTGAAAACAAATTGGTGGTCAGTCCCAAGCTAAATGCCATTTACCAGGCTTCCCAAGACCTTCAGTTGTATGCAAAAACCGGAATAGGGTTTCATTCCAATGATACCAGGGTAGTCACAGCCAATAATGGGGAAAGAATATTGCCATTGGCCTTCGGGGCCGATATAGGAACAATTTATAAACCAAAAGACCGATTGGTATTGAATATGGCCCTGTGGCACCTTTTTTTGGAGCAGGAGTTTGTATACGTGGGGGATGCGGGAATTGTGGAACCTAGTGGTAAAACCAAGCGTTTTGGGGTAGACCTAGGAGCGAGGTACCAGCTAACGGATTGGTTGTACGCCTATGGCGATGTTAATTACACCTATGCCAGAAGCGCGGAAGACCCTAGTGGGGAGGATTATATTCCATTGGCACCAGACCTGACTTCTTCGGGCGGACTTACCTTTAAGGGATTTAAGAACCTATCGGGGGGAGTGAACTATCGATTTATTAAAGACAGACCTGCCAATGAGGACAATTCCATTATCGCCGAGGGGTATTTTGTAACTGATTTCAATCTGAATTATTCCTGGAAAAATTGGAGTTTTGGACTCATCGTGGACAACCTGTTTGATACGGAATGGAACGAGACCCAATTTGCCACCACCAGTAGGTTGTTCAACGAAACGGAAGCGGTAGAAGAAATCCATTTTACCCCTGGTACGCCGTTTTTTGCCAGGGGCAAGGTATCTGTTAGTTTCTAACGGAGGTTGTAACCAAATTATAGCTCCTTCCCTAAAGTCCTCTGAGGGGAAGGTGTTTTTTTGTGTCGTTCTTATCAAAAACTTTCTACCCTATAAAGAGTTCTCGATACACAATGCCTACCGACACGTCACTTCGAGTGATTTTGCATAACGAAGTGGAGCAAAATTGTATCGAGAAGCCCTCGAACTGACAATAGTACTTTCAACATTCAACTTTAAACTTTTAACTACAGTCAGGAGTTACCAGTGCGATTTCTCCTCGCTTTTGCTCGATCGAAATGACTTTCTAGTTTTGAACTAAAATTGGGGTATTACCAACCTATTTTTTAAACTTGAAACATTGAAACCTTAAACTTTTAACATTCAACCTTCAACTTTCAACTCAATTTATAAAATCTTCTCCCTTTCAATAATGCTGAGTGCCAAACGAATAGTAGAGTATTCCAATTTTTCTTCAAAATGCTCAAAATAAGGTTTTAGGCCTTCCGGATCTTGAAGTTCTTTCTTGGCCTCGGCAACTTTGGCTACATCTTCTTTCGATATCAATTGATATATGTCTATATCCTTCCCGTCATGGTACAACTTTTCCAAATGGGCCAAAATGGTATTGGGCTTTAGGCCCCTGATCTCTGCAATTTCCTCAACGTTTTTACCTTCCTTAAACAGCTCATAACTTTCCAATGCCGTGTCCGATTTCCTTTTTTTCTTCTTCTTTTTCTTTGGGTTTGTTTCTATAAAGGCCTTGATTTCATTGATGAACATTTCCCCATACACTTCCAATTTACGTTGCCCAACTCCGTTGATCTCTTTGAACGTTTCACTGGTCACCGGCTTTTTGGATTCCATTTCCTTAAGGGTGGCATCATTGAAAACAAGGTATGCTGGAATATTCTCCTCCAAAGAAATTTGAAACCGCAATTGCCGAAGTTTTTCAAACAGGGAATTTTCATTAACCGACTTGGACTTGCTTTCCTTGCGGACCGCGATTTGCTCTTCCTTGGACAAGGGCTGACTCAATTGTACCTTGGTGTTATTGAACAATACGGCCTTGGCCAAATCGGTCAAACGAAGTACGTTGTTCTTATGAAAGGCAATCTCGCAGAGGCCTTGGTTTATAAGCTGTATGGTATAATGCTGCCAATGGTTCCATGAAATATCCTTGCCAATGCCATAGGTCTTTATTTCCTGATAATTTTTATCCAAAATGTTGGCATTCTGCGCGCCCCTCAGCACATCTATTACTGTTCCTGTTGCCTCCGACTCCTTAAGTCTGGCAATGGTAGACAATATCTTTTGTGCTATTACCGTACCATCAAAAAACTGTGGTGGATTTTTACAAACGTCGCAATTGCCACAATCGGCCTGCAAATACTCCCCAAAATAACTCAGTAAAATCTTTCTTCTACAGCTAGAGGCCTCCGAAAACTGCTTCATACGCTCCAACTTGGCCAACTGTACCTCCTCATTGGCGGCGCCAGAGGCAAATCTTTGCAACTGGATTACATCGGCATAACTATGGAACAAAAGAGCATGTGCGGCCAGTCCGTCCCTTCCGGACCGACCTATTTCCTGATAATAGCCTTCTATATTTTTGGGCATATTGTAATGTATCACCCAGCGCACGTTGGATTTGTCTATTCCCATACCAAAGGCAATGGTGGCGCAGACGATCTGGGTCTTGTCAAAAATGAAATCCTCCTGTACCTTATTGCGGCTGTCAAAATCCAATCCCGCATGGTAGGCGGCTGCCTTGATACCGCTATTGCGGATCTTTTCTACCAGGGTTTCAGTGGATTTTCGACTTAAACAATAAATAATGCCGGATTCATTGGGTCTTTGTGTTATAAATTGAAGTATTTGGGACACCCTATCATGGGCTGCACGTACTTCCAATGAAATATTCTTTCTATCAAAGGAAGCCAAAAATTGCTTGGCATTGGGAATCTGCAATTGTGCCAAAATATCCTGGCGGGTAGCCTTATCCGCGGTAGCCGTTAAAGCAATAATAGGTGTTTGGGGCAGGGAAGCCTTTAAAAATCCCAATTGTTGGTAAGACGGCCTAAAATCGTGTCCCCAGGAGGAGATACAATGGGCCTCGTCTACCGCCACACAACTAACAAACTCTTCCTTTAAAATAGGGGACAGGCCCTGCAGGCTTTCCGGTGCTACATATAGCAACTTTAATTCCCCTTTATGGGTGCTGTCCAATATGGCCTGTTGTTCCTCGGCAGACTGACTACTATTAAAAAAAGCTGCGGGAATACCGTTGGCAATAAGTCCATCTACCTGGTCCTTCATCAAGGCAATTAATGGCGAAATTACCAAGGTAGTGCCCTTGAACAATAGGGCCGGTAACTGGAAACAAATAGATTTTCCGCCCCCGGTAGGCATGATGACCAAACAATCCTCCTTATTTAAAACCGAAGTGATAATGGCCTCTTGTTGTTGTCTAAAGCGATCAAAACCAAAGTACTTTTTTAGATAGGGAACTAATTCGTTCTGGAAATCGGGCATGGGTATCGGTAAAACTTTTGTAAGGAACGAAAATAATCATATTTGGAGTCCTACAACAACTTTCAAGGTCTTAAAATCCCAAGAAATAAATCAAAATAGAACAACGGTCTTTTTGGTCTTAACCTAAAAAGGTTAAATTTATCCATTGCAACCATAATAATCCACCAAAATGAACCTAAGACACTGTTTTTGCCTTTTTGTTTTATCCCTTTTCTTACTTTCCACTGCAGCAAGGGCACAAGAAGCCTATATGCCTCCCAAATTATCCAATCCGGATTCCTGGTCCATTATTTTGGTTCCGGACACCCAGACTTACGTGAAATTTGAAAGAAACCAGGGCACCTTGGAAACGATGACCGCTTGGATCAGTGAAAATATAGATGCCCTAAATATAAAAATGGTGCTGTGCACGGGCGATTTGGTGGAGCAGAACGAACTACTGGTCCCGGACAAAATAAACGGAAATATGCCCAGTAGGGACCAATGGAGGGCAGTCTCGCACGCCTTTGAGCGTCTGGACGGGAAAGTCCCCTATATCTTGGCAGCGGGCAACCACGATTTTGGTTATAAAAGTGTTGAAAACCGAAAATCCAATTACAGCCAGTATTTTCCTGTGCATAAAAACTTATTGAATGCAAAGGCTTTACGCGCCGCTGGAAAGAACATAGATGGATTGCCCTCGGTTGAAAATGCCACCTATGAACTGATATCTCCCCAACAAAGAAAATTTTTATTTCTGAACCTGGAATTCGCACCACGTGACACTATTTTACAATGGGCCAACAATGAGATTTCCAAAGAAATTTATAAAGATCATACCGTGGTAATGCTCACCCATTCCTATCTAAGTGCCCAAAACGAGCATAAGGAAAAAGAAAACTATCCCATAGAAGATGCCAATTATGGTAAGGCCATATGGGAAAAGCTAGTGGCCCCTTCCAAGAACGTACAAATGGTCTTTTCGGGCCATATTGGCTCCCCTGATAATTTTAAGGGACATACCGCATTTAAGGTGGACAGGAATGCAGCCGGCAAAAAAGTGAATCAGATTACTTTTAATGCGCAAGCCATGGGTGGAGGTTGGAATGGAAATGGGGGAGATGGTTGGCTCCGTATCATGGAGTTTTTACCCGATGGCAAGACCGTAATTACTACAACATTTTCACCTTATTTCGCCATCTCGCCAGCTACACAAAAAATGGCCTATCATCGGGACGACTACAACAATTTTAGCTTTCAATTGGATTGATGCTACTATAAGAAGGAGTAATTACAACGGTTTTTGGAAAAAGATCCTGATAATTAAGGCTTAATTCGCCCTGAAATCAATTCGTTTGTAAGATATTTCTTAATAATACATACTGTAAGTCGAAAATCTGCGTTTTTTTTAACACAATATTATATAAGGGCTTATTTTAGCCGAGTTAAATATGTTTTAAACCCCACAAACAATGAAAACATTTAATTATTTAGTTTTAAGCTTTGCATTTATTTTGATGGCTGCTTGTAGCAATGATGCTATGAATAGTTTAAATGATGAAAGTCTGACCCCCGAACAAGTTAAAGCCCAAATGCAGGTCAATTCAATTTCTGACGGACTGGACGAGTTGGTCTCAGAATTATTGATCAACGACAAAGCAGGAAAAACTAACAAGACCAACACAGAGTGTGCAACACTTGCATTTGCTGAAGAAAGTATTACGGTAGTATACAATCAATGTATCATACAAGGTAAAACCATAAGTGGAACCATTGTATTAACTGGAAACAATGGTAGTACCGATGGCAGCAAGGGCAGTTTTGAAGTTACGTTTACCGACTTCACTTACAATGATTATTTATTGAACGGCACCAAAACCATGTCTTTCGATTTCTCTGATCCCAACAGTCCAACATTTACTGTAGTTACCGATGCCACTTTTGAGGATGACAATGGAAACACTGTAATCTGGAAGGGAAATAAAGTACTTAGCTGGCATTTGGATCAGATCAATGCTGAAGGAGCAGATGTTACCTGTACAGGAGATTGGGACATAACCGTAGATGGTATAACCTACGAATTTACAGTGACCGAACCATTATCCGCCAACTTGGGATGCGCCTTTATTACTTCTGGCGTTATGCAATTGGAAGTGAATGGTATGATGGCTTCCTTGGACTTTGGTACTGGTAGTTGTGATCAAACGGGTACTGTTACCTATCCTAATGGAGAATCTGAAGAGATTAGCTGGTAGTTACAAATAATTTATAACGATATTTTGAAACCCCGATGCATTGCATCGGGGTTTCTTTTTGATCCTAATGGTGTAGTTTTTCTATTGTTAATTGAAAATTGATTGCTAAAAAGGAAATTAAGATAGCCTAGACAGTTTGATTTAAGTCGAAATCGAAGATTCACGAAAACCTATCAAAAGCAATAAGAAACACTTAAGTAAATTGAAAATAGGTTGCTTACGGGTCCCGTCAACTTATAACCCTTCGGCTCCGCTCAGGGTACACCCGCGGATTGGGACTAGTGTTAAATTAAAGATTTTAGGGCAGGAGGGGAGTGAAGAGGGTAATTCAATTCTGAGAATAGTAGGGAGCTAATGAAAGGCAAGGTTTCCAGAGAAATTAGGCCGTTTGTCGAAGAAATAACCCAGTACGTCGATGCTACGAAGGTGTTAATATTGCTTTAAACTAATGTTAATGAGGAATTTACTAGTACAAAAGTGGGAATTTTGTCGTATCTTTTTAATTCAAATCAATAAAATCAAATTATATAAGAGTGTACCAAAGAAAAATCCGTTAACCCTAAAACAAAGCTTACACCTATGGAAACAACCCCAAAAATTAGTAGAAATTTAATTAGCAGGCCTTCCAACAGTGGATGTATTCTAAAATTGGAGCGTACCAATAATGATTTATGCCAATTGGAAAGAAAATTGACCTCTTATGTATGTGAACCCAACACATACTCCTTGTTTATTAAATCTGAAACCCTCCGACAAACTTTAAGTAGCCTGAAAAATTCGAATTCAGAATTGATCAAGGCCTTAAAGAGGGAAAAGGATTTAAAGATTGAACTCTTTGAGAAAACAATGGCTCAAATTCGTTCTTATCTAGAAATACAAAAATCAGTTGAAGAATACAGCAACATGTTGAGGTATTAAAACATTCCTATAATTTTCCTGTGACTGTTTAGACAACTAACTGCATTCACCTAAAAATGAAAACATCATTGGAAAATTAGGAAGAAAAGCTCCGGACATTTATATCCGGAGCTTTTTTTTGGATTTAAAACGTTCCTAGAGTTTTTTTTAAATTATCCAGTGGATGATTTTAATGATCGGCGGGACGATGTAGAGGGAATGAGTGGAAGAGGGTTTAATGTAATTCCCGGCCACGGCAACCAACTCGTTAAAATTGGTGTATACGAGGACTTCGCAGGAGTACTTCAACTATTCTATTTTACATAATGTAAATTATAGAACAAATATGCTTATAGCGTAAAACGGCGTATGCTTGCATTTTACATAATTGCAGATATAACTTACGCGATAGCGTATTATATCGTTAGCCATTATGTAAAAGCCGTTTTACTGGAATGTCTCTTTCCATTAAACTTTTTGCACACTAGGCCAACGGCATCATCTCGCCGAAAAAATCAATTACCCACTGGGTCATCAATTTTTATCGCGTATGTAAAAGCCGTTTTACTGGAGTGGTCGTTTCCATTAAACTTTTCGTTTACTAGGCCAACAATACAAATATGAACACACACCATAGTTTCAATATTCCGTACAAAAGCCCAGGAATTTTCAAATACGCCAATTATGAGTTGCCAATAAATACAGTTACCGTTGTCAATCTGCCCGTGCCACGCTAAAAATTCTAAAGATTGGGAATCTTTGGAATTTTGAGCGAGTTGATGCGGCTGTAAATTTTTCAGGAAATTCCTGCCTACGTCAGCCAGGATTGTCATCTTGCTGCAACTTCTTAACACTACCTTACTCCCTGTTGAAGCTTTACTTTAAATGCTCTAACATTATGTAAAATAGGATATTAATTTCAAAGATCTAGTATCTCTGAAATTAATCCGTTCTGAAACTTTTAATCGAGGTATTATATTAGAAGAGATCAGCAAATTCGTTTACGCCAAATGCCTCTGCCCCTAGTGCAAACATATAAGTACCCATTGTCATATTGCATTTTTCGAATTCTTACTTTGGGTAAATTCATATCAAAAGGAGACCAATGATCACCGTTGTCATAGGATATGTAAATCCCATTACTCGCACCTAAATAGAGAATTTCATTATCAATCGGATGGGGTACCAAAAACCAATAATGGGAATCATTATCCAAATTTGGTGCTATTTCTAGCCATGTCCTGCCTTCGTTCAAGGATCGTTTTACCGTCCTGTAACCTGAAACGTACAAACATTCCCTTCCGCCTACTACTGAAATAGCCAGATGATATAGTGCAGTAGACCCAGGAAGTTTCGGTAGGGTTTCCCAACTCCGCGAATCATCAACATTGTTCTTCCTATAAACATCATGATTCCACGAAATAGCATAGGCTTTACCAGGTGTTTTTTTTGAAAAAGAAATGGCAATAATATAACTGCTAGGTAAATCCAAACTCTCTTCCCATTCCGGTAAGTTTTCCCAAGTTCCAGCCGGATTAAGGAAAGGCAGTTTGTTCCCTTCCCGGGTAATTAATATGGATCCCTCCGGAATTACCTCTCTAGTACCTGAAAGGATGATATTCGACCCCCGTCTTTCGTCAACGGCCATAGCCATGTTGTCCGATGGAGCAGCAGAACCAAAATCACCATAAAAACGGAAGTCGCCGGGATATATAATCATCCACTGGCGACGCTCTATCTGAACATAATAACGTCCGATTCTCTTGGGATCTGCATGAATATTGTTTATATAAGGCCCATCATGGTCGGATTGATCCCAGTTACCTGAAGTAATATTCGCACAACTATAGACCTTTCCCCAAAACAGTCCCATTGCCATATCATTCTGTATAGCTGCACTCATATCGGCTGTAACCAGATTTAGATTGAGGTTTCGACCGGCCGCGATTTCTTCATCTCTGCTAAATCCTTCAACATACCATGTGATTCCCGAATCGATAGATCGGAATACTCCGGTTTCTGTTGCAAGGTATCCAAGGCCACTTGTATTTCTGTCGAAGATAACGGCACGATATCTATTAAATTCATGATGATGAAATGTTTCAATCGCTGACCAATGATCCCCACCGTCCGACGTACGGAAAAGCACATCAAAACCCGCCAAAATTATATTTGGATCAAAGGGATTTATATCCAATGCCAGTTCAGCGGTTTCGAACTCGTCAAGAGGTTCGTTAAATGCCAATGCCCCCTTGAACTGCCATCCTTCCCCTATATTCCTGCCTCCATGTTGATTCAAATAGATTCGTTCTTTACTCATATAAACAACGGTACGGTTCGAATCTGTTTGCCGACTTCCATCTGCATTGTTATTCCCCAGAGCAATCTTAGCCGAGTAGACTGAATGGTCCAAATCGGCTTCAAACAAAAGTTCCCAAGCATCTGCACCCAATCCCCCACTAAAGGTTTTAAATACTTTGTTTCGGGATATGATGTATATAATTGAAGCATCCTCTGGATCAATTGCAATATCCTTGATATTATTGTCATGGATTTGGTTCCATCCAACACCACCATCATCAGAATAAAAAAGACCATTTTGCGAGGCTACATATACTATTTCAGGGTTGGTAGGGTGAACGGCGATTTGGTGGTAGTATCCCGCTCCTGTAATTGAGATTTCATGCCAAATACGACCACCGTTGGTGGTTTTATATAGCAAATATGGTAATTGATCAGGTTCAGAGGCAAAAGCGTAGATCACATTTTGATCCAAGTTAAAAACCGATAGTTTACGAAGGTAATTTGGAAGTATACTCTCTGAGATTGGGACCCAACTAGTTGCCGGGTAGTCAGATACTTCATTTAGGCGCCAGGCGCCAGAATGAAGCGCGGCGACATAGAGAACATCGCTGCTACTAGGGTTTAAGGCTATGTCCAAGACCATTCCCGATAAATTTATTGGCCCAATAGATTCCCAGTTGGTGGAATAGCAAACTGGATCTGGAAATGGAATTAATGGAATATCCAATTCGGGTGGATTTCTGGGAAGTCCCAGACAGAAATTACATAAATTACCCAATCCACCGCCTCCAGGAAGTAGGCCAGCCGAGTTTCTAGGCATGGGATAACCCTTTGCGCTACCAATAAAATCGAGCTTTTCTATAAATTCGACATTTGCAACGAGCTCCCTGAATTCGCTGGAACAAAGAATGACAAGACACAAGCGATCTCTGATAAGCTTTGAGACTGTAGGGTCGGCTAGCGCAGTCACCTCTTTTATGCTCCCCAGCATATGTAATGTATTCTGAACCAATGGATCTGTATTGATTCCGATCACCGCAAAGCTTCCTGCCTGATGTATTTGTCCCCAAACATAGTTGCCCTGACGACCTAGGCCCGAACGGACAATTAACTCATACCCTTCTTTTTCGGGGTTAAAACGAAATAATCTAAGGGATCGGAGAGCTACCATCCCGAGTTTTCCAGGATCGAACTTTAAGACCAAAGTGCTTCTGACTATTTCTTCCTTGCTTTCAACCCGTGCAAAAACATCGATAAATCCAAAACTTGCATTCTCTTGCGGATTTTTGCAAGTGATTAGCTTTACATTCTTAGTATCACCAATAATGGTACCGATTTCTTTAGGCCCGATTTTATCTAAAATGGCGGGACCCGGATCCAAGTTTTCCGGTATATAAACAGGCATCGCCCATTTCTTATTTAAGGTTTTACGAATTTGTTCCTCGCGATCCGCGAATTCCAATCCGGGAGTATTTTCTTCATAATCCTTTATTTCAGACCGATTATTTGAAGTTTTTTTTGAATTGGATTGTTCAGGTAAGTTGTTCTTCTCCATGGGTTAAATTTTTATCAAAATTATTTTAACTGGAGGAACGGTAAAACTACCTACTTGTTGGAAGGTCTTTACAAGATAGGGTTTAACCTCAAAAAAAACAAGACTAGCCCTTGGTAATTGTTGGCCTTAAAAAGTAAGCTTAATATTATCCTTTTCAAGATGCTGTGTTGAAGTGTGGAATCCTTAAAAGATACTAAGGATTAATTACTTGATTGTGTTTGTCTGTCCAAATACCACTGGTAAAAGTTATTAGGCCATATTTTTGATGATAACAACTTTCTCCAGTTCGGTACTCTGTGCCATCTTCTCTAAATTCTTCAACACACCATTCAGAAGCATCTGGTCCAACTTGCCTTACATAACCTTCTTCACAGCCATCACCATTACTTTCACAACCGAGACTAAAAAATACTAAAAGCAATAAATAGCTAAATTTTCTTACCATAATTTTAAGTTTAATTTATTCTTAAAATATTTGGGGAGAGCGAGGAACTTTTAATTATTCGTTATTGGTGCTTTATCCAAATAATGTATAGCGTACGCGTAATTTGCCTCCTGCCCCGCTTTTAGTTTTTTAACATTAGGCGTCATTTCCAAATTGATCTGTACTCGCTCTGGACTCCAGAAAAGGTTTAAATTTTCGAAAGTACCCGGTTTAAAACGTTGCTCGACACCAAATCCAGATTTCTGATTATAATAGGCAAAGGAACCCCCTTTAAGACCTTCTTTCATTATTGAATTTGTCTTATCCGTTGGTTTTGCATTTTCCCAACCTTGGTTAACCTGCAACCAATGGTTGGCTTTAACATAAACACCAACTTCTTGAGGGTCCAAAGAGCCTGACCCTGCATTGTATTCAGGGTGTACGAAGAAATTAAATGTACGGTCTATCTTTGATTTTAATGATGTTTCAAAGTGGATGCCATCTCCTTGGAGACTGATGGTACGTACTATTCGTGAACCATCCTTTGTTGTAAGTGCAATAATTACTTTTGTAAGGCTTTGCTCAACAATTTCATACCCCAAAATTCCATCAGGTTTTGGGCCATCTCCCTCCCTCACCCATTCTTCAAAACGAAAACGATCAAATGCACGCGTAGGTTGAACAACGTTTCTATCTGTAGGCTTATAGGTCATCTCCACCACTTTAGCATTACTTTCAGGTAATACCACTAAACTCCAATAGTTATTTTCTAATTTAATTGCTTTCATACCTGAAAAAATATTACGCATATTTTCTAGGTAAGTTTCAGTTTTTACATATTCATTATCCATTATTACATGGTATTTTGCACATAAATCAGTGTATTTCTCCAATAAAGACTCATCACTTTCATTTAATGAAGGCTTGCACAATCCATTTTCATAGGTAAGATTCATGGTAGCTACACTCAATTTTGCACGATAAACACATAGCGAAGCCTTTTCTACTCGCGTACGCACCTCTTCTGATTTTGCTAATGAAAGTGCTTCCTTAAAAAAAGAATCTATATGATCTACTGTTTCGGCATTTAAGCATAAGGGTGCTTCCGTAGAAAAAAGACCGGGGTGGCGGTTTTCTTTTTCAATCAAATTGTGATAATAGCTTAAGTAATCAATAATAGGTTCTGCGGCTTCCTTATAATGCATCCGGCAAAAGTCAATTGTTTCTTGCCAACTATCGCGACCAGGTTTCCATAGACAGCGCGAAATTACATAGTTTCGTAAGTCACTGAGCTCAGTAGAAAAACCATTTCCGGCCGCCTGCATAAATACCCCACGACCACTATTGTTTGCAAAATATTCCACATTCTTCCCAATGCTTTGTAAATTTGGAAAAGGGAGGAGATATCCCCGGAAATTGACATTATAATTCCAAATAAAGATGTTTTCGGCTATTTTATTCCAATCATCCATATCCTTACTAAATTCTTCGTTCAGGGTGCAAGTAGGATCGTCGATCGCATGAAAATTGCAACATTCAATACTACACAACATCAGCATAACATTGTCTCTGGGACGTATTGTTTTAGGTGGTTTACGCGTGTATTCGTAGGCATAAGTACCAATTAAAACCTCTGGATGCGTTTTTTCAACCCGCTCTGCTACTGCATTGACAAAAGAAATCATTGTACCCGCATGGGATTCCTCTTGAGCATCGAGAGCAGCACAGGATTCGCAGGTACAGTAACTACCATTATCCATTTGTGCAACATTAAAATTTTTCCTTGTGGGATCTTTCTCAATGGCCTCCAAAGTAGCCTCTGTTACTATGTCTAGAACGTCCTTATTTGTTAAACATAATTGTGGTCCACCGCCATGCATACTTACTTCTCGCCTTCCGTTGACCAAAGCATAGTATTCTGGATGTTCTTCGCCATAAATGGAAGGAGGAACAAGATTAGATACATTATGACTAACACGTATATACCCCGTAATACCGCCAAATTTCTCATCACCTTTAACCGCATTGGTGCGCAGTTTAGCAGCAAACGAAGGGTTTTGGAGTGTTTCACCATAATGGGAAGAACGAAAAGCAAAGGGAGGAACGTAACTATAATTTTGACCTTTGATTCTAAAATTCTTATTTTTCCCTTCCTCTGGGTAGAAAGTATGATCCTTTGTCAAGAATCTAACACCACAATATTTTTCAAAAAACTCATAAACACCATATAGTGTCCCACGGGGTTGACCACCGTAAATAGCTATTTGATTTTTGGAAATATCTATATTAAACCCTTCTTCGCCAAGCTTATTTATATTTGTCCCTAAACCAACGTTGGCAGCTGCTTCAGGACCTATTAAAATGGTTTTTCCAATCTTTGATTCGGAACTGTCTATAGGCAACTCTTTACCTGTAAATTCTCTAAAAAATCTTTGAAATTCAGTTGCTGCATACAATTCTGATACTGTTGCGCCCGAACTGCAAAAGATACCGGTAAAAGTGGACAAATTGGGCCCGTCTGCGGGTAGAGCAGCCCATTCTTCTTCTGAAAATGAGGATGCTACCTTTGGGGAACATTGTATTAAAGAACCCATTAACAAGATTAAAAACACCCCTTTTAAGAAAGTAGGTTGCATCTTTTCTTTCATTTTAATATGTATTTAGATTTGTGAAAATAACATTTTATAAAACAAAAGACCATGAATTTTCAAATACGCGAATTATGGAGCACACGGAGATAATAACTCCTTGGTCCGGTCCCTAAATTTTAGGATCCAGCGTTATCCTTAAGCCCCTACCCCACCAGTTAAGTTATTTAAGGATAACTATTAGCTACAAGGCCAACGACATCATCTCGCCGAAAAAATTAATCACCCACTGGGTCATCAATTTTTATCGCGTTTACCAAAGTTCTCTTAGGCCGGAAGTCAACATTTTTAAAGATTTGAAGGCTTATTTACTACCTTTGAAATAGACAAAACTATTATGAAGCTAATCCCATCAAAATTACAATGGAAAAATTGGACCTTACCAAGCAAGATAGGATATGTTAGTTTTGTTATTGGTATTCTTAGTATTCTTCTTGCTATCGTAATTCCTCTAATATCAGAATCTGAAAAAATTGATGTTGAAAATGGAGAAGGAAATGTTAATATAATCAATGGTGGTCAAAATGTAATTATTAACCGTACTAATAACTCAAAAAGCGAAGACGAAATTAGCATTAAGAACTCAAAAATATCTGAAATCACAGGAGATGGCTCATCAGCAATTGATTATAGTAGCATCAAAGATTCTAACGTAAAAGTTGAAGTTGACAGCTCGACAATTGAAAAAGTCTCTGATAGAGGTAAAGCAATTAATATAAAAAAAAATAATAAATGAATGCGATTTTTTAAAGCAAATAGGATCAAAATAATTATAATATTTATATTCACTTTGGTTTATTTCTTCAATTATAGTAAACAATTTTTCGATTTGAATTCTAAGGGGAAATACGGTATATATACAACTATAAATAGCAATGCCCCAAAGAATGGAAAAGAAATAAAATTCAATTTTAAGGGAAATACTATCGGAAATATACACGGAAACCGAGCTGCTGCCATTGAAATAAAAAACTTCACTGAGAATGGAATTGATATCCAATTAGACAACGTTACTATTGATGGTATTTCTTCTGGTGGTAAAGGAATAATTTATAGTCGAGAGAAAAATGGTATTATTGATAGTATTTCTTCAAATTATGAGAAAAACGTCATAAGAAAGTCCTTTATAAAAGAGAATTTCCCGCATTTATATAACATAACATTATGGCAGCAAACATATAATGAAATTAGTTTTGCAGAGGTATTTCCGGTTAACAATTTGTTTAAGGAGAAATATTCTGCCTCAGTTTATTCAGACCAATATAATACAACTTATTTACAAGTTAAAGATTTAGAAGTTTCCTCAAATGATGGTGCCATTCTCCTTGAAAAATCGCAGTATATTGGTCTTGATCCTATTTGGATTAATGAAAAAATGGTATTGAAATACCAACCACTAGAAAATGCAAGTACAAACTTTGGAGAACCTTCTGAACCTAAGATTTCATTTAGCTATGATAATCTTGTGGATTCTTGTGTTTATTTCATTTTATTAAAGGTTAGTGAGAATGAATTAATCTTTTTAGTAGGAAGAGATAAATGCATGCCATGGAAAGAAGAGTTTGCTTCTTGGCCAGATTACATAAATTCAGAAGACCTAAGCCTATCGAACTATTTAAGAGTGAGATAGATTTTCATTTTTCAAATTAGGGACCATTTCAGTAGAGACTTTTAGAAGAAAAATTTAAATAAAGAGTAGTACCAAATATTTTGCTTTACCCAAGCAAAGTGTCATAACGCAAGTACATTATAGAACTATAATGGCATATTGGCGGATAGAAAATTTTCGTAATCTTAATTTTGCTTGGAAACATAAACCATTGCCACATCCTATGATTTATATTTATGGCAGTCGTTTTTACATAATTGCTAGATTTTCTTTTAGGGTTTCAAATGGAAGTCCATTAGACAACAGATATTTTGTTGCATTAGTAAAATAAATCTTCATATCTGCACAATAAATTGATTTATTTGAGAAACCATTGTTTGCTTTGAATCGATGAACTGGATGTGTTGCTCCACAAGTTTTTAACCAACAACAGTCCATACATTCTTGGTTAATATTCTCATTAATTTTTTGGACAATTTCTTCTTTATAAAATCCTAAATACTCTGAGTATGAACTATTAAAAACATTAAGTCCCGTTCTCATTATATCAGTCCCCGTAGACCTAAGAATATCATCTGGTCCAACATCTCCATCAGATGAAATAGTTATAGCATTTCCTATATCATCTCCGAAACCTACAACAAATGATTTACCACCTAAAAGTAAAGAAATGGCAGAGTTTAATATACGAATCTGAAGTTTTGGGCTATCATCATTTACCCAAGAATTAAATAACTCACTGAGGTATGTTCCATAATTGCCATGCTCCCTTTGGTTAAAGGTATCGTGAGTATCATCAGGTAAAAGAAATTCGACCAAGTCAAGGTTTAATTCATGCACGAAATGATTATATATTTTCAATGCTGAAAAGGTTGGATTAATTACACATATTACACCAACAGATGAAAGTCTTCCACCATTGTAGGCTGCTTGCAGAAGCTTCAGACCTTTTAAAGTCTTATTGTATGTTCCATGACCTCTAAAATCTATTCTACCTAGGTCATTTATTTCTTGAGGTCCGTCAAGACTTGTGGAGACTTTAACATTATAATCTTCAAAAATTTGTATCCAATTTTCGTCGATTAGTATTGCATTTGTTTGAAGACAAAAAGTTAACTTACATATTGGTGTAATAGATGTCTTTAGGATTGAACAATACTCAGCGAATTTAGTTTTGCCTACAATTAGAGGTTCTCCTCCATGAAAATCAATTTGTATCTCTTTTAAACTGTACTTTATAACTGCCTGCTTTAGATATGCTGAAAGTGCAAGTATAGTATCCTTTTTTATTTTTTTTGAGTGATATTTATAAGAGTCATCCTGTCCATTAAAAACATAGCAGTAGGTGCAATTTATATTGCACCTTTCTGCTACTTTTAATATTACTTCTAATTTGGACATATTTAGAAACTTTTTGACCAAGACACCCAAGCAGCAAAGTTTGCACTTGTTTCATTTGAAATCTTGTCTAAGGTTTCTCTTGAAATGTTGCTGCTTTGTTTCAAGTTTTCAATGTTAGAGTCTCCTTTGGCGTCTTTTACGTCGTATCCTGCGTCTTCAAGTTGTTTTAAAAGCTCGCCTAGCTTTTTTGAATCTTTTCTCATGTTACTAAGTTAAAAATATTATATATGTTTAAGGACAAGGACAAAGCTTAATGGCTTCAGCTAAAGCCTTATCGCATAATTCTTTTTTTGCATCATCGTCTCCTGCTGAAATATAGCAGGCTATATGTTCGGCTTGTGCTTTTTCCAAACATTTCATGCATGGAGTTTCTTTCGCTTCCTTAATAAGTTTTAAAATTTGTTTTTCTTCCATATTCTCTAGTTTTGATTATGAGTACTCTGTTAAGGATTTTCCCCATTCTCCTAGATTGCTATTAGGTTCTTTTCAAATCACTTCCAACTATGTATATTTCTAAATCCAAAGCTTCTTTTATCAATCAATATTTCAGGATAAAAAGACTACAATGGTCTTGTTTATAGTTGGCAAAAAGTAAAATATAGTGACAACTATTTTATCATGACTAGTTATACACTACACGAAACATTACGGTTCTGTTCAATCCAAACATACCCAATCATGAGTAAACCTAAATTTCGGATGGGGGAAGTAATTGTAGGAAGTCAAATATTTAGAGACCAAAAAGTTATGATTTAATTTCCAATTCCAACTACAGAAAAACCATAGACTTTTTAAGGTTTCCATTTTATTTACAAACAATGTGTAAGGTAGTTATAGGGACGCTCAAAAAAATAAAATATCTATAAGATCTTCCATTTATATGCTGTATTATAGGTTTGGCCTGTTGCAATATGGTTTAATAAAAGGTATTAATCCTCATGGCAATCCCTGAACCCAATAATAGGAATCGACCTAAGGGTCGAGGTATTGAACCAAGATCCCGCCGAAAAAAGCGGGATTAGTTCAACTTTCAATTTTCAGTGCGTCTTACTGACTTCTCAAAATTGAGTTTCACTAATAATACAATCTAAAATCCAGTAATTTACAGACGTTGTAATGTCTTTGGTGCAACTCTTCTACCACATCCAACATATTATCATCTTCCATAAATAAGTTGAAGAATGCTTTATCAAGATTTGCGCTACTTATTCCATTAAATTCCTTACCATAGCCAGAAACACCTTTTGCGCCAGTGATATCCAAAAAATATTGTGCTTCCTCTTCGTCTAAATCCAAGATTTTTGAATTCGAAAAATGTAAAATCTTTCCTTTTAACCTTCCTTCAAAAATTTCTGCAATTTCCTGCAAACTATAATAATAACCATTTAGACAAATACTATTGGCCTCACCGGACATGACCAAATAGATGATTTCATAATTCTTAAAATGATGGTCGTCCAGAACCAATGCATTTAAGCTATCTTCTAGTCCTTCAATAGTGTCGCATGTTTTATATATGCTAGCTACCCCATAATTCATGGCCAATTGTTCCAAGTTTTTTTGGGCTTCGGTAACCTTGTCCGTTTCTATTTCATGAACCGCTTCTAAACAATAAATGAAATAATCTGCATCTATAAATTGTTCTTGGGGCAACTGACGTCTTTTCTCTAACAAGTTTCTGAAATTATTTAAAGTATGTTAAACACAAAATTACTGTAACTCTTCTAGTTTTTCAGCGTTTTCATATAAAATCCCATTCCGCATACATTTACAAATGACTTATTAATTTGTTTTTTATCGGATTTGTGAATCTTGATTAAGATTTGGCTACCGCCTAATCTAATTCTTCTATTTATTCATAACTAATTATTTTAAAGTGAGGAATTCATGCACCTCACAAAAAATTTCGGTGTCACTCTGTAGGCTTCCCCTTTTTAGGACACCTCTAATTTCGATAAATAATTGTTGTTGCCCCCTCCCTTTATTAGGTACCTGTCATAAATAGAGAATCAGGGCTATTTTGATCCATTTAAGGTCTTATAGGTTTTTGGCCTCTTCTATGTAAAAATCTTTTAGATGTTCATGTCCACAGGTTGGTGCAATATTATCCTCCGCCATCAGGGTCAGAAAAAACTCGATAGGTCCATAGGTTTTTACACTTGTGAAAGATCTTAAACACCGAATGGTTAGTTTTCTTGACCAATCGGGTAAATGAACGATTTTTATGGGCTTGTTCAAAGCGGTCAGGGCGAGTTTGGCAATATCATTAAGACTCAGAACATCGGGGCCTCCAATGGTCAATTCCTTATTGTCATCATCCAAGGTATCTACAATGGCCCTTGCAAGGTCCGCACCATGAATAGGGTTGAATTTTTGATTGCCAGATCCAAACAAAAACACACGACCAGATTTGGCCATTTGTAAAAAGTCGCCCATATCTGAAAAGAAACCGTTTGGCCGCACTATGGTATAGTTGAGCCCAGAAGATTTTAAAGCATCGACAAACTTCTCTTTGGCTTCAAAAATCTTTAAATGCCGATATTTGTCGCCATTAATGGCAGAAACGTATACAAAGTGTGCTACACCACTTTTTTTGGCTTCTTCGAGCAAATTCATATTGGCCCTATAATCTACATCCATATAGGTTAGACCATCTTTTTGTCTCGTAATGCCGACCGTTGATATTACCGTGTTTATTCCTTTACAAATGTCTCGTAATGTTTCAGGCTTTGTAACCTCGGCCTGTTTTATCTCTAAATAGTTTTCATTACTATTTTGCAACTTATCAGGACTTCGTACAATAGCGATTACCTGATTTTTTTTCTCTAGCAGTTCATTTAATAAATAATTGCCCAAATAGCCTGTGGCGCCCGCTAATAATATGTTGGTATGTTTCATTTAGGTAACTATATAAGGCCGGTTTAGTTGAACTTTCTTTTAAGAATATAGCGGGTAATAAAAATACCGTTGTCATCGTTTTTCCCCGCATCGCTTTCTACCGCACTGGTTATGAACATCAGGTCCCAACCTTCAGAAAGCATTTCGGTTAATTTTGAAGAAATTAAGGCATCATTGGCGGCTATATTTTGAAACCGGATTCCGCCTAGGTTATAAAAGTTCAATAATTTCGTTTCTTCAAAATTTTTAAGTCTAATATCTTTTCTTTTCGATTTGTTTCTGGTATTATTTTCTTCTGTTCTACTAGAGGTAAATTGTTTGTAATCCCTTTCGTCGTTGGACGAAATTAAACGTGATCGTCCCAGCCCGCTAGGAATGATAGATTCTACACTTGTAATGACCTTGATCTCAAATGCTTGTTTGGATGTTTCTTGCCCATACATATGTGCTACGGACAATGTAAGTAATGTGATAATTGACGCTAACTTTTTCATGTGTTTATTGATTAAATGATCGTTTTTTGATTATAAATTATGCAGCAAAGATTCACCGGATTATTAAGTAAATCGTTCTAAATTATAATCTGAAACGAAATAGGCGAGGTTTACAATGAGTTGGCTTTCATCCAAGCCCTAGGGGTTACCCCTTCTATTTTTTTAAAATAGGTGTTGAATACGGTTTTGGAATTAAAACCACTATCATAAGCCAACCCAAGAATGGTAAGGTGCGAATTATTAGCATCGAGTGCTATTAATTTAAAGTGTTTGAGGCGATAAGAATTAACAAAGTCGTTAAAATTAACATCAAACGCCTGGTTGATCAGAAATGATATTTTATTGTTGTTCAGCTCCAAAACCTGAGCAACGACATTTAAGTTTAATTGTGGATTTAAAAAAGGTTCTTCTTCCTTAAAATAGGAAAGTAATTTGCCTTTTAGTGTCTTTATTTGGTCTTTATCCAGGACATTTGTTGTTGCTTTCTCTTCATCTTTCTTGGTGGATGTGATATCCGCAGACGATAAATTTGACCGGTGCAGATCTGTGAAACCATTTATTTTATGCAGAGGCCTCAAGAATGGTTCTTGCCTATAGTTAATGATTTGACCGCGTCTTTGGTCGATCATTTCCTTTAAGAGAGAAAAGGCCGTCGCCGTGTGATGTGAGTTGGCCAAAATAAACACGTCATAAGGTACCAGCATGGTTTTATCTTTACTGAGACTAGACCATTTTTCAATAATTTGATGGGGAACGTGAATATGCTTTTCGTTAACAAGTCTGAACAATAAATTTTTCTCTTCTATTAATGAGGTGTTGTTTATAAATTCTTGAAACTGCTGTTTTTTGTTCAGCCATATTAAACAAAAGCATTTTAAATGATGCGCTAATTCTAGTTCAGGGTTAAGTGTTAACGCGTAATCGACATTTTCAAGGGCTTTGTTAAATAAGCCTTGAAAATAATGAATATGGGCCAATGTGTAATGATTGTTTGCAGAAAGCGGATCTACCTCTAAAAGTTTGTTTGCATATGGTAAGGCCATGTCAAAAAAACCAAGCGCTATGAACAACTCTGTTAAAGCTTCTAAACCGTCAGTATGATTGGGGTTAATGGCCAAGACTTTCTTAATATGAATGTAGGCATTCTTAAAATCCCATTCTTCCCAAAAAAACTTTCCGACATAAGACAAAGGATATTCCGGTAAAGAGGCGTCTAATTCTTTTGCCATAAGCAAATTGTCTATGGCCGACTCCATAGCTTCTTCATAAGGTATATAACCCCACATTGCCGATAATCCATAGCATTGTAAATTGGCATAATAGGCCTTGGCGTAATTTATATCCAATGCAATGGCCTTGTTATAGTAGTGTATGGCCTGGTTAAGGCCCTCTGGTGTCCATTTCAATTGAAAAGAACGTCCTTTCAAATACATTTGATAGGCATCTACGCTGCTTGTTGGCTGTTTTATTAAATGCTCTTGAATTTCAAAATGCCCAAAATTGTTTCGAACTTCTTCGGCTATTGCTAAACTAATTTCATCTTCTAAATCAAAAATATCCTTTAATTGCCTATCAAATTTTTTAGACCAATAGTGCGTACCGTCTTCAACGTCTATTAATTGGGCCGTAATTCTAACCCTTTCCTGGGATTTCTTAATGCTTCCTTCAAGAATTGTGCTTACCCCCTAGTTGCCCCCCAATTTTTCTGATATCTATATCTTTTCCCTTAAAGGCAAATGATGAGGTTCTGGCAATAACCTTAAGTTTGTCAATTTTTGTTAATGCGTTTATAATTTCTTCAGTGATTCCGTCACAGAAATATTCGTTGTCAATATCATTGCTCATATTAACAAATGGTATAACTGCTATTGATTTTTGATTGTTCAAAGTGTTGATTTGCTAAAACAAATCTATAAAATTAAATCCTTAAAATTAATTACACAAAGAACCCACTCCACACAGATTGACCTCTACAGCCCATAAAATCTTTAACAAATCAGCACAATAGGATTTAAATGCTTCACTTCCTTTCTGTTTCTCCTTTTATTAGAGAAACATCCTTCTTTGAAAAGTGGATGTACGTAAAACATTCGGGAACATGGGAATCCCAAACACCATGGGGACTCCATACCCATCCCCCGCTGTCCTCAGCCGGAACAGCCTCCTTGTACTGATTAAACCTTGAAAAATCCATTCGCCAGATATCCTCTTCATTGGGCGGCAAGCTCCTGTTGTCCCCTAAAGCCAATGCTGACATGCCCGACCATGGAATGGCCAATTCTACCGTCCAGCCCCGATCCCGATCACTATCATCATTTATAGTGCCATCAATATAAACAGCGCTTTTTAATCCCGGGAAGTCCCAATTCCAATACCCGATCCGGCCTCCTCGCGGATGCGGTTGATAACCTACTCCCGAAAAGGGTTTCCTACCTGGTTGGTCGCTACTAAATTCAGGGATGGAATCATAGACTCCGTTTTTATATGAATCCGAATCTTCCCAAATAAAGAAAACCTCATAGATAGTTCCAAAAGAATTGATCTCAAATTCATAATAAGTATCCTGTCCCGCAATGAAAAGCTCTACATCGTTATCCTTGTAAATCAAGGCATCGCGTTCCGTTAGGGTAGCCTGAACATTGGGTTCCTCTACCCAATAGGCAACATATAAATATTCATCATCCCACAGCACCGCGGCCCTTGTATCATGGATGGTCTCCGTTCCAGAAATCAGATCCCTAAAGCTGGGTGAGGTTGGTGCAGTTTGCCAAACCGAATCATCCAGACGGCCATCGATCTTTGGTGGGCTACCCACCATGTAAGCATTATAGTGCGGTATATCCTCCTCTTTACAGGGTGGGTATTGTAGGGCATCCACGGCAGCAACCTGGGCAGATGACCAAAAACTCAAGAAAACGCATAATGTCTGTAAAAGAACGAGTTTATTCATGATTCTTTTTAAACTTAAATTTCAAAAACATAGCTGATTAATATGATTTTATGCCTTCCAAAGTTCGGTAAGCACTTTAGTAAATTCTTTAGTTTCTTCCACCGTTCCCATACTCACCCTACACCAATTCTTGCCCAAATAATCACGGGTCCCGATCAATATTCCCTTGTTTTTCATGTCTGTCATAAACTCCGTTGGATATTTAGAAATATCAAAGAGAATAAAACTGGTCTGGGACGGAATGTAGTCGATTTTCAATTTGCGCAAAGTTTCCACTACAATGGTTTTGGATTCTGTGTTTTTTTGCACCACAAAATCTACAAAATTTTGGTCATCAAGGGCAGCTGTAGCAACAGAAAAGGCTGGGGAGGATATAGGGAGACCTGCAAAAATCATATATTTTTCCAATGCATCGACCCACGCTGCATGAGCAAAACCATAACCGATACGTAGCCCTGCCAAACCATATACCTTGGAGAAGGTTTTGATAACCATGACCCTTGGATTTACAACCATATCTATCATCGATTCCGAGTTATCGCAAAATTCAAGATAGGCTTCATCAATTAATACATAGGAATATTTAGTGGCCTCAGTAATAAACTGTCTAAGCTCTTTAGGACCTACCGCTGTACCAATAGGGTTATTAGGATTTACGATATATACCAAACCCGGATGCTCTTTGGTCTTGTCCAACATAGCATTTAAATCGAGGGTATGATCTTGTTTTAAGGGAATGTAGTGTGTTTTTCTGCCAAACTTTTCCAACATTGCAGGTAATATATCAAAGGTAGGTGTGGCAGTGGTTACATCACCTTCTCTTTGTAACATGAACTGGGCGACGGCTTCCAAGAGACCGGAGGAGCCCGCACCCAATAAAATGTTTTCCGATGTTAGCTGGAAACGTTTTGCCAGGGCTAATTTTAGTTCAGGAATTGACGCAAAAGCATATTTATTAATAGCCACAGCTGAAGTTGAAAAAGACTTTTTCACTTGTTCTGAACACCCATATGGGTTTTCATTGGAAGCTAATCTTAGATAGGCCTCACCTAGGTTCGTTTTAGGCATAGCTATTCCTAAATGTGGAAGCATCATCACGGCTGTTGAGCCCAGTGTTGCCTTTGATATCCAGTTCCTTCTATCCATTTTCAAACTATTTTGAATATAAGGTACGCATTATTTTTGTTCGTGCGCAGGCAGTCAGATCCCTTAGTCTAATTTTTGCCTTTTAAACAAATTTGATATCCATTTCTTGCGAATAGCCATTGCATGAATGGGTTTATTTTAATATTCTTCCACGCTCATTGCCTTACCTCCTATCCCTTCGACGGAGCCTGTACTGAGCTAAGCCAAAGTACTCAGGACAGGCTTTAGGTCGCAAAATAAGCCCGCCTATATGATAAAGTCGGGCAGGCCCGCCTGAAAGATGAAGTCGGGCAGGCCCGTCTGAATGAGAAGGTCAGGCGCCCATAAATTTTCAACTACGCGAATTATGAGCTACCAAAAAACCTTAATTGCCTTTATCCATAATCAAAGTACGGGCCATCTCCAAGAGCAACTTTTTTTCTTGAATGGATCTTACTAAAGGCAGTTGGGCTAAACCTATTATTCTGCGCATCACCTCTATTCCGGCCACTTGAACAAGTAAGTGTTCGTTCAGCCTTCCGGGATACCCTTCTTTTATTGTTTGAAGACAAGCCATATCCATCGTAATCATAATACTATGTGCCGATAGTACCCCAATGTCGAATTCGGCAAATCCCATAAAGCTGAATTCTGGATCAATTAGGTAGATGCGGTCTCCTTTTGTCATCCAACTCCCGGGATAATAATCACCATGCAAAAGAACATTGCCCTGGGACAGGTACTGTTCTCCCACCTTTGCAATCTCCTTTTTTAATGTTTCATCAGTTCTATAGTTAAGAGCGAGTTCCTGAAGTCCTTCCTGAATAGCATTAAGGGAGAAATCACTTTCCTTAAGAAAAGGCAGTACAAATATGTGTTGGTGATTAAGTAATCGCAATTCCATATTTTCAGGATATTCTATGGGCTTGGATGTATGGATCTGGGAAGCAATATCCAAAAGCTGATACAATTGGGCGGTGCTAATATTTCTTTCATCATACAGGTAGGACATATCCTTACAATCCCCTAAGTCGTCCAGGATTAATAAATGGTTGTCTGCATTATATGCTAGAATTTTAGGTATATGTGGTTCAATAGCTTTATTGGTAACGGCTTTGTAAAATTGATACTCAACATCAATACGCTCAATGGGAGCATTTATCTGTGGATATTTTTGAACAAATGGCCGTGATTGCTTTACAATAAAAGAACGCTTATTGGTACGGATTCTAAGGACAACGTTCATGTTTCCCTCACCTGGCTTTTCAACGGAGAGAATTTGTTCGTGTTTTGGATCAATAAAACCAATATTATTTAAACAAATCCCAATATCTGCAATTGAAGTAGTAGCGTCTAGGTACATACTGTATTTTTTATATTTTTTTTAAGCTTTGCCAGAAATCTGTTTTCATATTTTCTACCTCTATTTCGGTATGGATGTTTATTAAGCGTTGCGTATTTTCTGTAGGCGTTAAAAAAGTTTCGGTTTTTGATAATTCGGGACGGGCCAGTGCTTCTATGATAGCGACATCCCACATAATCCAGCTTCTCTTTTCCGGATCTTCTTTGGTCCACCAGCGTTCATAGGTTTCCCATCGGTTTATGAGATAATCGGAGACACCTCCCCTATTCTTCAAATTACCATCTACTTCTACTTTTGAAAACACAAGGTGCTGACTGGTAGTTGCCGTCATTACAGTAAGATCTAAACCTTCGGTATTTAGAAGTATCTCTACCGCTTTAGGGTCATTTCCTGTATTGAATTCCTTTTTGTTATAAGTATTGGTTTCCACATTATGCCAAAAACCAAGATAGTGTACTTTCAATTTTGGAATAATGGACGGATCCTCCAAAATTGCACTGGCAATATTGGTACAAGAACCTAATACAACTACATTCAATTTTTGACCGGCGGGCAATTTATGCGCCATATCAACTATAAAATTGGAAGCAGGGGAACTAGCTGGTTCTGTACTATTATTAATGGGTACATTACTCCCCAATGGAAGCGGAATAGCATTCTGCCCCATTAACTTTAGTATTCTTTCATTAATTCTTTGGCTTTCATAAACACTACTATCCGTTGCCAATGGTGATGTATGAAACTGCCCTGAAGTAATGCCTAGAATATTGAATTTGGGCTCTGCAATTGCCCGTACAATGGCATAAAGATCATCTACCTCATTTGCCGTATCGGCATCTATAATGAGGGGTAAACGCGTATCTTTCACCTGGGCTTCTACAGTAACATGTACAAAAAGAAATATTGGAATTATAAATTGAAGCAAAGGGAAGTGAATAGCTTTAAGAAAATTTAAGGTATTAAATGTCCGGAGTTTATTGTTTTGCTGCTGCATTCATTCTAACTATAATGGTTCATCCTACTTTTGGTCGTACAAAGGGATAGAACATTACCTATGGTAATATTGAAAACCTTTTTTTTGTAGTTCTCGAAGGTTGCGCTAAAATATAGATGCCTTTGAATAATTAATTGCCTGCACACAAGCTGGCTCGTTCAGTAAATAAGTCCACTGGACATATTCATTACGCTCCGCCCTGTTTTGACTTAAATTTTGGGAGGCCTAATAAAAAACATGATCCTAGCTATTCTATAATTAATTAATTCATGAACGTAGCAACAACTTTGCCTTCGCCCCACCTTGCAAAAAAAGAAAGAGAAGGCACTGTAATTCTATGGCTTTAAAACGCCCAGTTGGCAAGAGTAACCTTAAGCCAAAATGAAAATTAAACATATAAAAAAACGTTCTCCCCTCGGTTGGAAAGAACGTCTTTTTTTATATCAATAGACTTTTCCTATTGTAAATCGAAATAAGAAATTACTTCTTCATAACTCATTTTCTTAAAATCCTTCTGGACGCCTTTAGCCGTAGGTGCTATGGTTGTAGCCGGAATGATTACAAACCTAACGCTGATTTCCAATGGATCTGTTAATCCCATAAAATCAAGCTCCTCGGCAGGTGTTACATTGATTCCTAAACTATTCAACGTAAGAATAGCGGTATATGCAACTGCCCCATGACCGTCTGAATGATATACATAGGGCATTTGAACAATTTGGCCCGAATTCAATTTAAGGTATACCAAAACCACATCCTGATCCAAAGCCGCTTGCGTTAATAGCGCAGTGCTGTAATGGGCGTCGTACATAGTCCCAAAACCAGCTGTCTTTGAAGAAGGTGTAAAATCGCTTTCCGTTAGAGCGATCCATGTACTGGCAACGACTGTGGCATCCACACCATCTTGACCATCGGCACCATCTTGGCCATCAACTCCATCCTGTCCATCGATTCCATCAACACCATCTTGGCCGTCAACTCCATCCTGTCCATCGATTCCATCAACACCATCTTGGCCGTCGGCTCCTGTATCACCAGTTTCCCCTTTGTCTCCCTTAGGTCCCTGCTCACCTTGAATACCCTGCTCACCTTGAATACCTTGGAGACCCATAGCTCCATCAACGCCATCATCTACACTACATGAGGTAAGTGCAATAGACGACAACAATACACAACTAGCAATAATTTTTAAATGTTTTTTCATAAAATAGATTGGATTGATTTGGTTTATATTTTTATCAAAATTTAATTGAAAAGAAAAACGCACCAGTTATTTTTATATTGTAAGAAAAACATCACATTGCTGTTATAATTGGTTAACTCCTTGAAAACATGTGTACTTGAATTTTTATTTTTTTTTGAATAAATAGCCATCTCCCAAATGCCTACTTACGGGCAGTTAAAAAAGAGTTCATTGACGAAGTTTTTATTATTTTGTAAAGGAGTCCATAAACAAAGCAAAATTGCTCGATTTATGCATTGCAGATCTACTGTTTTTGATTGGCCCTTTCACTACCTCATTTTTTTAATTCGAAAATAACCAAAGCTCAAGTTACATAACCCTACAGTGCAAAATCCTTGGCAAGTAGGCGCAGGATATTTTAGTAATAACTTTGCCTTCGCCCCAACCCGCTCAAAAAATAAAAGATCTATATGATCTACTATTTTTATGCCGTATTATTGGTTTAGCCTGTGGCCAAAGCAATATTCAAGAAAGCTGGCGTGCTGGCGAAATCTACAGAGGTTTAATTTATAAAGGCACTAATTCCTTTATGTACAGAATATTTTGAAAGATTGATTTACATAACTAGTTACCTATAAAAACCCAGTTATAATCTAGAACCAATTCATTCATCTTTACTATGGTGGCATTGGCTATGTCATCCATTCCAGGATTATGGCTGTAATTGATATATCCATTTGAGACTGGATATAAAATGGTTTGTTCATAGACTCTCGAGATTATTTCATCCAACCTTCCGCCAGTCAATTGATTGTTATTAACGTCCAAATCAAATATTTTAAGGTTCGCAGTTGTGTCAAGAGTGCTTAAATTATTATTACCTATAATAAGGCGTTCCAAAAGGGAATTTGCGGATAAGTCTATCTCCGACAACGCATTGTTATCAATATATAAATCCCTCAACTTATGATTCGTCGATAGGTTAATGGTGGTCAGTTGATTCGCGTACAAATCGATGCGAACAAGATCGATGTTTTTTGAAAGGTCTATACTGCTTAGACTATTTGCCCCTACGTTGATTTCCGTTAAGGGGAGATTTGACGAAATATCGATGGTCTCTATGGTATTATTTGCGATATCGAATCGTTCCAATTCCAAGTTTTTGGAGAAATCTATACTACTTAGGTTATTTTCCCGCGCCAAAACCACTTTTAATTTAGAATTATTGGATAGGTCTAAGGCTGAAATTTGATTGCCATCGACCCACAGGAATTCCAAATTAGGATTTTGTGTTACGTTCAACCCGGTTAATTGATTGTCACGTATCCAAACAGTTTTCAAATTAGGATTGTTGCTAAAATCCAAACTTGTTATTTGATTTTTCCCAAGCCCTAAATATTCTAGAGCCTTATTTTCAGAGGTATTCAGGCTTGTAAGTTTTCCAAGATATAATTGACATGATTTGAGCAAAGTTAATTTGTCGATGTCCATTGAAGTAAGATGGCTTTCGTAGTTGTCACCTTGATCACTACCAAAATCTAGGAATTCAATGGCTTCAATAGCTCCGCTAACGGTGATGGTATACACCCCTTTTTGGGCATAGTTGTGTGATATATTATTCTCAATACCCGAATTATTTATGGTGGATACATATTCATCTATTGTACCATCTCCCCAATTGACCAAATAGGTGGATCCAGTGATCGATTTTAAGTTCAGGACTTTTCTCGTAGTGGCATCTGAATCATCTACAATCATGCTGAAGAAATCGGTATTATCGGGGAATGTCAAACTTAATCCCGTATAACCAAAATCAACGGAAGTATACCCGGCAGCATTAATATTTTCTGTAGCGGTTTCTTTTGTTTCATTTGTTGACACATCAAAATCAAAGGGTAAAGGACTTGTAGCGAATTGGGCTAAAACTGAATCTTCTTTAGGAGCTATAGAAATGACAATATCATTTTCATCGGTTACAATAAATTCTATCAAGCTATAAGTGCCGGTTTCTAAGGCAATTTCAGCAGTGATATGGCTGTCGCCCAACTTTGTCAAAACAAGCTTTTCTCTAGTGAAAATTGAAACACCATCACTGTCGATTATGCTTACATGGGCAAATGCAGGTTCAAGATTTTTTTGGCCACTGCCTAAAGCCGTTTTTGCGGAAAGCTCTTTTAAATCTATTCGAAAAACCTGCTTCCCTTCCTTCACCAACGAATCATTATCTATTAAAGCTCCATCATCTATGGGTAAAATAGGGGCTTCATTCTCGGAAGAACATGAAATAACAAAAAGGGAGGCAAAAAGAATATAGAATAGTTTTTTCATAAGATCAATTGACTTATAATCATTAAATACCGGTTTATATGGTTTAATAAATACACTAAGTATGGTAGCGCAATACCCCAAAAGTTAAATCCATATAGTTAAATTCTACCTTAAATAAAAATTACAGTAAGTGAATATAGTTTGGTGTCAAAACTTCCATACACTTGCTCACATACCCTTCCAACTTTAATGATCAAGGCTGGTGCTGAACAATAATAAGTTCAGTTTTACCTGTTATATATATTAATTCATCCGAAAGCTCGCAACCTAAAAATAACCTTAAGGTAGTCTCCCCGTCGGGAATATTCTCCAAAAAGTTGTCCGATAGCACTGTTCTAAACTCTGTATCCGTGGTACTTACGGCACTGTTGGCTATGACTCTTCCAAAACGATCCGTCAATTCAGCCGTTGCCGTATTATTGCTGTTGGAGGTGCGAATGGTGGCCGATAAATAAACCTCGGTGGCATTATCCCAATTGTTGATATTGAATTGAAGTACATTAATTGCATAATCGTTTCTATAACCTGAGCTTCCGCCATTTTGATGATACAGGAGTATCCGAATTTCTTCATTTGGCCTTCCATCAATACCATCGCATACAAAACGGGTCATCCCAATTTCATCATCTTCCAAAATATTGTTTGCATTGGCATCCAGCCCTGACGAAATGATAATGCCCCCGTCCAGACAGTTTTCATCGGGATTGTTATTGGCTATATTCACCAGGCTCTTATCTCCTGTTTCACCATTACAGATGGTATCCGAGTTTTCAATTTCTTCCAAATCAAGTTGCCCGTTTCCATTGATATCCGTACCCCAATCGATCTGCACGCCACCCAGCCCACATTTTGTCCCAATCGGCGCACTGGTAAGGCGGGTAAGGGTCGTTGTGCCAAGGGTCCCGTTACATAGGTTAACAATTGTAGTAATTTCCTCAGGTTCCAAGACAGCGTTTTCATTGTTATCGATCCCCATACTCAATTGAATGCCCCCATTTGCACATACTGCTCCCTTGGGAAGGGTTACATAGGTGCTCAGAGTGGTTTGGGCATCGGTACCATTACAGGCAAATTCGGTCATGGTAACCTCACCCGAGTCCAATAGGTTGTTCATGTTAATATCCAAACCGCTTTCAATGCGAAGTCCACCAAAGCTGCAATTCTGTCCTGCAGGCTCTTCCTTAGCCAACACAAGGCTGTTCAGGCCAGGCTCCCCCACTACTCCATCTTTACCGGTACAGGCCCAGAGCAAAATTGAAACCCACAGCATGGTCAAAACCTTGTTTCTTATAATGCACATATATTTTTTATAGTCTTGCATCAGCTATATCAATTGCCCCGTGTTAAAATCAATTCGCTTCTCCCAGTGATATAAACATTAACACCCTCATTCCCTGAACGGAGTCGTAGGCCCAGCGTAATCTCTTCTTGTGGGAAGTTTTTATAAATATTGGGTGAAATCAGTAATTGTCCTGAATAGGACGTAAAGCTTGAGGAAAGTGTGCTATTGGGAATCACTTCTCCAGTGTCTTCGTTGACCAATTCAATAAAACTTTGGGTAGCACTGTTTTCGGTATATGAGCGTGTTGTAAGAATGGCTTCGTGCAACAGGTCGTAATGACGTATATCAAATTTTTGGAGTGATGTAAGAATCCTCCCCTCAACGAAATTGGTGCCACTTGAAATACCTACGGTTGAACTTCCGAATACAAGACGTATTTCTTCATTAAAGGCGCCATCCAAACCATTGCATACATTTCTAGTAGACTGGATTTCAGAATAATCCAAGATACCATTTCCGTTATCATCGATCCCCGAATCCAGAATTATACCACCATTTGGACAGTCCACATTGGCTGCAATTTCTGTTAAATTTACCAAGCTAATATTTCCATCCTCCCCGTTGCACAACAAAGCTGAGGAGGTAACCTCTGATTCTGCCAGTATACCATTGGCATCCAGATCTATTCCAGAGTCAATCTTGATTCCTCCTTTGGGACAATTGTCTCCTGCTGGTTCATTCATAGTGCGAATCAGGGCATTTCCTCCATCAAGACCATTACAAATAAAGGCGTTTGCGGTAATCTCATTGGCTTCAAGCGTACCGTTTGAGTTGGCATCCAAGCCTGAATTAACGTTATAACCTCCATTAGGACAGTTAGCTCCAATAGGTTCCATGATTACATTCGTTAAGCTTACCAAACCATCTAAACCATTACATATATAATTGGTAGTCATAGTTTCATTGGTCTCCAATATCCCATTGCCATTTGCATCCATACCAATGTTTATCCTTACACCTCCATTTTCACAATTTGTCCCCGAAGGTTCGGCACTCAAACTGGTCAAACTATTAATCCCTGCATCTCCTTGGGGGCCCATATCTCCTTTACATCCCAGGACCACTAACAAAATTGAAAGATTACCTAAAAGATATACTTTTCTTATACTCTTCATTGAAATATGATTTTACGGAATAATCTAGTGTATTTTAAGCTTCGAAAATAGATATCCCCTTTGGCATCTGAAATTAAAATCTACATAATACCAATATTCACACCTGTCCGACCCAGCAGCAGGCCCGCCCGTACCGAATAGGGATACCTGCCCGAAGGTCATGGCGGGCGTTCGGGCGGGCATTTGTTCATAGCCCCGATTTTTATGTAAAGAATTCATGCGCCCAGCGAAAAAGTTTGTGCCTCTGCCCTACCTCTTAATTATTAATGTTTTGAATATACCGGATTTCTAATCCTTAGGTTTATGTCTATTTGATTTTAGGCCAGGGTGTTTTGGTTGGTTGTCCAGGGTAACCCGTCTTCTTCTGTCGGGAGTACCATCTGGCTTTTTTGGTTTTGGACCGGGTTTAATAGCTTCAATCTTCAGCCTAATTTTGGTTAATAATTCAACCTAAATATATTGCATAGGTTAGGTAACCAACTGCTGAAAACCGCAATGCAGATTATTAATGTATTGGAACATCATTTTTAGAGGATGCTGTAATTAATAAAGATTGAGAGTCTTTAATAATTGAGGCAAGATAGTGCGCAGGAATCAGAAATTGTAGTGCCAAACACGTCCGGGCTTATGGCCCATAAAAAAAAGCTTATCAACATTCATTCCAAGAATTTAGATCACCTTAAACTGTGTAACAAATTCGTCATCAATATCCTTAAAGCTGTTGGTACAATACACATGATCTATGGATTGTTTTAATTCATCAAAACCATAATTAAATTGTGCGTGGGTAACATATAAGAACACCTTTTTGGCTCCTTGGGATTTTAATTCCGCCGCCAAGAATTTAAAGGTCCTCCCTCCATCGGCCAGGTCATCTACAATTAAACATTCTTTTCCCTTTACCTCGCCTTGAATACTTATTACAGGAGCTCCGTTTACCCTAACCTTATTGGAGGGAACCAAATCTGCATCTAACCTTTCTGCTATCTCGTGGGTGGTCTTATAGGCCCCGGCATCAGGACTTACCAATACAGGATTGCCAATAGCCCTAAAAGCCTTTTCTACAAATTCCAAATGGGATATCTTTTCGGAATTATTGATCAAAGCCAATGAAATGGGACTATGTGGATGTAATATGGATATTTTATCAAATTTCATGGCATTAATAAAATTCGAAATCACTTTTAAATCGAAAGACTCCCCTTTATTAAATCTTCTATCCGAACGTTGACCTATTAAGCAACATAGGGTCAAGGTAGCTACTGCGTTTTTATTGGTTGAGTTTTCTGCGTCCCATGCTTCTTTTATAGCGGCTGCCCTAAATAGATCTTCATAACTATTTCCCCTTATTTTAATATCTATATTACCGTTTTCAATGATTTTGGCAGTTAGCTGTCCATCATTAAACTTCTTTATTTGATAGTTCATAATTTTAAATATTTAAAGGTTTTGGTCAATTCTATCCCTTATTTCCTGTAAACTCACCGGGTTAACAAAATGGCCGTTTTCATAAATTACCTGTAAAGCTCCTTCATTTTCCTGCTCTGGAGATACTTGGTCCAAAAGAACATATTCATTGTTAAGCATATCGACTTTTATTAAGCCCTTTGCTGATTTTTTAACTCCGTCGTCCGTTATTGGGTCTTTAAAAATTTCCCTACGCTCTCCATTTACAACCACAGAAGTTGCTTTCATTGCAAATCCGAAGGTATCCCTTGTATTATATTGATAGGTAAACGATCCTATTCCCAAAACTACGTTTGTTGTAGCAAAGCCTTTATCGTGCAGACGTTGACAGATATTTTCCGCTCTTTCCGTAGTTATACTATCACCGTAAATTGCCCCTATATGCGTATCCAAAACTTTAAAACCTTGTGCATTTACAGTTCCTCCAAAAATATCCCAAAGTAACTCTACCACTCCTTTATCCTTGGCAGAATTCCCTCCCAATACCCTGGATTCCCCACAGATAATATCTACCGGGTCCCCGCTATCTGGTCGGATTACCAATTTCCCATCTCTTGCCAGTACTTCTTCCTTTAGCTCGGGCAAATAAACCGTAAGCACTTTCCATAAATCCCAAGTATCGCTCACAACGGATAGTATCCCTGTTGGATAGGTTTGCATTAATTGCCTAAAAGTTCCTATTTCATCATCTTTGGTTCCTGCGCACATTACCGAGTGTTCAGTTGCATTTACAGAACCTACAACAAAGCCTTCCGCATTATAATATTTACGTAAACTACTAATTACCGGAAGCGTATCCGAACCTAAAAAAACTGTTGCATGGCCCATTCCAGAGGAAACGGCACTTTGCAGACCTCCCATCCCTCTCATAGAAAAATCATGTCCTTGAAAATCAATGAAGGATACATTTTCTTTATCTGTCAACAGTGCCCAACTTTTAAAAATCCTTTTATATCTAAGTGCTATGGATGCCGATGTCATTGGCTGCCATAACATGGTTGATAGGATAGTCTCCAAAAAATTAGTGATCCAATAAAATTCTTTTTCTGTATTTACAACCGTAACCATAGGAACACGAACAGGGACCTCTACCCCTTCCGGTAATGATTTTACTTTTATAGGCAAATACTGTAAATCGTGCAATTTCTCATAGTGTGTAACGTCATAATCGGTACCCAGATACATGGATAATTCCTCTTTGATTTCCTTACAAACCTGCTCCTTGGGTCTGGAGAAAAAATTATCATTAAAATAATCGTGCAACCATTGGAAAACATACTGTTGACCAAAAGAAACAATTTTATCACAACCTTTTGAGGCATATTTATTACTTCTAGGTGTCCAATTGGAATATACTTCTTCGGTTCCTTTTGGATATTGTTGGTGATGTCCAGTTTTATATCCGTCTGTTAATAGTAGTCCGTTCATAATATATTTTTTTGCGTAATTATAACGCAAATACAGAGTAGTTTTTCAATGTACAAAACTAATTTGCGTTTTTTTTACACAAATTGGCTTATATTTCGAAAACAATACCCTTTTTCTTAAGGTGATTATAGCGTTTTTGATTGAATTTAAACAGGTTGGCAGGTCTTCCAGATCCTTTGGATATTTTTTCATCCAATTCATCAAGAATATCAAGACTAAGTATTTTCTTTCTAAAATTACGTCTATCTACAGGCCTTCCTAAAAGTGTAGTATATAAATTTTCTAAATCGGAAAAGGGAAATTTTTCATCCAACAATTCAAAGCCAATGGGTTCATAAGTTATTTTGGCCCTTAAGCGTGTTATGGCAAATTGAAGTATTTTGTCATGGTCAAATGAAAGTTGGGGAAGGTCATCTATTTTGAACCATTGTACTTCCTCAGCATCTGTCGATGCAAAAATATCAAAGGTACTGGGGTGAACCAAACCAAAATATGCAATAGACACTACCCTACTCCTTGGGTCCCTCTTGGGATTTCCAAAAGTATAAAGTTGTTCCAAATAGTCTATTTCAATTCCTGTCTCTTCTTTTAGCTCCCTTTCAACAGCTTCTTCCAAAGACTCGTCCTGCAATACAAATCCGCCTGGAATAGCCCACATGCCTTTAAAAGGTTCGTATTTTCTTTTTATAAGCAATACCGATATTGTTCCTGCGTCGTAACCAAAAACAACGGCATCTACAGATAATCTTATATTTTGTCCACTCATATGTGTAATATACACACAAATATAAAATTATAAAACTAAGAATGTAAAAAACTTAGGAAGCCATGTGGATTAAATTAGGGAAATTAAGAAAACAAAGGTGTAACTCCCCTCCCTACCCATTGGTAAAGACGATACCCCTATCATTAAAATCCCTACTCGTAACGCAGGGCATCAATAGGGTTTAATCTAGCAGCTTTTCTGGCTGGGAAATAACCAAAAACAATACCTACCAGTACCGAAAAACCAAAGCCTATCAGTATGGAGTCCATAGCCGTAGGTATATAAAAATTGGTAGTCCTATAAATAATTTGATTGCCCAGAACCCCTAGCATAATCCCTAAAATACCTCCGGCAAGACTCAGTACGATAGCCTCTATCAAAAATTGGGTCAAAATATCGCTTTCCCGAGCCCCTATGGCAAGTCGGGTGCCAATTTCCCGAGTACGTTCAGTTACCGAAACCAGCATAATATTCATTATACCAATGCCACCCACAATAAGGGAAATACTGGCAATAGCACCTAAAATAAGGGTCAAAATTCCTGTAACGTTGCCTGTTATTTCTTGAAGCTCCACTTGGGTCATAATTTCAAAATCATCCTCCTCCCCTTCCAGGATACGGTGCGTTTCCCTTAAGAGCTCTGTGGCCTCAACTTCCGCATCTTGTATATGGTCTTCGCTTAGAGCGCTGGCCATTATCATATTATAGCCCCTACGCCTTCCGTACAACCTATTCTGTATGGTGGTGTAGGGTGCAATAAGCATATCGTCCTGATCCTGGCCCATAGTACCCTTGCCTTCCTCCTTTAGGATACCAACAATAGTGAAGGGAACTTTATCTATTCTAATTTGTCGTCCTACGGGATCTGCACTGGAAAATAGTTCTTTCTTTATGGTTTCACCAATGACACAAACCTTACGGGCCGTTTTCACATCTTCCTCTGTGAAACCATCCCCTGAAACTATTTCCCTATTTAAGATATCAAAGTAATCCGAAGAAACTCCATAAATGGTGGTAGATTTATTGCCCTGTGGACCAATGGCCCTTACTCCATTTGCTACCAATGGCGACAGTTTTGACATCCAAACGGAATTTTTTTGTAACATAAGCAGGTCTTTTTCATCTATGGGCCTACCCATTCTTACATCTATACCCCCTCTGTGTTCCGTTTTGGTACTGATCATTAATAAATTGGTACCCAAGCCCGAGATCTGACTTTGCACTTCCTGTGTGGCGCCCTGACCGGCGGAAATGGTCATAATTACCGCCGCAACACCAATAATGATGCCGAGTGCCGTAAGCAAACTTCGCGTTTTGTTCTTATAGATAGACCGAAAAGCGACCTTAAATGTTTTTAATAATTGTTTCATTCCCTTCAATTAAGTAGTTTGCTCCAAATCTTTTAAAGCACTCTCTTTGGTACTTCTGTTTTTTATAAGCTCGTCCGTTAAAACCCGGCCATCTCTTAAATAAATCATCCTTTTCGCGAACTGGGCTATTTCAGGTTCGTGGGTAATCATCAAAATAGTTTTTCCCTCGTTATTTAAGCGAACAAACAAATCTGCGATATCAATACTGGCTTTGCTATCCAAATTACCGGTTGCTTCATCCGATAAGATGAGCGCCGGATTGTTTACCAAGGCCCTGGCAATAGCGACTCGTTGTTGTTGTCCCCCAGAAAGTTCATTAGTTTTATGGTGTATCCTATTGCCCAAACCTACTTGCTCCAATGCTTTTTTTGCGATTTCACTTGAATTGGAAAAGCGACCCGATCTATCATAAACCAATGGTAATTCTACATTTTCAAGGGCCGTGGTCCGGGATAACAAATTATAACTTTGAAAAATGAATCCTATTTTTTGATTGCGTATATCTGCAAGTTGATTTTTGTTCAATGAATTTACATACACCCCATCCAAATAATACTCCCCGGAAGAGGGTTTGTCCAAACAGCCTAAAATATGCAGCAAGGTTGATTTCCCTGAACCCGAAGATCCCATAATAACCACAAATTCGCCTTCTTCAATAACAATATCAATGTCTGTTAAGGCACGTACTTCAATATCACCTGTTTTGAATACGCGACTTATTTTTTTGGTCTCTATGACTTTTTTTTTTGGCACCATCCTATTTGTGAGATTTAATACCATTGATGGCTTTTGTTTGTTCACCTAGCTCAGAACCATCCATAAATCCAATGATTTGAGACTGCATACCCGTTTTTATCCCTATTTCAATAAAATTGAAATCCAATTTCCCTGCTGTATCCTTGTAAAAAAAACCATTGATATTGGCCGGTAGACTTTTCTTAAAATTGGCAGGGGTAAATTGTTCCTCACTGTTAAGGGCGCTTAAAAAGCCCTGTTGTATAGAATCCGGAAGCATCTTTTTCGCTTTTTGTTCCAAGATGGGCTTAATTTCATTGAGCATTTGTGTATTGGGCCTAAAACGCAAGGCCGAATTATTGATCAGCAAAACATCTTTGGCAGATTGGGTTATAAATTCGAGACTTGCGGTCATTCCGGGAAGTAAACGCCCTTCGTGGTTATCAACATCTACGACCACCTGGTAGTTCACAACATTGTTCACCTGAATAGGCTGTAACCTGATCTGACTGACCTTCCCATTAAACACTTTTTCAGGATAGGTCTGTACCGTAAAACGCACTTGAAGACCATTGCTTATATACCCAATATCACTTTCATCCACATCTGCCAGGATTTGCATTTTTGATAAATCTTCAGCAATGACGAACATTTTTGGGGTAGCAAAGGAAGCGGCCACGGTTTGGCCCTCTTCAACACTTCGTTCCGTTACCGTTCCGTTAATGGGCGATTTTATATGTGCAAATTCTATACTGACCTTGATATTCTTTACAGCAGCCAATGACGCCTCTTTGGCGCTTAAAGCCTGATCATAGCTATACTGGGAATCCTTATATTCCTGTTCCGATATGACCGATTTTTCATATAAGACCTGGTTTCTGTTGTAGGTATCACGTACTTGATTTAATTGCGCTTGGGCAACAGCCAAATTTGCCTGGGCACTTATGAGGTTGGTCTGCAATAGGTTTAAGTCCATTTCTGCCAAAAGCTGCCCCGCTGTGACCTTATCGTTATAGTCTACATATATTTTTTTAATGGTACCCGAGATTTGGGTTCCTATTTCTACGGTATTAATGGCTTCCAATGTTCCTGTACTGGATACTACTGCCTCAATGTGGCCTTTTACCAAGGGTATATAAGTGTAGTCCAGGTTTTTTGCATCCAATTTTGGCTTCATTACAAAGTAGCCAACTATTGCTATTGTTAAAATTCCTGGGATGATCCATTTTAATTGCTTCATAATTAATCCTTTTTCCTGTCTTATGAATTAGAAAGGAATAAAAGTAGTTTGGATTGGCAACAATATATATGATATTCATCAGGAGAACTACCTCAGTAAACAGTAATGGCTTACGGCAGCTAAAAAAAAGGTAATCTTTTCAAAGTGGACAACATAGTCTATTAAACCTCTAAGCCACAGAAATTTAATTTATGCCCACTAAAATTCCCTTAAATAAAGTATCCCTAAACTTTTCGTCTTTTATAGAAATTACCAACTGAAGCAGAAAAGAACCACTGGTAAGAATTTAAAAATACCATGCTAAGCACCATAGGAACAAAGTCCTGGCGCCTGGCTTATTTGTTATTATTTCCTTTCTTATTCCGCCTGCGGGGCACTAATGGCATCCACATATCTACCGGCCCAATAGGGCAACAAATAGATATACGGGGCATATTCCCGTTTACCATCACTTCCGCCATTGTTCCTATACGCTCCATTGTGCAAATGGAGGGTCCTCTCGTCACCGGGCAACACCTCGGTATAGGTCTGGCTTCGGAAATTAGGGGCTATTTTCGTCAGGTCCTTTCTGTGGTCATTGTCTATTTTCCAATCGATCAAGTCCATAGGAAACTCGCGTAACCACCAGGCAGATTCTTCACTATCTATATTTTTTCCACCAGAAAGTGCAAAAAGATAATTCCATAGGGGATTTTTTTCGGAGCGCTCTACTTCCCAATGGCTTTTTACCGTATTAAAATGGGCTTCTTTTTGTTCTTCGGAAAAGGAATAATTAACAAATCCGGGAATGGTCAAGAAATACATCTCATCATCGGAATGGTTCCATTTATCACTTAAATCCTCTCCTTCGACAAAACCGATGACCGTAGCCGGTCTGTTGGCATTCACATCATATCCATATTTTTTTATCAACTTCTCGGCCCCTTTTTTATATTTTTTGTCTTGTGTAAAATGATAGGCCGTTTGCAGGAAAGATAGAATAAGTGTGGAATTCAGCCTGCGATCACCTACATTGGTGGGGAAGCTATTTACATATTTTGGATTCCATTTTCCCCAAGCGGTCGGCTTTCCGTTCCAATCCATTAAGTACCAATCGTTATCCATAATATGGTCCATCTCAATTTTTATTTGATGTATGGCCCTATCCCGCCATTCCTTATCCGGTGCCAGTTCAGCAAAAAGTGCGTACACGAAAAAATGTCCGCAAGATTCATCGCTACTTGTGGTGGACTTCCACCTCCAAAGTTCATCGTCTGACAATTGCCAGATCCTTCCATTTTCTTTCTCCCATTGCTTTCTCCACTCTTCGGAAAATCCATTGGCGTGTAGCCCAACTTCATAGCCGTCCCTTTCAAAAGACCTTGCCGGAAAGCCTTTTAGATTGGGAAGTGCCGTTAACCGCTCCATGGCCTCAAAGGCTTCGTAGGCGTTTTGCTTGGCATCTTCTGACTTGGTTACTGCATATCTAAACAACTCCCCTGCCAAGTACATAGAGGTCCAAAGTCCATCATTATCGGTATCATGAAAGTAGCCAGTAGAAAGGTCTCCAGGTGTTCTCATGGCCAAATCGGAAGTAAAACCGTAACGTATATGCCGTAACCGCTGAATTTCTTGAAAATACTCCGCTTTTTGCGCCAGTGTCATGGGTACGAAGTTAATTTTACTCATCCCTTTTTGAGTGAGGACCAACACACTTCCGTCAGGACCTTCTGACAAGTCTACTACCTCATCGTCTACCAACCATCGCTTTGAAGCGTAATAATCGTATTTACCATCTTCACGTAGTTTAAAAGCCCCTTTGGTTGAACCGAACCATAGACTTCCGCGAATATTTTTTACAGTTGTAATTTCTGTCCAAGGCAGTTTTTGGTCCAGTTTATTTGGGGCAAATGTTTTGCGATCCAAAATTTGTACCCCATTGGTAGTCCCCAAAACAATGCTGTCTTCATGGAAAGTGAAGGCCGTTAAATTAGTGGCGTCAAACACTTTTTTTGCTGTTTTTGAACTACTATCCACTTGGTACAGTCCTTCTGCCGTTAAAAGAAAAAATTGATCGGAATTAGAGTCGTAGTGCGCGGATATCGGCTTTAGGTTATCGATGGAAGACCTCCAAATTTCTTGGTTGTCCTTAAAAATAACAAAATCGTTTTCCCCCGCTATAAGGGTCAAAAAATCAGGGCCCATGCCCATAGCCTTAGGAGCCTTTATGTTATGGTTGATGTATAACTTTCCGGCCCAAGCATTGCTTAAAACTGCCTTGTCCGTTAAATAAACAAATTGACCTTGGTACTCGCTCATTGCTACAATGTTCATATCTAGCAATGGTCTATATTGTAAATCTTGCCGGATTTGTTTTTCATGTGGGAGCATCAGGCCTTGGCTGCTATGAACTTTAATGGCCTTATTGCGGTCACTGGCAATTTGAAGCAAGTCTATATTCCCTTCCCCCTCTTCCAAAGTGAACTTTTCAGCACTATCCTGAAGAAACGACTGATCTGTGACCGTTTGTGCCTTGGTGGCGAATCCTACTAGTAAACAAAAACCTAAGAATAATTTTTTCATATTTTATATATATTGTAGAATCGATAAAAATAAACGTATGTGAACTAAGTCGTACCACTATTCTTGATGAATACCTATGGTATTTTAACCTATTCGGTTTTTAACATTTAAAGAATTTAAATAAAATTTTATGGGCATATCCGTTGCATCCTAAAAAGACCAACAAAGTTGCTACATCAAAATGTATAGGTATACGGTTGATTACATATGTTTATTCAGTCAATCCGTCTTTAGGAATTATACTTTTTAAGACCTGGGAATTTTGTCTTCAGGATCAAAGACCTATCGAAAAGCAGGCTAATATTCTATGCATTTAATTGGATTAGCAAGTATGTCTTCTCCCCTTTTACAAACCAAAAAAAGCGCTTACCCTTGGAGGGTAAACGCTTTTTAAATATAAAGGAACCGTTACTTAGTACCTAGTCCAAATCTATAATACCAACAACTTCATAGGCTCTGGTGCCATTTACCTGTACTTTCTCATATAGAATATTGCCGTACTCGTAATAGCTCTGCCCGTCTATGGTTACTTTTTCATAATCGTCCGGGAGTTCATATACAATTGTCCCTATTTCCGGTTCTACAACTTCATATTCATTTCCGATCTGGGTATAGAAAGTACCGCTTACCGTAAAGTAGATATGGTTATTAAAACGAACTCTTCGATAATTGGCAGGTAAGGTATTTATTCTAAAACCTATTTTGGGAGCAATTACAATATAGCGGCCTCTGGAATAGGTATAAAATCTGTTGTTGGAATAGTAGTAATTTTGCCCTTGGTACTTCACTACTTTTCTGTTGGGTACTGTTCTAACAGAAACAACCTTCTTTGTAGGGGTCCTATAAACCACTCTTTTACTGGACACCCTATTTGGTGTCTTTTTGGTTACCGTTCTAGTTGTTTTGGTTGTGGTAGTTGTACGTGTCCGCGATTGGGCAGTACCCATGTACATAAACCCTATAAGTAATATGGACAGGACGAAATATGTTTTGCTATTTGTTTTCATAGGTCATAAATTTTAAAATGTTAAACTTTAAAGTATACTTATACTCCTTTGACCTAAGTTTTCAATTTTGGTTTAATCCCAATAATTATATTTTATGGGATTTTGGACAAAATGATGTTTTCTCTCGATAAGGGCAAGAATGGCCCCCTACCTCTGCCCTACCGTTAAATTTGAGTTCAATCCAAAAAAACCGTACCTTGTTAGTTATTATGCATGCATAATAAAAATAACGATAAAAATGACTAAGTACACACATATTTTTGAACCCTTGGATTTAGGATTTACAACCCTAAAAAACCGTATTCTAATGGGTTCCATGCATACAGGACTGGAAGAGCAAAAAAACGGCCTTGAAAAAATAGCAGCCTATTATGCCGAGCGGGCAAAAGGTGGTGTTGGCTTAATTGTTTCGGGTGGAATTGCCCCGAACGTCCAAGGTTGGACGGCTCCCTTTTCTGCACGTATGAGCAACAAAAAACACGCAAAGCACCACAAAATAATTACAGAAGCAGTACATAGGGAAGACGGTAAAATATGTATGCAAATTTTACACTCCGGACGTTACGGCTATCATCCTTTAGCGGTGGCCCCTTCGGCCATAAAGTCGCCCATTACTCCCTTTAAGCCATTTAAACTAAAACCATCTGGTATAAAACGTACGATCCGCGATTTTCTGAAATCGGCCAAACTAGCAAAATTGGCGGGCTATGATGGTGTGGAAATTATGGGGTCTGAAGGTTATTTGATCAACCAATTTATTGCAGAAAAAACAAACAAGCGTACGGACGATTATGGGGGAACCTATAAAAATAGAATTCGCTTACCCATAGAGATAGTAAAACAGACACGTGAAGCTGTGGGAATGGAATTTATCATAATCTATCGTTTATCCATGTTGGATTTGGTAGAAAAAGGTAGCAACTGGGAAGAAATAGTAGCCTTGGGAAAAGAGATTGAAAAAGCCGGTGCCACTATTATAAATACAGGAATTGGCTGGCATGAAGCACGAATACCCACCATTGCAACATCGGTACCGAGAGCTGCCTTTACTTGGGTGACCAAAAAAATGAAGGAAGAACTTTCCATTCCGTTGATTACTTCCAATAGAATAAATATGCCGGAAACCGCCGAAAAAGTATTGGCGGAAGGTCATGCGGATATGATTTCGATGGCTCGGCCATTTTTAGCGGATCCCGAATGGGTAAACAAAGCACAAGCAAATAAATCAGACGAAATAAACACCTGTATTGGTTGTAATCAAGCCTGTTTGGACCATGTTTTTGCCCAGAAAGTAGCCAGTTGTTTGGTAAATCCGAGAGCATGCCATGAAACCGAACTAAATTATCTGCCAGCTGAAAAAAAGAAAAAAATTGCCGTTATAGGTGCCGGCCCTGCCGGTTTGGCCGCAGCAACCATTACAGCACAAAGGGGACATGAGGTGACCCTATTTGATGCCGACAAGGAAACTGGTGGACAATTCAACATGGCAAAACAAATTCCAGGGAAGGAAGAATTCTATGAAACCATTCGATATTTTAATACCCAATTGGCATTACATAATGTAACCGTTAAATTAAATACCCGGGTAAACGCCGAAGATTTAAAAAATGAATATTTTGATGAGGTTATATTAGCTACTGGAATTGTACCAAGAACTCCAAAAATTGAAGGGATAGATCATCCCAAAGTATTGAGTTATATTGATGTTTTAAAATTAAAAAAGCCAGTTGGTAGCCGGGTTGCGGTTATAGGTGCAGGAGGAATTGGTTTTGATGTGTCCGAATATTTGGCACATGAAGGTGAGAGCACCGCTTTGAATATTGACGCTTGGTTAAAGGAATGGGGCATAGACAAGACCATGAAGGCCCGCAGCGGAATTGAAGGTGTACAGGCCGAAGTCCACCCCTCGCCAAGGGAAATTTTTATGTTGAAGCGCAGCAAGGGAAAATTTGGTGGTGGCCTTGGCAAAACCACTGGTTGGATACATAGAACCAGCTTGAAAAATAAAAACGTACAGTTCATCAACCAGGTGCAGTACACCAAAATTGATGATGAAGGCTTGCATTATATTCAAAATGGAGCGCAAAAAGTGTTGGCAGTAGATAACGTTATCATTTGTGCAGGTCAATTGCCATTTAAGGAATTATTGGAACCTTTGGAAGCAAAAGGTATAAAAGTACATGTAGTTGGTGGGGCAGATGTGGCTGCCGAATTGGATGCCAAACGCGCCATAGATCAGGCCAGTAGGCTGGCAGCTAAGATTTAAAAGTACTTTATTAGTTTTGGAAATTCATGGTAACGGTATTATAATGGAGGGCTGCACCCGAGACCATACAACAGATTCCCAATACTTGTAAATTCCATCTACAAAGATGGAAGCGAATTCCACAACTCAAGAAAACGTTTACTATAGCCCACTGCAGTTTCGTTTTGCTCGAAGTAGACACTAATTTCATTGGTATTGTAAAAACTGTTAAAGGTCCAATTATGACTTCCGATTACAACTTTACTTTTATCAATTATCAAAACTTTGGAATGCAATAAGGTGTCCTTCTTATCGAATTTTACTTTTACTGATGTTGTTAATAGCCGCTGTACTAGCGGACTATTAATGAGCAAGCTCTTATAAGGCTGTCCAACATCGTCTTGATCTAGGATTACCCGTACATCAATCCCATTGGCGGCAGCAAGTTCCATGGCCTTTATCAACTCTAGAGGTCCTAATTGTTGAGGATTCCCCGTAGATAGAGTGCCTAGGAACATCATAAGATAAATCGACGTATTGGAAGCTTCAATCTGACTTTTTACAAAAGGCAGGTAAGCTTCCCGTAATAAAACCGAACCCTGACCTGGTTTAAATTGGGCTTTGGTCTGTGCACAGACATTCCTACGGTTTGCCCATTCGGTTATAGCACTGGCCTTTACTCCTTGGACTTTTGAATATCGTCTTGTTGACTGTTCCTGAACCATCTCCAACAAGACATTGAAGCGTTCAAAACCAGTAGTATTGTTTTGGTTTTGATTTAGAAATTTACTTCTATCCCCATAGAAATAATCCAATTCTGAAACATCCATTAATTTTAGTAGCGAATCTATCCCTGGATTGGAAACAAACTCTGAAAGTAAAGGCGATAAGAAATATACTCCGCTGGAATCTATATAGGTTAATTCCTTTAACTGCGCTACTTTGGAAGGTCCAATGCCATTTATTTGGATAAGATCATCCACCGAGGTCAATTTTGGCCTTTGACTTACAAATTTACCAATCTCCCAGGCCAGCTCATTACCGATACCGGGCAATGCCTCTAACTGTGCTATCCTAGCACTTCGGATTTCCAATTTTGTAACATTGAACTCTTTGCCATAATGCATTCTTTTTTTTAGTCTCAATTTCCTATAGTTATCCGAAATACGCATCAACCAATAGTGAACTTCCTGCGTTGCATTATATAACAAAAAAGACTGTTCATTCTCATAGGAAACAACATCATCCTTGACCACGTATTGGGTAACTGCCCTTGAAATTCCTATAATTCGATTTATCAGGACTTCTTTCTGGGACATTGTCCATGGATCCTTGGTCATCAAGGCACTCCAAGTTTCTACCAATGGTTTTACAGTTGTTTTCTTTAGTTCCATTTAATTTCATTTTAAGGTTTAGGCAACCCTTTACCCAGTTCCCATTGGCGTAAAAATTCGGACTCCAATAGAAATACTGCATCCCCTTTCAACACTATGGCGTCCTCTATATTTAACCGGAAGCCGTCATCGGTCCAGTTCTGGCTTCCCACAATAGCCATCTCGTCGCAAATGACATATTTGGCGTGGGAACCCAATTGTGTGTTATCGTGAACACTTCTGCGATGGGGAACTCCAAATTCCTTAAGATATAATCCAGAAGCCAAATTTGCCGCTGCAATATCGGCCGTATTTAAATGCCCAGCCAGAAGGACCCTTACATCCAGTCCATGTAGTTTTTTATCTATAAGTGCCGTGGTTAATGCCAACACCTTTCCTCCGATATCGCGCGAAGGTCTTATATCATAGATAAATAAAGAGACCCAAATATGATGGGTTGCCCTTTCTATGGACCCCAGCATAAAGTCAAAATATGCGCGATCGGCTAAGGGAGCTATTTCAGTTTGTGTAAAAGGTATCATATGAAATCTAAACTTTTGAGTTCTTTAATACGTTTTTCAAGCTGAGATATCCGCTTTTTAAAAACCAGATCCGTTTCCATGGACAAGGCTTCCTTTTGCTGCAATTGTATGAAAGCATCAGTTTTCTTGTCCCCTTCCATAAAGGTGTTGTGGATAACGTTATGCCTGATATTGCGCATTATCCAAATATTAGCCTTGCTTGTTGCCCTGTAGGCATTATACAATCGTCTCAACTCCTGCGCAGCAATGTAGGTCGTTACAGCTTCTTTTTTATCCATTTTACTATTTTTAAAATTCTCCGCTCCAGTTCAATCCTGGACCGTTATCCCAAGAGGGCGAAAGTTCTGTATCCCCAATCGGAATACCGGTAGGAAAGTCATCGAATAGTCCCCCATCATCGTAGTCGCCAGGGTCATCCGAATCCCAAAATCCTGGATCGTCCCAGGGCTCTCCTGGTTCAAATAAGTCACCGAAATCAAAAGGATCAAAATCTGAATCATCATCATCAGATGAAAATTGATTATCGCAAAGTTCACATTCCAAGCATTCCGCAAAGCAACCAAGATCTGGATACGACATAATACATTTAATTAAATTTGTTGAATTCCATAAAAATCAAAAGACCGATCAATAAAGGATCTTAATTCTTCCATGGTGTATACCTCCTTATAAAGGAGTCTAAGCCTGCCCAGTTCACTGGGCTTTTCAGTTGTACTAACATTAAGAATGGCCTCCAGAGCTGCAGTTTTTGCCTGTTGAAGACCACCTATTTGCTGCGATCTACGAAATATATTTAGCGCTTGTCTAGCAGTCTTTGCAGGCGCACTCGGAATGCGCGGGATTTCTATAAAATTTTCAAATGTTAAAGCCATTTTTTGGTATAATTAAAAACGTGTTTCTTCTAGATATTCTAATCTGTTGTTACTTCATTGATTTATTTCCCAATGGCAATCAAAGTAATTCCTCCTTTTATCGAACCATCAATCTTATTTCTATTGACAATTTCTAAGCCTACTGCATAGCCCTTACGGGTACCAAAATCCGGAATGGTCATTTGGAAGGCGGTGACCGCTACAAGCCGATTCATGTCAGTAAACGGTTTTAAATCCCTTTTAAAATGCTGATGACTTCCTTTGCCGGAGTGGATGGCCTTAAGTATTGCATTGGTCTTTTTAAAGATTTCACCCTGTTTATCTAGGCTAAGTCCTTTACCGCTTGTCGTAATCTGCATAATTCCTTTCTCACTTTTCATTCCTATTTCATGGGAAGTTTTTGCTGCTACTTCCACTTTAATACGGGCTAACGTCTGTTTATCCTTCAATTGAGTAATCTTCAATTCCTGTAAAGCCGGATGCTGAAGGACCATAACCTGTCTTACAGACAAAGGACGGAATTCAATGGTTTCCAATGTATTGGGCTGATGCACAAGATTGAATGTATAAGTGCTACCCTGTGGAACAATGTTCAGGTTCTGCTGACCAATATGCCGGTCCAACCTTGGATCCAGGGCATTTAGATCGAAAGGTTTGTCCAAAGGACTAAATGAATAGGTCCGTGCGAACAGGCATTTATGGCCCGACTCTGAAGCTGGTACAGTATATCTCATTATTGCTTCGTCATTACTTGCAGGTAACAAAAGGCCTTGTAATTGGGTCAGACCAAGTAATTTTGCAACCGTCGTGTTAAAGCCTAGGCTTGGATCTGTTAGAAAAAATTCCACTTTGGGATAAGGAATCATGAGATCGCCCCTATTATTTAGGCGACAACGAATATTATAAGTATTACCTGCATATAATTCCGTGGTGTTTATACCGGAATTAGATATCGGATTAATTGTAATATCTGGTGAATTCCAGAAATTAATCCCGGAGAAAGGCCTTATCCCTATATCCCCGTTATAGGAGCGAATATAAAGAAAGGAACTTTCCTTGAAATGGTCCGGTTTCGGCCGCTTATCCTTACCTCTATAGATCTTTGCAAGTTGATCAGGTACTTTTTTGAGGTACTCTTCCCTGGATTTTCTGAGACCACTGATATAACCAGCAGCTTTTTTAACATTTACTGACATCTTTAGGTGTTTTAGTGTTAGTTGTACTTAATGCCCGATAAAATCAAGTTTCACGGGAGTAATCGCCTGTCCGTTCTGCTGTTGATCGTTCTGCAACAACTCTTTGGGGGCTTCAGGGGCGTTTGGACCAGATTCATCCTTCTGTGTCCAGCATGTATAGGCGTAACCACGATCTGCATCCAAGTTGAATTCTGGGATTTCCTTATTTTTAATAAGGCGGTCATAGAGTTCCTCTGTAAGGTCCATTGCATTTCCCAGAGTAGGCAAACCCCGCTTTTCTTTTATCGCTGTAGCCAAATAATCCTTAAGCTTTTGCTCATCCCCTTCCAGTTGAGTTAGAAAGTCAATGAATTTTCTATCCAAGGGGATATTTCCAAAAGCATAGTGCAGAGGATCTTGCTGGAAATAGGAATCTGGCCCTGGAATTGCCGCATTGGGTTCTGAGGCAGTTTCGGAGGTTGGAGGGTACACCAAATGCTTTTCTTTGTGAAACAGTTGATCTAGAAATCCTCCGCCATCAAGTAGAACCTTTAATTTAGGCAAGCTGCCTTTAAGATCTCTTGAATCAAAACCAAAGGGATCGTCAAAAGATGTATTCTTAAACTGGTCAAAACGAACTTCGTTCATATGCTCGGTCATCGGGTAAGCCAGACCATTAAAGGATACCCCCAGCCTGAAAGTCTGGAAGGCATTATATAAATGCTCATAAATTAAGCAAGCCGCATATCGAATACCAGCAACAGTAAGGGTCGTCAGCGCCCCTAAAACCGCATCGATCAAGGCCAGTGCTGCCGCCACAGCTGCAATTATCAGAGCAGCCAGTATTATAAAAATAGCTAGGATATTGAAACTTCCGGCCAAATCTGCCGCGTCTTCCAAAAAATCTCCTATATCGCCAAGATTATCCATGGCCGTTTCCCAAACTTCTTCCAACTCCTCGGTGAGGGAATAAGGTATGGGTTCGGGCAAGGTTCCGGTTTCGGTAGCCGACCTCATCCATTTATACCATAGGCGGTAAGCAGCATCCACATCTCCTTTGGAAATCGTCCGACCATATTCGTTATCGTCCATGTTTCCCGTATTGTAGATTTCGTTCATGGTATCCGCAATTAGGTCTGCAAGATCGTCCGGCAGTTGTGTATTTCTATCGGGTTCAGGATTTGCTGCATCAATAGGAGCTATATTTCCTGTAAAATTAAAATTGTAAAATGCATGGAGTTGTGAGCGATTCCAATCGGTACCTGAGGTATGTTGAAACATATGAAAGACATCCTGAAAATTCTCTCCTGTCTTATGTCTTTGCGATTGTGTTCTGTAAGCACCCCCGCTATTAATATTCACAAACGGATGACCAACGGTATCTCCTGTCACGTGGGTCAGGTACCCCAGCGCATAGAGATGTAAGGGAGAATCTGGACTCGTCTTATCTACCAAGGCCTGGGCAAACTTACCGGTTTTACGATAATGCATGGCATCAAACCACCACCACTCCCCTTTGGTCTGTCCATCTCGATAAGGATGTTCCAGCAGGTCGTAAAGATTAAAATCTGTGATAAATTTCTTAATCATTTCGGTAAGGTTGGCCAGTAATCCATCAACCACCTGTTGCATATCACCAAAAAGTTGTTCCAATTCTGTAAGGGTGGACGAATTTTCTACGACCGCATCTGCAGCAGCGTCCAATGCCTCCAACGCATCTATCACTGGTTGGGGAACCAAACCTTTCAAGGTTTCTTTTATATCGTCTATGGCATCATAAACTTCATAATAGATTTTAACGGCATCACCCAAAGGCAGACCGGTCCAATCTTTGGTGTTGAAAAAGAGAAAATCCGGTCCCTGACACCCTAAAAAGAGGTAGGGGAAATTCTCACTTTTGGTTAACAATTCTTGAAGCTTTTCGTAATCTGCATCATCGCCCAGTCCATTACCAGACTGAATGCGTTGTTTAAGCTCCTTTGCGATAAGATGATGTATAGCAGGTCCCGGCATAACTATATGTTTAGAGTTGAACAAAGTTTCATCGGGGAGCAAAATAAAAGTACGAATTATATTACAAGAAAAGAGTTTAAGATGTATAGTTTGTAGTGTTTTATGTACAAATGAAACGAACCCATGTATAATTAAGTAGTTGACGATTAAGCATTTATTAACTAGAACCAATATTTTAACATAAACAAAAAAAGAAAGTAAGTCTACTTTGACATTCTCGCCATTGTCAAAGAAATTATGTAGATGATAAATTAAATTATATTGTTAATTATCTAATTACGGATACTATAAGCCCTATAAGGTATCTGGAATTCAAATATATCAAGATATAAAAATATAGTTTGGAGATATGGTGCTTTTTCCAATTGTGCTTCTGCACTATTAAGGCAAGTCTCATTAGAAATGAAATTTAATTAAATCTTATGATTTATTTATTTTAATGAAAATAATTTAAAATATATTCAATAAAATTAGGAATTACGTAAAAAATTGTTAAATTATAAGATGTAACTAATAATTAAAACAAATATATGAGGCAACTTAAGATCACTAAACAAATTACGAACAGAGACACCAGATCCTTAGAAAAGTATTTTCAAGAAATATCAAAAATTGAATTGATTACCCCAGATGAGGAGGCGGAACTGGCCAAAAGAATTCGTGAAGGAGATCAAATTGCCCTTAATAAATTAGTAAATGCCAATTTACGTTTTGTGGTTTCTGCCGCAAAACAATATCAAGGTAAAGGATTACGCCTTTCCGATCTAATCAACGAAGGTAATATTGGCTTGGTCAAGGCGGCCAAACGTTTTGACGAAACCAGAGGTTTTAAATTTATCTCCTATGCCGTTTGGTGGATCAGGCAATCTATATTGCAAGCGATGTCCGAACATTCCCGTATGATACGATTGCCACTAAATAAAATTGGTGAAATTAGTAAAATAAACAAGGTATACTCTTCCTTGGAACAAACCTTTCAGCGTCCCCCAAGCGCCGTAGAGATTGCCAGGGAGCTAGATATGAGTCCCGCACAGGTGAAATTGGCGATTAAAAATTCCGGAAAGCATTTGTCCATGGACGCACCTTTTGAGGAAGGGGAATCCTCCAATTTATACAACGTAATAAAATCGAAAGAATCGAACAGTCCCGATACCAAAATGATGAAGGACTCACTAAGAACAGATATTGATATGGTGTTAAAAACACTTCCCAGTAGGGAAAGTGAAATTATTCGTCTGTACTATGGTATTGGGGAACAAAACCCTATGAGCCTTAGCCAAATTGGCGAACTCTTTGATATCACCAGGGAACGTGTACGGCAAATTAGCGCAAAAGCACTGCGGATCCTTCAAAACAAATCCCGTTCCGAAATTTTAAGGGCTTATTTATAAGAGTACATAATCCACATTATTGGAATTAAAGCCGACTTTTAGAGTCGGCTTTACTATTTTATTCCCTCTTCCTAATTCATACTTCTAAAAACCTTCCCTTCTTTTATTTAGTTATAGGAATTGTGCTCCTTGTTGGCCAAAATAAAATACCACATTCTAGGCAGAAGTCCTTTTTTTGGAATTATTTCTTGAGCGATTTCATATCTATAACAAATCGATAATGTACATCGCTCTTCAGCATACGCTCATAGGCAACATTGATATCTTGCATTTTAATGATCTCAATGTCCGAAGTAATATTATGTTTTCCACAGAAGTCCAACAATTCCTGTGTTTCTGCTATCCCACCTATTAAAGATCCTGCCACTGCCCTTCTCCCCATAATCATAGGCACGGTTACCAGCATGGGATCCAGAGGCCCTAAATAGCCAACGACCACCAAGGTGCCATTGGTTGACAAAGTTCCAATGTACGGATTCAAATCATGTGCATAGGGAACTGTGTCTATAATAAGATCAAAATGGTTCATAACACTTTCCATCTGTGCTTCGTCGGTTGATATAATTACCTGGTGAGCACCCAGATCCAGACCATCCTGAACCTTATTTGGACTTCTGGAAAACAAGGTGACATCTGCCCCTAGGGCATTTGCAAGTTTAAGGGCCATATGCCCCAATCCTCCAAGACCTACCACTGCCACTTTACTCCCTTTGCCAACATTCCAATGTCTTAAAGGTGACCAAGTCGTGATTCCGGCACACAATACCGGTGCAATACCTGCCTGATCCAGATTTTTTGGCACACTCAGTACAAAGTCTTCATCTACAACTATAGTTTCGGAATAACCACCATGGGTAGGCGAATCCAAATGTTTATCGTACCCCCCATAGGTGCCGACCCATTGTGGACAATATTGCTCCAAATCATCCTTACAATTGTTACAGGTCCTACAGGAATCTACCAAACATCCTACAGCAACCAGGTCGCCTACTTTATACTTTGAGGCTCCAGACCCAACTTGGGTTACTCTTCCCACAATTTCATGACCCGGTACTACAGGGTATTGGGTCATGCCCCAATCATTTCGCGCAAAATGCAAATCGGAATGACAGACACCACAAAAAAGAATATCGATCTCTACGTCTTTTGCAGTAACCGATCGTCTATTGATCTTTAATTGTTCCAAATCGGATTCGGCGGATTTTGTTCCGTATGCTTTAACAGTTTTTGCGCTCATGATATTTTTGCTTTAGAAGGATAAATTGTTGTGTATTAAATATACAAAACATAACCACTCGGATCTGAAAATTAGCGGCTTACATTTATTTTGATTAACAATGGTTTTTCCATCACTTTTAGGTACCTACCATATCTTAATTCTTTCCTCCGCTGGTTTGAAATTATGATCCCCTGGCTCAACATTAAAAGCGTCATAAAATGGCGTAAAGTTCATTAATGGGCCATTTACGCGCCAAATGGGTGGCGAATGCGGATCGGTCATTACATAATTGCGCAAGAATTCCTCGCGCATTTTTACCCGCCAAATATTGGCTAAGGAGAGAAAAAAACGCTGATCTGGGGTATAACCCCCAATTTTGGTGGAATTCTGCCCCTGTTCTGTTAGCTTAAACGCATCATAGGCAATGGCAATCCCGGCGTTATCAGCCGTGTTTTCCCCAACCGTCAACGCCCCCTTTAAATGGATACTATCCAAAACAGTGAAGGTTGAATAAAGGTCTATGATCTTTTGCGTTTTGGCCTTGAACTGCGTGTAATCGTGCTCTGTCCACCAATTGGCAACATTTCCATTTTTGTCATATTGTGCCCCTTGATCATCAAAGGCATGTGTAAACTCATGACCTATTACCATTCCAATGCCACCGTAATTCAAGGCATCGTCCGCATACAGATCAAAATATGGAGCTTGTAATATTCCTGCGGGAAACACAATTTCGTTCAACGCTGGATTGTAATAGGCCGTAACCGTAGACGGGGTAGTATGCCACTCGTCCCGGTTGGGCGCCTTATTAAGTTGCTTAAGTTCGTATTGATATTCATCTTCTTGCAAGGCCACCACATTTTCAAAGAACTTATCCCGATCTATAACCGCATCATAGGTTCTCCACACATCCGGATAGCCTATTTTTTTGTTGATGGCATATAACTTGTCCTTGGCCTTAAGCTTGGTACTATCACCCATCCAATCCAGGTCATCTATACGTTTCTCCAATACTTTCTGAAAATTATTTACCAGATCCAGGGCCCGCTTTTTGGCATCTTCCTTAAAGTAACGCTTTACATATAATTGCCCCAAGGCAAAACCTATTTGATCATCTACGCGGCGTACCATCTGCTTTGCCCTTGATTGCTGTTGTGCCTGTCCTGACAATACTTTGCTATATTCAAAAGCAGCATCCCTAAAGGGTGTGCTTAAAAAATTGGCATGTGAATCCATGGAGTGTGCTTTAAGATACCATTTCCAATGGGCCAATGGCACCTTGGTCAGCAACTTGTTCAAGGTATCGTAATAATCGGTTTGTGAGACATCCAAAGAATCAATCTCCGCACCTAAATTTGACAATAGCCTCTTCCAACCCAGGTTGGGATGTTTTTGGTCCAGTTCGGAAACGGCTATTTTGTGATAGTTCTCCTTAATGATCCTTTGTTCTATGCGGGTCTTGTGAGATTGTGCCAATTGTTTTTCTATATCGTAAACGATAGCGGCCAAGGCTTTGGGATCCTTTTCCCCTACCAATTTAAACAGCGAGGCCAGATATGTTTTGTAAGCCTCCTGAATACCTTTTACCGAAGCATCTTCCTGAAAATAATAATCCCGATCGGGCATGCCCAATCCAGTCTGGGCAACATGTAAAATATTAAGGGAGCTATTCTCCTGATCGGGAGAAACATAGGGTGCAACCATGGAATAATCCCCGGACTTGATCTGGGCAGCTACAAAATCCATCACAGCTGAAATATCCGTTATTGCCTCTATTCTATCCAAGATGGGTTGTATAGGTGTAATTCCTCTTGCATCAATACTCAGGGTATCCATCCCTGAGGCATAAAAATCGCCCACCTTTTGTTCTATACTCCCTTTAGGGTGCTCTTGCTGGGACACTTCCTGCAAAATATTTCTGAGTAATTCCTGCTGTGGAATATTTAAAAATCGATAGGACCCTACTCCAACCTGGTCCTCTGCAATTACAGCTTTATCGAACCATTTTTTATTAACATGATTAAAGAAATCATCCCCGGGTCTTATGGAATCTGTAATACCATCGAAGACAACAGTTTTATTATCGGTTTGAAGATCGGTTTTATTGGAAGACTCATTTTTACAGGAAAGACATAACCAGAAAATCAAAGAGACATAACATAGCGTTTTCATAACAGAATTGTTTTGTTTGCTCTAAGATATGTTTTTCTTATTATTTGACTATGGGATTAAGGTCATAGATGGCAATAAATGTTGTTATGATAAACAACAGGTTATGCTTAGATGGATGAAGGTCTTTTCTTGGATTATGTATTGTATACCATTTAAGGGCAAGGTGATTCAGCAACCTTTACAGGCGAAACACTCCCTTTCCATACACATGCAGTATCTGCCTTTGGGATTGTTAAGTAGAAGACGGATGCAATCCCTGCAATTGAACTAGTATACTACGCAAAAAAAAAGAGGATAATTAAACAAGTAATTACCCTCCTTCTCACTAATCAACCAATCTAACCATCTTTATTCCATATCTATAAAGCCTACTACTTCGTAGGCCCTGGCGCCATTTATTTGTACCTTTTCGTAAAGGATACTGGCATATTCATAATATTCCATTCCATCTATAGCTACTTTTTCGTAATCTTCCGGAAGCTCATACACTATGGTACCTAATTCAGGTTCTACAACTTCATATTCATTATTTATTTGAACATAAAAGACCCCTTGGGCATTATAATAATTGTAATTATTATAATTGACCCGCTTATAACCTGAGGGTAAGCTATTTAACCTGAATCCTATTTTAGGAGCAATTTCAATATACCTTCCACTGGATTGTGTATAATACTTGTTGTTGGCATAATAGTAGTCCTGCCCTTTATACTTAATAACTTTTTTATTGGGTACTGAACGCACCGAAACTACTTTTCGCATTGGAGTTTTATAAGTAACCTTTGTGCTGGGAACTTTATTATACACCGTTTTCCTTACAGTGGTTGTCTTGGTATCCCTATTGGTTTTGGAATTTGAGTTACCTACGGATTGCCCGGAAGCTTGTGTTACAAACGCAAGGGCAAGTAAAACTGATAAACTGTATATTCTAATAAATGCTTTCATAATCTCTAAGATTTTGGGTTCCAATTGTTGGATATACGTAGTCATTGCAACGTATTGATAAACCAAAGGTATACGTACGCTATAGAAATATGAAAGCAAATAGACAATGGCTGGATTTCTATCTATGAATATTGGAATTTAACAGATTAAAAGGAAAGGGCTACTAGTAAATGTTGGGTATTACCAGTTGTAAACCAAGAATGTTTGGTTGGTAGTGTTCACTTACCGCTACTGGTTAATGAACTAAAAGATCATTGGTTTTAACGACCATGACCCCCCCTTCCCAACTGAAATAGTTTGGAAATCCTTGTAATGAGAACTTTTTAATATTTTTTTAAGGGAGATACCATTTATTGGATAAGAACCTCAAGACGAAATTACCCCTAGGAAATCCAAATTAGATATACTTTCCCGTCTATTCTGGAGATATGGCACTGAATTCAGATATAGAATAATTCCCAGAAACGTCCTTACTTATAACTTCTACGGTATATAGCATATTTGGAGAAGTTGCTATGGGATCCAGCGTGTCAACAGTTAAATCATTAAATTCCGCAATGGTCTCTCCCTCTTCCTTCACCACAACATCATATGTCAAAACATCACCATCCTCATCTTTGCCAATCCATGAGGTATTAAGATCGGCGGTGGTAACATCAAATATAATGGCAATTTCGGCCGCATAGGGCACATAATTACCTACAGGAGTACCTGGAGCGGCAAAAGACATGGTATCACTATTGGTTTGTCCGTCGCTATTTTTTGAGATTATGTTCCATGTATATACCTTGCCTCTATTCAGTGTCACTTTAGCTACCAATGCATTAAATATATTTCTAAAAACCTCATTACCACCTTCGTTCACCACCAATTCATAATTCTGGGCATATTCTGCTTCCTGCCAGCTAAAGGAAATACTTACTTGAGCGTCGTTCCCTGAAACCGCTTCATAGTCGGAACAAGGCTCGCCGTTTACTGGTAAAATTCCAATTGCCTTAGTAGGAGGATTAACTTCTTTGACTATTGGTTCTTTTGCACTATCACTGCCACCACTACAGGAAAATAGTAGAGAGGATAAAACTAAAATCGCATTGATTATAATTGATTTTGTCATTTTCATTTCTTAATGATCTTTATTGATTCCTCTGTATTATCAGTTCTTATTTTAAGTATATACAAACCTGATTCCAAAGAAGAGATATCCAAAATATTTGTCTGTTGTTGGTAATCTATTACTTTGATCAATTTCCCTTCTAAGTTGAAAATCATTAGATTCAAGAAATTTCCTTTACTTAAAAGGTGAATGTAATCCGAGGAAATCGTAGGGAAGACCTGTATGGAGTCACCTATATAGAAACTGTCGGTAATGTGACCTTGGCAATCGCTCTCTCCAAAAATCGAAACATCTGTTTTACCAGATAGACCGTCTATAAAGATGGTTTGATCTCCAAGATCGTCAAAAGTAAAATTCATTAACTGTCCGTTCACCAGTACCTCATATTTTTTACTACCCGAAACGTTGTAGGAAACAGTTCTTGCTGTAAGGTCCAACGCTTCTCTTTTTCCACTTACAGAAGTCAGCCCATTAATGGCAACGCCATAAGTTTGTTGAAAGAGAATCTCAGGAATAGCAATAGTAACAGTATAGGAACCGACAAGCAATTGATCAATTTTAAAGGGTTCATGGGATGCAACGCTTTTAAATTGATTGGAAATTCCTTCGCCCGAAATGGATATATCCAGCAAATATTCTGTTTCATTCATAGATATTTCAATACTCCCATCGTTACTGCCCGTACAACTTGGCGTTAAGGCATAAACCTTAACACCGTCTGAAGGTACAATATCACAACCATTACTATTGACTTCCATGCCTGGTCGGGTACTCAAACAAAGATCATACTGGTCCAAAACTCCATCCAAGTCATTGTCTTCGTTACAATAAGGAACTTTACCGCCATCTGTTATGATCCAACCATAATTATCAATAAGGCTTTGCCTTGCTAATTCTCCATCGCAATACTGGCTGTTATTCATAAATAATAAAACATTGCTTTGTAACACCGGTATATTGCTCCAACCAATAAGGGTTTTGTCATAGTTTTCTAATGATAGTCCTCCACCAGAGAAAAGATGATCCATCGTTGTAACCATACTTACATCCCATTTTCCTAGGTTCTGGTCAAAGGAAGATGCCCCATTGAACATTCCTCCAATAGAAGTCACTTTGCCCATATTCCAATCTGAAATATCTTGATTAAAAGAAGTAGCTTTTCCAAACATACCGCTCATATCAGTAACATTTGATACATCCCATTGGTTCAAGGGCTTGTTGTACGAAGTGGCCTCGACGAACATTATAGCCATTTGAGTTACACTGGAAACATCCCAAATGTTTAAAGGCTGATTAAAACTAGTTGCTCTTTCAAACATTCCACTCATATCAGTAACAGCACTCACATCCCAACTCGATATATCCTGATTAAACGTCTCTGCCCCTGCGAACATTACGTTCATTGATGTCACGCTTGAAACATCCCAATTTCCGATATCCTGATTAAAGGACGTTGCACCCGAAAACATAGCGCCCATATGTTGCACATTACCAACGTTCCAAGAAGAAATATCCTGGTTAAAGGAACTGGCCCCTCCAAACAAGGCATGCATTGATGTTAGGTGATCAACTTCCCATTTTCCGACTGGCTGATCAAAGGCTTTGGCACCAACAAACATACCGTCTATGAATTCAACATTACCTATATCCCAATTGGAGATATCACTATTAAAATTAATTGCATCGGAAAACATGAATGATAAATAAGTTGCATTGGAAACATCCCAATCACCTATATCCTGATTAAACAGGCTTGCCCCATCGAACATATTGCCGAAATTCGTAATAGAGCCTACCTTCCAATCGGAGAAGGAATCATTTCCTACCAAGGCTTCACAAAACCTGAACATCCCAATTGCAGAACTAACCTTTTCCAAATTTGGAATATCGGTAGCCAATACATCTAGATTAGAGCAGTGTGTGAAAGCATTATCCATGGAAGTCCATTCCCCTAAACCCCACTGGTCTATGGAAACAATTTTGTCCGAATCTTGGGTCGTTCCATAAAAATCATTAAAGTATATTCTAGGAAATTGCCCGTATACGGATACTGTATACGTTCCAGGTACTGCATATTGGTGAGTTATATTTCCTGTAATCCCTGTATCACTGTTACCATCGCCCCAATCTACAGAGTAATTGTAGATTTCACCTGGAGCTGTAGGAATACGTATTCTATCATCACTGGTAGCACCAGGGTTATCTGTCTTCCAAGTAGTTACAAAATGACAATCGGTGTTGGCACCTGCATCGGAAATAGTCCATCCATAGGTATCGATAATTGCTTGTCGGGCCCAATCTGAGCTGCAATATTGGCTATTTCCAGCATCAAAAACCAGATTATTTTGAAGATTGGTTAAGCCGCTCCAACCTTTTAATAGACTATCATAGTTTTTTGTTGATAAAGTAACACCGGATAAAATAGATGTCATATCTACAACATTACTTACATCCCAATTTCCCAGATCTTGATCAAAAGAAAAAGCTCTTCCAAACATCCTGGCCATATCGGTGACACTTGAGACATCCCATTCCCCTATGTCTTGATTGAAAAGGGGAGCATCATAAAACATGACGGCCATACTAGTGACATTTGAAACATCCCATCCATCTAGCCTTTGGTTAAATGCTTGGTTACCCAAGAACATTCCTTCAGTTCTTTTAACATTGGAAACATCCCAAGTTGAAATATCTTGATTAAAACTATTGGCAGAATTGAACATGTAACCCATATCATTGACTTTAGATACATTCCAATCTCCTATGTCTTGGTTAAATGAACTGGCACGGTTAAATAAGCCCGACATACGAATAACATTGGATACATTCCATGAAGAAATATCTTGATTAAAAGAATAAGCTCCTGCAAACATGGATCCCATGTCCGTTACATTATCAACATACCAATTGCTTATATCCTGGTTAAATAATGGGCAGTCAATAAAAACACCAAACATCCCTGTTATATTGCTTACATCCCATTCGGAAAAACTAGCATTGCCAATTAATTTGGTACACCCTCTAAACATGTAACCCATATTCCTGACATTGGATAAATTTGGGGTATCGGTAGCTAGGATATCTAAATTTGAGCATTTTGTAAACGCATCTTCCATTGAAGTCCAGTTTATATCTCCCCATTGATCAATAGATATAAGCTTCTCATAGTCCTTTATTTCATCAACGGGGAAATAGTTGAAATACATTCGTGGAAAGTTACCTGTAATGGATATTTCATAAGTACCAACTGCGGCATAGGAATGTGTTATGTCCCCTGTTACATTGGTATTAGAGGACCCATCCCCCCAATCAATGGTATAATTATAGGTTTCACCCGGAAAAGTTGGAATAGTGACTTGGTAACTATCAGAAATACCGGGGTTGTTGGTCTTCCAGGTACTAATAAATGGGCAGTCTTCCCCAGCATCGGTAATTATCCAACCCTTGGTATCTATTAAGGCTTGCCTTTCTGCAAAAGACTTGCAAAAACTACTATTACCTCCATCAAATACCAAATTTGGTTTTAATGATGGTATACTGCTCCATCCCTGAATTAAACTATCGTAATTTTTTGAAGATAATTTTGCCCCAGTGAATATATTATTAACATTTTCTACATTTTCAATATTCCAACTTCCCAAATCCCGGTCAAAATTACTTGCCCCATCAAACATAGAGGCCATGTTGGTTACCTTACCAATATCCCAAATCCCGATTGGCTGATCAAAAACTACGGCATCCATGAATAGTTCCGACATGTTCGTTACATTGCCAACTTCCCAATTTGAAATATTTTGATTAAAGGATGATGCGCCCCGGAACATAGAATTCATTAATGTTACGCTCTGTACATTCCAATTACTGATATTTTGATTAAAATTGGTAGCCCATCTAAACATGGCATCCATTCGTTCTACCTTGCCAACATCCCATGAGGACATATTTTGGTTATATGATGTACTCTGCTGGAACATACTGCGCATATCAGTTACTTTGGACACGTCCCAATTATCAATTTCTTGATCAAAAGAACTTGCTCCACTGAACATATACCCCATATTTGTTACAGAACTCACATCCCAATTTCCTATATCTTGATTGAATGAAGATGCCCTTGAAAACATGCCACCTATAAATGTTGCCGAACTTAGAATCCAATTGTTTAAAGGCTGATTAAACTTGGTGGCACCATTGAACATGGAGTTAAAAGATTGTACATTAGAGACATTCCAATTATTCAATGGGCTATTGAATTCTTTGGCATCGAAGAACATGGTACCCATGTCCGTAACATTACTCACATCCCAGTCATTAAAAGAAGAATTGCCTACCAGATTACTACATTCACGGAACATAGCTTGGACACTGGTGACATTCGACAAATTCGGCACATCGGTTGCATTGACATCCATGTTTGCACACCCATAAAATGCTCCTGACATGGAGGACCATACTATGTTACCCCATTGCTCAATGGCAAGTAACTTCTTCTCATCGGCAGCAATTGGGTTTCCCGTCTCGTAGTTAAAATAAATTCTTGGAAAAACCCCAGTAATCGAAACTTGATAGGTTCCCGCACTGGCATAGGTGTGGGTAATATTCCCCACAACATTTAAATCCGAGGTGCCATCTCCCCAGTCCACTGAATAATCATAGTTTTCTCCGGGATAGGTTGGAATTGTAATCTGGTTATCCTCTGAAATTCCTGGATTATTCGTTTTCCAGGTCGTGATGAATTCCGATTGTGCCGAAACGGCAAAATGGAAAAAGCTCAAAAGAGCTAAAAAGTAGATTTTTTTCATGCAAGGGTATTACGGTACCAACTTACATTTTGTTTCTGACATTTCAATGACCTCTCGTTATTCTGTCTGCTTTTTCCTGTTAAATGTTCTTAAGAACAACTATATAAATCAACATCATAAGGGTGTTGTCGTTTCGCTTTAGTAATGATACAATCAGAAATGCATCTTCATCCCTTCATGGCTGTCGCTAAACCCAAGTTTTGTATAAAAGGCTATTGCCGATGGCCTTTTCTTGTCCGTGGTTAACTGCAATATATGGGCATTTCTTTCTTTTGCTCTATTTATGGCCCATTTAAACATTTTGGTTCCAATGCCCGTTCCCCTTTGATCCTTCCTAATTCTCACAGCTTCGATCTGGGCTCTTACACCACCACGATAGGTGAGGTATTGGATAAAGGATAATTGTAAGGTGCCTACCACCTCCCCCACTTCATTTTCCACAACTATAAGTTCCTGGTTGTTATCGCTATTTATGTTCGCAAAAGCTCTATAATACTCCTCTGGCAGGGGTGTTTTGAAATTCTCCCTTGTTTTTCCCAACTCATCATCGGCAATCATTTCTACAATTGCTATAACATCGTTCTCTGTTGCTTTTCTAAATTTCATTTTTATTTCTGTTAACTGTTCCTTTAAACTTTTCAACCATTAATAGGTACAAAACCAATATAAAGGCCATCCCAAATCCTAAAACACCAATATTGATTCCCAATAATGTTTTTTCACTTCCATCCAAATATTTCATGGAACCACCATAAGCATTCTTTAAGCCATAAGCCAATAAGAAGCCCCCTGTTACCAATAAACTTAAAATACCACTGATCTTGGTTTCCTTTTTAACCCATACCAACCACAGACACAGCAACCCTATTCCGGAATTTGTAATTAATTGCCATACCTCATGAATTCTAACATGGGGAGTCCAATTGGGATTGAAAACATGGGTTTCATTAATTTCCAAAAAAGGAACCACAATGGCATAAAGAAGGATACTGAAGGTAATTATTGATTTTCTCATGTAATTATAAATTATCATACAATTTTTCAGTGGCCTTTTTTAGATCAGCACTTGGTAGAAACTGATCTGCTATAGTAAGTATGGCATTCATATTATCACGCAATCTATCTAATTCAATATCACCTGGTTTGATAGCTGTCTGCAATAAATGTAGTGCCATATCCGCCAGAAGTATACGCTGTTTTTCCAACCACTCCGTATCACCTTTATTCGCGGGATTATTCAAATAACTAGTTTCAACTTGACTATGCAACTCCCAACTAATATCCAATATTTTTATTTTTTCTTCTTTAGTCATCTTTTTTAATCATCGATTTATTAAAATAAGTAGCCTCTTCAAAATCTCGGATGTTCATGGATAGAATCGGAACTTCCGGAAACATTTGCTTTAATTTGGTTACCAATGTTTTAGATAACATAGCCTTTTGGTGTACCGTTCGCCCTTCCATAATATTGGCAAAAATGTGAACAAAATCATTGGTAGAGTTCCCTACATTGTAATACTTAAATGGATTGATTCTCACCTTTATGTCTCCAGGGTCAAAAAGTTCTGTAGACTCGGCGGCATCATATACATTTTGCATAATCTCCTGAGGTGATTTTAATAAAACAATGTTTTCCGAACAATCTATTATAAAATGTGGCATACGTTTAAGGTTTTAATAATTCTTTCCCGTTATCACTTACTGTATTTTATAAAGAAGGTGAATTCCAAATCCCTGTATCTGTAGTTTCCTTTACATATTCCGAGAAATCTTTTGGCTTTCTTCCCAACACTTTTTCTATATCATGGGTAATATCCGCATTGTCCGGATTACCCAGAACCTCTGTAAACAAGTACTCTATCAGCCAAATATAATCGGCAGGGACTCCCTGTTGTTGCATTACTTGGGTATAGGCCGACAGGGCAATTGGCGTAAATGCAATGTCCCTTCCAGTGGCTTCCGAAATTTCCTGGATCACTTCTTTAAAGGTAAGTTGTCTTGGACCGGTAAGTTGGTAAATCTCTCCATTGTGCTTTTCGTTCAGCAAGGCAGCTACAGCCACATCGGCAATGTCATCCGTATCCACGTAGGGAACTTTAACATCTGCCTGTGGCAAGGCTACAAAGCCCTCCAAAATAGGCTCCAGGAAAAAACTTTCACTAAAATTTTGATTAAACCAACTAGCCCTAACAATAGTATAATCCAGACCAGAGTGGATCACCACTTGTTCACAGAGTTCAGCTTCGCGCTCCCCTTTTCCAGATAAGAGCACTACCTTTTTCACGCCCGATTGTTTGGCTTTTCTGATCAGTTCCTCTATTGCCTCCAAAGCTCCCGGAACTGCTAGGTCTGGTTGAAAGGTGATATAAACCTTGTCTATCCCTTTCAAGCTCTCTGACCATGTTTCTGGTTGTTCCCAATCAAAGGCCGGGGAAGCCGATCTGGAACCTATCCTGACCTTATGGCCCGCCTTAATTAATCTATTTACTACTTTGCGGCCCGTTTTTCCGGTACCGCCGATGACTAAAATATTACTCCTGTTTTTCATTTTTATTTGTTTTAAAATTATTGTTTAGAATTTGGGGACATCTATTAAATACTGTTCTTAGCGGCCTGTATTAATGCCAATAGAAGAAAGAGAAAGGAAATAACCGAGGTGATGGTCCTTATAAGGTGCAAACGATTCCATTTTAGTTCGAAGCTTTCCCTCAATCGTCCCAATTCATTTTTGCTTGCCGTATTCAAATCAACTTTATCCAGCATCTCGTTTAAAGGAACATTCCCGAAAATAGTGACCAGCACTACTCCAAAGAAGTAAGTAGCCGCGGCCAAAACCAATAGCCACATAAGTGTAGCCGGACTTCCTTTGAACCAATACAAACAGATAAACCCGAGTATGGAAGGACCAAAGAACACCACAAAGAACAGTGGATTTATTATGGTTCTGTTCATTTGTTGAAAGGACATCAAATAGCCCTGGTCATCCAACCTTCCAATTCCAGGGGTAATGGCATTGGTCCAAGTGAAGCACAGTCCCGCCGATAGACCGGTCAATATTATCAATACACTGATTAATATAGTTTCAAGTGTGATATCCATGGCCTTAATTCTTTAGAAGTTTGGTTTTGGGGTATACACGGGCATACCAGTACAACACGGATACCAATAAAAACTCGGCCGCTATGATCCAGAATCCCAAAGAGGTAAAAAAGCTAAAATGACTACCTCCTTTTGGGATTACGAAGAAGGGGACCGTGATTAAGGCATCCAATATAACAGCTGTCAACAACATGGTTTGCCCCACCAGATATCCATGGGTTTGAAGGTCCTTTTTATAGTAGAAAGTACAGCCCAACCAGACCAGTGGAATAACCACAACAAACAACACAAGATTTGCCTGTGCATCTTTATTTTCCAAGATGGGTACATAGTAAGAAACCGAATAAAAAAGGATGGCAATAATCCAAATGACTATACCAATAAGTAGTGCACGTTTAATTTTCATGACTTTTATTTTTTAAAGTTACATGCCAAAATTATTAGAATGCGCTCAGGACGGGTTGTCCCAAATGGAGTAAGATTTGTTCGAAAGGGAATTTACTTGATCTGACTAGGTCTATAGCCAAACTTTTTTGCGAAGGCGTTGGAAAATGAGCTTAGACTATCATAGCCTACATGCCAGGCAGCTTCCTGTACCGTAGCATCCTGATTGCGGATCAACTTATGAGCCAAGGTCAATCGTTCGTTTTGAAGGTATTTGAACACGGGAACGCCAAAATATGCCTTAAAGTCCTTTTTTAATTTAAAGGTGTTTAACCCTATTTGTTTGGAAAGTTCACTTAGGGAAGGAGGGTTATCAATATTTTCCAATAAGATATCTTTGGCCCAATTGAGTTTACTGCGTTCCTGGGGATTTATTTTTTCTGTTTTTAAGCTGGCCAATTGACCAAAAAAATGGGAAAGCAAAGTTGTTATCTGACTTCGGAAAAACATCATTTTGGTTTTTCCTTCATATTTAATATTGAATAAGCCATCTACAATGGCTTGCATTTCCGGGGTCATAATGAAATGGGGACCTTCCACATAATGATCGGAGGGGTTGACCAGCTCTCCCAACATATCTCCGAATAACTCCCCCTCTTGGTTGGGAAGTTTATCCAATGCTTTTATGGAGGTGGCTATAACCAAGCATTCCAATGGCTTGGCGGAGGAGACAGTATGTATGAATTCTACTTTATCATCTGCGAAAAAAGAAAGGGCCAAACCCTTGGTATGATTGAAGTCTTTTTGTTTGTTCCCATATTTTACCTTTAAATCAACATTACCAGAACCATAAAAAGCAACGGCGATCAAAGACTCTTCAAAGGAGCATGAATCTAAGGTAGCCTCATTTACTTTGGCTTCTTCTACCAAAATAATAAAGTCGTTTATATCTATAATATCCCTTGTCATACAGTTATTAGCGAATTTACAAAATTTTAGATTTTAAATTTTTCACTGCTGTAAGATTCCAATAATTTAAAAAAACTAAAAATCCAGCCACTTTTGCAAGTAGCCGGATTTCGGTCGGGGGAACAATAAAAATTAATAAACCTGTAGGTTCATCAACTCAAAAAAAACTAATCGTTCAAATAATTATTTACTGCTGTTGTTCGTGCGCTAACGTGACTATTTAATTGACTTATGGCAGCCTGAAAATCGGCACTTGAACTTAGAAATGAATACCCGGAAACTTCAAGGTTGGCATACGGTTCTACCAATGCCGAATAGACTGCATATTTGGATTGCATAGTACTCACATTAAAGGCATTATCCACCACTTCCTGTACATAGGCATCATACTGTGCCCTATAGGTGGCATCTTCATATAGATAACCTATCAATGGCCATTCAGTGTCATTTAGATCGGAGAAATCCAAAGCTAATGACCCTTCCCTATTACCATTTTGCAAAGCCTCGTTATTATCCCATGGAATCCATGATAATTTCTCCGTATCGGGATTATTGTACAGATAATAATTATGCGTCATTCTACCATAAGTATCCCAATTTTGAATTACGGTATTTACAGCCAAATATTTCAAAAAGGTATCAGTGTCAAAAACACTTTCCAAATTGGCACGCCAGGTTTCGGGATCCGTTGTTCTATCCGCTGCATGCAAAGCCGTAAAGACACTTTGTATATCGCTAAAATCGGCTTCATCTTCATTGGTCTTCTTTACAAATACATCTTCGGTGAAGGTACCCTGTGCAAAACTGGCACCGGTGCCATCAGGTTTGTATAAATTACCATCATTATCCGAAAACTGGGTATCTATTACCGTGTCATCCACTTCTTCTACCAAGGTATATACTCCAAAATATTGGGGACCATCGCCATGATCCACGTAAACGGCATAAAATGCGGCGTGTGAACTGGCTATACCGGCATCCCTGAAAACATCGGTAGCCACCTTTTCCCTTAGCATGGATTTGTCATTGTAGTTATTTTTCAAACTCAATTTCTTAAATCCATAAAAACGTTGATTGTCTATTTGGGGATATTGATCTTCAAATTCATCAAAATCAAGCTTAAATGACAATTTTAGGATACCACTGCTCCAGCTAGACTGTAAACTGGAGTTGCCTTTAAAGCGCACTCCAACCCTGTACCATTCCTTGCCGTTGTACAACACCTCTCCGGGTACAAAAATAGGATCCTCATCAACCTCTACCAATCCTCCTCCACCAGGACCTCCACTACCACCAAACGCCCCATATAGTGACGTCATATCAGCCAACATACTCTGCCAACGCTCTTCTGTGATGACAATATCCATACGCTTTACAGCCTCATCCTCAAAAACTTCATCAAAATTTGGATCGGCCGATTTGCTATGCGTATCATCGGTCCAGTCCACGGCTTCAAAATCGGCGTCGGAATAGGTTTCTACATAAGTTTCACTTTCTGTTACCACTTCCCCCTCTTCCTCTACTGCCGTATTTTCTACCAAATCGTTGGAGCAGGAAAACACCAACAATAATTGCATCATTAATAAAAACAATAAGTTTACTTTTCTCATCATTATATACTTTATAGGACTATTATTACCCTACAAAGATGTGGATTGGAACAACATGAATTTTAAGGAATCAGTGAATGGCCTATTCTTTTAAGTGAATAGGGATATATAATTGGTGGGTAAATTATGGGATCTCCGTAAAAGTGATAAGCCTTGGACAAGATTATTATATATTTTACCCATAGGTCTACATCATCGGTACAATATATGCCTTGGGCCCGGAACCTTATCAGGTAATAAATCTTAACGAACCCAAATAGCACCTTTCCCCTACCAAGGCGCAAAGATTGCCCCTTGTCCAATCTTAAAATAAAGTATCATGAAAAAAGTATCAAAAACAATCGTTTGGTGTATGGTCCTGCTATTTTTCATAGTCCACAAGACCCATGCGCACACAACTGTAAATGAAGAAATGAACCCCCATACGATCAAGAATTGGATAGAGTTACAAGCGATAACAGGCCAAAAATATCAAGATGCAGTTAACAAATATCACCAAAAAGGGTTTAGGCTGACCGTCGTAGACGGCTATTATGTAAACGGAAAGATATATTAATTATAAGGATGGTACATGTTACTTCTCTTATATATTTTGTTACATATGTGACATCCCTTCCTGAATGGCATCTTTAATTTAGGCCTTTAAAATAATTACCCTCTCGCACTGATTTCGAGATGTAATTTAAATACTATTAGCCATAAAATAAAGGTATTATGAAAATGAATTCCACAACGCGATTATTTGCCATTCTTTTAATGGGCACTTTAACCATGGCCTGTTCGAAAGATGGTGATATTGGTCCACAAGGAGAACAAGGAATACAGGGCCAACAAGGGCCTGCCGGACCACAAGGCGAAGTAGGACCTGCTGGTACAGCCAATGTGATTTATTCCGAATGGATAACATCCCCTTTCACTTTTGATCCTAATACCTACTTAAATTGGAATTCTTTTATAATTGCTCCGGGACTGACTGAGGATATCAAAGAAAATGGCGCAGTTCTCGTGTATGGCAAATCAGCCGGCGAGGTAGTATATCAACTCCCTGCAGTAATTTTCGGTCGTAACCAAAGTTATTCCGCACGGCCAGGTAGTTTATATAATTTAAGACTTATCGTTGAATCGATAGATTCTGATGTAATCGGTCAGCCTTTGCTGCTCATAGAATTCCGATACATTTTGATTCCTGGGGGCATTCCTGAAAGCGGAAAATCAGCTCCCGTAGATTATACCAAATTCAGTTATGAAGAAATAGCCGAGCGGTTCAATATTCCCGATTAGACCACAAAGCACCTTATCAGGTGATAAATCTTGACGAACCCAAATAGCACCTTTCCCGGATCAATCCCAAAAGTTGTGTGTGAATAACAAAAAAATATAATTTACTATTTCAAGTTTGTGTCCTGTTCATTTTTTGCATCGCCCAAATGCGTAGCATTCATGAATACCTTTAAAAATCAATAGACCAGCCGATGAATAAAAAACGACCAGGGCCGAATAACCAAGGTACGGTGTGCCTTGGTTAGGAGGAGACAGCTGTAGCCATGGCCAAGCTGATTTTAAATTTCTTTAAATCTACGCACTTTCCACGGCCCCGGCGTCCAGGCCGCTTTCACTTGGGTGAAATGCTCTATGGACGCCTTCCGCCTTCCAATGTGAAAACCACTTGATTTAATACGAAATCGAAGATTCACGAAAACCTATAAAAAACCTGTCTGCCGAAGGCAGGCAATAATAACCACTTAAGTAAATTGAAAATAGGCCGGTCCTTACGTGCCGTCAACCTTCATGTGGGGATAAGTCATTTTCCGTTATTAAAAACCTTTGGGCATTGCCCTCAAGGTCTATCGTTTGGTGTCCGCCTTCCTCTAACAACTTGTGCTTTGCCCATTATATTTTTGCTGACTTTTTATTCTTTTGAAATTCTGGCAATACTTTTTCTGCCAGTCGCTCCAAGGTGCGTTCCAAATCATTGGAATTGAACCTTAGATTTATACTAACATGGTTTACGCCAATAGTTTTTAAATGATGTAAATAGGTGTTCAAATAATTAGCACCCGTCCTAAAGCCTAAATGAATGGGTTCTGGCCTAAAATCATCGTCTTCTTGAAGATCTACATACATAGGCTGCATAAAAGGCTTGTCAAAAATACATGTTTCAGCAACCAATGCCCGCCATTCTTCAATTCTGTATTTCTGTTGTCTTGGGTCTCTGGGGTAATACATCCAACCATTGGCATTTTTGGCGTTCCACTCCAAAGACTGCTGACTAAAGCCGGTCATCAATAAGGGAATTTTATGGCTTTTGGCTTTTGGAAGGATATCTATATCCCCTTTTAAAACGCCAAAATTTTTGGTTTCCAATTTAGGGTAACTCTGCTGTGACTTACGAATGTATTCAAAGGCCTCCCGAAACAATTCCCCACGGTTCTCATATTCGATTCCCATTGCGGGATATTCTTCAGATCTATCGCCTGAAGCCACTCCTAAAAGCAACCTCCCACCTGATAATTGGTCTATGGTGGCAGCTGATTTCACCACATGTACCGGATGGTGTAGTGGCAAAGCTATACTGGAAACACCCAATGCTATTTTTTTGGTTTTGGCTGCCAAAAATCCCAAATAAGTAAAGGGATCGTACATCTGGCCCGAATCGCCAAAGGAGGGTACATTAAAGGGTACGTCACGAATCCAAAGGGCCTTGAAGCCAAATTCTTCCAATAATTCCACACGTTCCAAGTGATGCTCCATGGTAGGCATTAATCCTTGATCGTAGTTCTCTATAGGCATTGCAATTCCAATGCTCAGTTCATCGGGTTGAAATACACTGTTATATGCCTTGTTAATAGGTTCAAAATCCTTCATACTCTTTTCTTCGGGGGTTTAACTATTTTATTCTATGAATCTGTCCTACAGCTTCATTAATACTCTGGCACCTGCTACCCTACTTTTTAATATAAACGTTATATCTCAATATACGTGGAAGCTGTCCAAAGTTGCACTTACCAAAAATAAGTTAGCGAACTATTATCCGGGTTTTAGGCATTTCCAAGTTGCTGTGCAATTTTCATACCGTTCCTGGATATTGATAGAACGCCTATCGTATACCCCAAACCATTAATGACCTATAGAACACATATCTACCTAAGTCACAGCCTTGAACGGTATAATTACTTGATTGAACTTGAGTATAAGGTTTTTGTCCTTTATGGATATAAAGCATTAAAAGGTTCCAATTTTAATTGGAAATCACAGCGTATTGTGTAAAACAATCCTGCCGTACTTTTTACAAAGATACTAAAAATCAATTTTACAGTATTTTTAAAGGTAGCAAGAATAAAAATTGACCGATAAATTGCACATCATCTAAAAGAGGGGGTAAAAACGTTCTTGACACTGTCAATATAAATGCACCCTCCCACATTTTTATATATTTGCTACAAAAAAGTAATGAACAATATTAGTTATTTAATGTTGCGCCTGGCGATAGGGTTAAGCATGTTTGGGCACGGATTGGTACGCTTGCCCAAACTTTCGGGTTTTAGTAAATGGATGGTCAAAAGTTTTGAGGGCTCCATGTTGCCAGAGATCATTATTGTGCCCTTTAGTTATGCACTTCCCGTACTTGAACTTTCTATAGGGCTTCTTTTGCTTATAGGCCTTTTTACCAAGCAAGCGATTCTTTTGGGGGCGCTGATCATGCTCATGTTGATCTTTGGAACCACTTTAATAGAGAACTGGTCTATATTACCGTCACAACTTTTCCATGAAGCCTTTTTTGCAGTACTGATGAATTATATTGACGATAATAGCTGGGCATTGGACCTCAAATTCAAATGAGCGGACAATCATTTAGGAGACTAGATTTCCCAAAATTTCATTGGTGATCCCTATAAGTTGTCTTATTTTATCTTGGTCATAAGCATCGGTATGGGCTGGGGCAAATACTCCTCTATCCTGTCCCATATCATTATTAAAATATTTTCCGGAATCGTTTTTATACATTTCTGAAATAGCCAGGTCCACTAATAAATTTGACCCTTTTTCAGCTGGGGCCCAATGCTGTCCGTAGGCTTCATTAGCCATTTTAGTGTTTAATAGGGAACCGGGGTTCACAGCAATTACTGTAATTGCTGGTTCTTTTTTGGCTAAATTGAAACTCCACATGGTCAAGGCCAATTTGCTCTGTGCATAGGATTCGTTTTCGGATAGCCGCGTTTTTCCAAACACAACGTCATCTGATACAGGGGATTGAGCAGCGGAGCTTAAATTAACAATTCGTGCTTCTTTCGATTTTTTTATATTGGGAAGAATGGCATTCGTCAACATATAAGGTGCCAGATAATTAACCACTATTCTAGTATCCAATCCATTTTTGTTGGTAGCGGTCTTGCTTTTAAAAATACCCGCATTATTAATGAGAACATCAATTTTGGGGATTTCGTTTTTAATTTGTTCGCCCATTAAAGAAACCTCATCCAAATCTGAAAAATCGGCCACAAACCCTTTTACATTTTCATTTTTTGAAAGTTCTTTAATTTCTGAAATCACCGCAGTGAGTTTTTTTTTATTTCTACCGTGTAGGTAAACTTTGTGGCCTTTTTTAGCCAATTGTATAGCGGCCACTTTTCCTATGCCGTCCGTGCTTCCTGTAATTACTATTGTTTTGCTCATATTATCGCTTTCTCTTTTTTAGTGGTATGAAATTCAGGCAATACTTTTTCTGCCAGTCGCTCCAAGGTTTCTTCCATGCGATTGGAATTGAACCTTAAATTTATACTTACATGATTTACGCCAATTGTTTTTAAATGTTGCAAATAAGTATTTAAATAATTTGCACCCGTTCTTAATCCCAAATGTATGGGTTGGGGCATAAAATTATCGTCTTCCTGAAGATCCACATATAAAGGTTGCATAAAAGGTTTGTCGAATTCGCCCGATTCGGCCACCAGTGCCCGCCATTCTTCAATTCTGTATTTCTGTTGTCGGGGATCCCTGGGGTAGTACATCCACCCATCCGCCTGTTCTGCATTCCACTCCAAGGACTGCTGACTAAAACCGGTCATCAACAAAGGAATTTTATGGTTTTTAGCTTTTGGAAGTATATCTATATGTCCTTTTAAATCACCAAAGTTTTTAGTTTCCAATACAGGAAAACTCTCCTGCGACCTACGAATGTATTGGAAGGCTTCCCGAAATAACTCCCCGCGATTATCATAATCGATGCCCATGGCGGGATATTCGTCAAATCGATCACCAGAAGCCACCCCTAAAAGCAACCTCCCGCCCGATAATTGATCTATGGTGGCAGCGGATTTCGCCACATGCACCGGATGGTGCAAGGGCAAAGCGATACTGGAAACACCCAATGCTATTTTCGACGTCTTGCCCGCCAAAAATCCCAAATAGGTAAATGGATCATACATTTGACCCGCATCGCCAAAGGAAGGCACATTAAAAGGTACATCCCTAATCCACAAGGATTTAAAGCCTAGATCTTCAATAAGTTCTACACGTTCCAAGTGATGCTCCATGGTAGGCATTAGCCCTTGGTCGTAGTTTTCTATAGGCACTACTATTCCAATGCTCAATTCATCAACTTGAAATACACTGTTGTAGGCTTTATTTATGGGTTCGAATTCTCTCATATTAAATTATCTTGTCAAAAAGCCAAACTTTCTATAATAAGCTTATATCTACTATAGAAAGATGGTGTAACCTTACTATCCTATCCTTAAAATCAAAATATTAATACTGCAAAGGTGTGAATTGAAAGAGCTTGAATATCAAGAAATCGGCCAATAGCCCAATATCTTAAGTGAATCAAGAGTAATTTCCAATAAGTTCAATTTGATGGTTATTATTTACTGACTTCAATAATCGCTTTAGACCAATAAATATTATGGCTTTAAAATTCCCTCTTTTTACGCTTATGACTACAACCAGGTAACTATATCTTCTTTATTCCTTCTCGATTTGGCAAAAGCTGGTTCTTCCTTTCTGTAACCAAATGCCGCCATATAGGATAAACCGTATTTATCCGTATCCACACCGAATTTCTCTCGCAATAGGGCTTCTGCTTTTTCTTGATGGAATCCTTCAATAGGACAACTGTCTATACCTATCAATGCCGCGGAGGTCATCATGTTTCCTAAAGCAATATAGGTCTGCTTTGAGGCCCAATCGAACAACTTTTTATCGTTATCCAGATTAAAATCGCGCTCCTGGAATTCCCTATAAAATTTGGAATACATTTCTATTACCTCTTCAGGTAATTGCTTTACATCCTTCATCATGGACATAATATATTCCGAATCCCATTTGGTCATGGGCGCCTTCATACTCAACCCCAATACAAAGTGGCTTGCAGTATCTAATTTTACAGGTGCTCCCCAAGCTACAGGTTTTAGTGCTTCCCTTAATTCCTTATCCTGGACCACTATAAAATGCCAAGGTTCAAAACCAAAAGAGCTGGGGGATAAATGAGCCGTTTCCAAAATGAAATTCATATCGACATCCGATACTTTCTTGGTAGCGTCAAATTCTTTGGTAGCGTGTCTAAATTGAAAAGCGTTTATAATGTCCTTTTTTGAAATGTTTGGTGTATTCATTTTTTATTTTTTTGATTCCGTTTTAAATTCAGGGACAAAGTTACCTGCACTGGCCACGAACTTTTTGGTAAAAAAATTGGGTATTTATGTATTTTTAAAGGTTAATGTTGTCTAAAAATGATTCCTTATGCTTATTTTATTTAATTTTGACCTTAAAATAGTTGAAAATGCAAGTATTACAGACATATAAACCTTTTGAAATACAAGAACTGGAATTATCGGAATGGAAACAGCGCCCGGTCAAAAACAACTTCTTTGAACTGGTTTTAATAAAAGAAGGAGAAGGTACGCAGTGTATCAACTATAATGAGGTTGCCTATTCTAGAGGCAGTATCTTTCTACTGCCTCCTCTAAAATGTCATTCTTTTACTATTGAACAACCCACAAGGTTCGTCTTTTTGAAGTTTACAGATTCATTTTTCAAAAATACCAAGGGCATGTCCATTATTAGAAATGAATGGTTCAAAGAAGCTTCCTATATACTTTCCAACTACAATCAGTTACCCGGAGATATCATTAAGAACGATTTGGACAAACGTCATATGGAAAGTTTAATTTCCATGATTTTGCAAGAATCCAGAGACTACGGCCAAGAGTCCATAAACCTGATAACAAGTCTAATGACCAGTATTTTGGAGATATTGATCAGGAACATCAAAAAAACCAATTATTTTGACCGACCAAAAAATAATACCGATGATAAAATCTCAAAGATGCTCACCTATATCAACGAGAATATTGATAAAACAGAGCTTTTAAAAGTAGAAAACTTGGCAGATGTCTTTATGTTGTCTACCACCTATGTAAGTGAGTATTTTAAAAAACAAGTGAATATGCCTTTACGTGAATATATTATTAAGGCCAAATTGAAATTGGTGGAAATCCGTTTACTGAACTCCGATTTTACACTGACCGAAATTGCACAGGAATTGGGCTTTACGGATGTTAGCCATCTTTCAAAAACCTTCAAAAAGTATGTAGGCATCTCCATTCGAGAGTTTAAGAACAACGGAGAATATAGGCTTTTAACCCGAAATGCCTGTACCGCATAAACCCGATGGCTATTCCATAACCAAGGATAAAAAATACACTGTTTCTTATTGTGGATTCTTCACCTTAAAAGACCCAATGATCAAAAACAATAAAAAAGCTAAGGTGATGTAACTTATATATCTATAAGATCCCAAGGTTGTATAGCAATAGCTAAAAAGACTAGGCGCAACGGCGCTGGCTATAACCAAAAAGCTCATTACTTTTCCTGAGATAGAACCTAAATACCTTCTGCCGAAAAAACTGGGCCATGTAACTGCATTGATTACTGCAAATAAACCACCCATGGTCCCTAGCCCCCCGACCAACAAATATACCCCTATAGGATTAGCGAGAAACAATAGTCCCAACGAGGCCACTACCCCACTTGCCAACATAATGAACAAATAGATTTTATGCTGAATGTAATCACTTAAAATGTTGCAGGTAGTTGATACGAATATTGCTATTATGGACATGGGCAAAAAAATAGCGATGGCTTCGGCCTTTGTGTAATCCTGACTTCCAAAAATAGAGACGATATGAAATGTAAATCCCGTTACATAAAAACTATTGAAAGCCAAAACTAGTCCAAACATCCAAAAGGCCCGGGTTTTTTTAGCTTCTTTTAAGGTGAAGTCGGTCTCGATTTCCTCAGCCTCTTGGTCCACTTCCTTCTTTTCATGTCCATCGGGAAGCAAATCGAAATCCTCCGGCCTATTTCTATAAAACAGTAAAATACAGAGGCAAAAAATAAAAAGGGACAGGGCCATTATTTGCCAACTGCTGGCCCAGCCATGGTCGTCTATAAGCCTATTCAACAGAATCGGGGCACTGGAAAAGCCTAGGGATACTGTAATACTGCTTATGGAATTAATTTTTCCCCTATTTTTCTTAAACCACATCATGATCATATTCCTAGAGGCCATGGTCAATACCCCCTGACCACTAAACCTAATTAAAAAAAATAAAAATGTGATCAATAAAAACGGAATCAACCAGGAATCAAAATTAAAAAGCGCCTTAATGGCCCCACTAATTTCAACGGAAACAGAAAATATTAATAGAGACACCCCCAAGAGCAGGGTGGCAAAGAATGCCACATATCTAGCACCATAGGCATCGAACCATCGCCCGGCCCGCGCCACCAAGGCAGAACTCAACAAGGTACCGATCATATACGCGTTACTAAACTCATTTCTTGATAATCCCAAAGCATCTTTTACGGGATCCGTAAAAACAGATACGCCTATGGTCTGCCCCGGAATACTCGCTAAAATGCCAATACTACCAATAAAAAGAACCACATAACCATAGAAAAAAGGAAACTCTTGAGGCTTTATTAAGGAAATTCTATTTTGATTTTGCATGTGCCGATAAAAGCCTGCAAAGGTAACCTTTTATCAGGATCTACTGTCCACTGCACTTTAAAACGCTACCATGGGTTCCTTAATAGTCCATTTAAACATTGATATTTTTCAACGCCGAAATAGGTTTAGGCTTTGTATTGGCCAAGGACAGAACGCCTAATTTTTCGTCGTCAATGAATATGGATTTCAGAAGGTCTCCAAATTTTGACAAAACATTTCTTTATCTATTGCCGGTATAACTTCATTTTAGTTATTTTTAGGACACACAAATACGATCATTATGGGTTCTAGAAGAGATTTTTTGGGAAAATTAACCGTTTCCGCAATCAGTTTACCAATTTTATACAGTCCAGCAAAGCTGTTTGCTGCTTCCAGCAAGCCTTATGATGGGCCCATTTTAAGGGTTGCCATAATGGGACTTGGAAGTTATGGTACTCGAGTTGCCAAAGGCATGGAATCTTGCCAGAGAGCCAAGCTGGTGGGACTTATAAGTGGTACTCCATCAAAAGTGGTGGACTGGCGTGCCAAGTATGGCATACCCGAAAAAAATTGTTATAACTACGACAACTTTGATCAAATTAAAAACAACCCGGATATAGATGCCGTTTATGTTATTACCCCTAACGGACTGCATAAGGACCAAGTAATTAGGGTAGCCAAAGCAGGAAAACATGTAATCTGTGAAAAACCCATGGGCATCAATGCCAAAGAAGGGCAGGAAATGGTAGATGCCTGTAAAGCGGCAAATGTAAAATTATTGGTAGGCTATCGCATGCATTATGAACCCAAGACCGTAGAAGTAATACGCATGCGAAAGGCTGGAGAATTTGGAAAGCTCAAGTTCTTTCAAGGGCTATCTGGATTTACCATTGGAGACCCTACACAATGGCGATTGAATAAAAAACTGGCCGGTGGTGGCGCAATGATGGATATTGGTATTTATTCCATTAACGGAGCCCGGTACATGCTGGGCGAGGAACCAATTTGGGTTACGGCCCAAGAAACCAAGACAGATCCCGTAAAATTTAAGGAAGGTGTGGATGAAACCATACAATTTCAGATGGGGTTTCCCAGTGGTGCAACAGCTTCGTGTCTATCTACCTATGCCATGAGACATTTGGACCGTTTTTTTCTAAATGGAGAAAAGGGATTTGTAGAAATGCAACCCTCCACAGGCTATGGCCCAATTAAGGGCAGAACACATCAGGGAGAACTAACCCAGCCACATATAACCCACCAGACCCTTCAGATGGATGGTATGGCCCAACTTATTTTTGAAGGGGTACAACCTATTGTACCCGTCGACGGGGAGGAAGGTCTTAAAGATTTGAAAATTATCGATGCCATTTACAAGGCGGTGAAAACTGGAAAAAGGGTTGATTTATAATGTTTTAGCCTATTGTATTGCAGCTAATAATTTAAAACTAAAGTTGAGGTTTATTCCAAAACTTCACTTAATCTATCTCGGCAATTAAATAGACTATTACCGGAACATCCAATGGCGATTGATAAATGCCTATTGCCGATCGGGTGTGGATTCCCCTATCCCCAAACACTTCATTCATTACATCCGAAGCTCCGTCCAAGACATCTGAATGATCCTTGAACCCCTCAGCGGCCTGTATATGGCAGTCCAAGCGGATAATTTTTTTGACCCTTTCCAAGTCTTTTACTGCACCCTTTAGTTGGGCAATGGCATTAATGGCACAAATACGCGCACAGTTATACCCCTCCTCTATATTTAGGTCGCTCCCTACCCTACCGGTATAAGCCAAAACTCCAAACTCCCCATCTTTCCATGGTAACTGACCAGAGGTGTAAAGGGTATTATTACTAATTGTCCAGGAAACATAATTCCCCACTCCCCTAGGTGCCACTTTGGGCAGCACAATGCCCATGCTTACCAATTTTTCTTCAATGGTCATACATCCAATATTTTATCAATACAATACAAAAGTAACCTTTGAAAAATAAAACAATTACCTGTGTCCTTAAAATAAAATTACCGTTTTACCAATAGTTTTACCGGACTCCTGCATTTCATGTGCAGTCTTTAAGTTATTTACCGTAAGCCCGTAAAGCGTGGTAGTCAATGTAGTTTTTAAAGTGCCCTCATCCAATAATTGGGACATATGGTTTAAAATATCTTGTTGGCGCTCTATGTCCTCTGTATTATACATGGAGCGGGTGTACATAAACTCCCAAGAAAAGGTAACGCTCTTATTTTTTAATAAATTTAGATTTAAGGGTTTACTGCTACCAGTAATGGAAACAATGTGTCCCTGGGGTTTAATTATATCGGTCGCCAATTCCCAATAGCCCTCCAAATCCACGAAATCCAAAATATAGTTGACCTGACTATGACCAATCTTCTCCAATTCCTCTTTTAAATTGTAGTGATTCACTACATGATCCGCTCCCAAATCTTTGCACCAGGTTATGGAATCCTCCCTGGAAGCCGTGGCGATAACCGTAAGGTTACACAATTTCTTGGCCAATTGAATGGCGATGGAGCCTACCCCGCCGGCACCCGCTATGACCAGAACCGTTTTACCCCTGTCTTTTTCCGGGTCGATCCTAATACGGTCGAACAGCGCTTCGTAGGCGGTTAAGCTTGTCAAGGGCATGGCCGCTGCCTCGGGTACACTCAAATTTTTAGGTTTGTGCCCAACAATCCGTTCATCTATTAGCTGATATTCGGCATTGCAACCACTTCTGGTAATGTCTCCGGCATAATATACCTCGTCCCCTACCTTATACTTTGAAGTTTTATCACCTACGGCCTCCACGATTCCTACCGCATCCCATCCAATAATTTTAGGAGTGTCCAACACCATATCCTTTGCGGCATTTTGTCTAATTTTAAAGTCGACCGGGTTGACGGATATAGCCCATATTTTAACCAACAAATCATATCCCGTTGGGGTTGGTTTCTCAGTTTCAAAGGCTATAAAACTATTCTTTTCCGTAATGGGTAATGATTGTTTAAATCCTATTGCTTTCATTATTATTTTTCTTTTTATTGGCCCTTAAGTTTAGTAGTACCCTACCAACTGTACATAGCAGTGACATTTTTAAAAACCTATAAATGTGCTTTTGCACAAGTAAAGCTTCTAGATTCATAAATATAATTGAATTGTTCCAAATAGAGATGGTTTCAAAAAATTAACCCAATATGGAGGTACAATAAGCCTTTAATTACTTTAAAAATAAAAGAACAGGACTTTGGTTCGTCGAGAACAGGACATAGGTCGTAATCCATATCAGTTTTTTTTATTATTGAGTCGGCTTCCTATTCCATGAAGTTTTTCTGAGGAGGAATTATGATTTACATGACCGTCATCAGGGTTTAAAACTAAAAACTTCTTTATATTTATAGTATCAATCAATACATTTTTCACCATGAATGATTTAAGAAAAGTATTAGGCGAAATTTCGCAGCTCACTTCCGATATTGAAACCAATTATCCTGAGCTATATCGTTCTTTGGATGAAAATCCTTTGACTATTCCTGCAAAAAGTCACCCCCATGTAAACAAGGAAGATTTAAAAGAATATTTGGAGAGTTTAAAGCAATTGATAAAACATCATTTAGAGACCCATACAAAAAATGGGTAAGACAATTTTAAAATAAACCTATGGGAGAAATAGCTACCTCGGAAAGACAGATAACACTATATTACAGTTCCAAATCCACAAGAGCCAAGCAAACCTTGGCCTATGCCAAAGCTGAAGGATTGCCGATATTTGAAATTGACATCCTTAAAGTCCCTTTAACAGGGACCCAAATTGCTGAATTGGCGGATAGGTTAGGTATTGAGGTAAAGGATTTGGTGAACCAAGAACATCCATCTTATAAAGCCCATTTTGATCCCCACGAATTTTCTACAGACGATTGGATAAAAATGATTAGGCACAACCCTGAGATTATGAAGCAACCCATTGCCATCCGCGGTAAAATGACCATTTTAGTGGAAACCCCTACGGATATTATTAAAATTTAATATTTCTCATTTATCTTTAGTTGACATAAATTAACTATATATTCATATCCTGCTTTAAATCAATCAATTAAAATATTTATATCATATCCCCTAGAGAACAGTCGGGAAATCCGTGTTTTTCAAAACGGTAATAAGGATAAGGTCTCGACTGCGCTCGACCTGACATACCTCCACTGCGCTAAACATGACAAACCTATACTACGCTAGACCGGTCCTTTAAGGAAGCCTCTTAATTTTAATTTCTTTCTTAAGGTTGATTTTGCAAGTTGCCATACAACTTCCCTTGTTCAAATACAAGGTAGGGATTAGACCTTAATGTAAATCTTCTTTTTGTCCAACCAAAGACCTATCAACCAACATAACATCATAAAGACCAAGGCGAAGACGAAAGACCCGTAATAAGGTCCGAACCAACTGAATCCCTTTTCGTAGATATAATTGTACAAACTTTGATTTTCATTAACGCGGACAAAAAGCAAAGTAATGGCCAAATATTCCGAGAGTAGGTAAATGAAGAGCGAGTTCTTTCCAAAGACTTCGAAGAAATTAAAGTTTATCGGCTTTTTAAGAAATTCTATAGCATAAATAAGAATGGACAACACAACTATGTCGAGGCCAATGGTAAGAATCACAAACGAACTTGTCCATAACTTCTTGTTGACAGGAAAGCTTAAATTCCAAAAATACGCAACGGCCAATAACCCTGCAGCTATCATGAACATTTTGGCCAATTTTTCATAAGAAATACCCCCTTGAATAACAAACTTTCCAACTAGATACCCTGCTATTACATTACAGATAGCCGGCAACGTACTTAACAGCCCTTCTGGATCGAACGGAAGTCCATCACCCCCATAAAGGTGACTGTCACCAAGAATTAACCTGTCAAGGGTTCTCACCAGGTTGCCTTCTAAGGTATAGTCGCCAAAGGCACTGAGCAACCCCCAATAGCCAAGGAGGATAATTGCAGAGGCGATAATAAGCTGGCGGTTGGTAAGGAAATAAATCATGGTTGCTCCAATAAAATAACAAATTGCTATTCGCTGTAACACTCCCAATATCCGCGTTTCACTAAATGGAACCAAGGCCAGGTCCCCGGAGTCTGTCCATGACACAAAAGGAAACCAATACATTAGATATCCCAATAAAAAGATAATTAAGGTCCTTTTTATAATTTTCTGAAAAACTTCGGACAGGGGTTTGTCGGCCCATCTGGTCTTAACGAATGCAAAAGCATTTCCTACCGCAAAAAGAAAAGAAGGAAAAACCAAGTCGGTCGGAGTAAAACCATTCCATTTTGCATGTAATAACGGGGCGAAGGTAAGGTCCCAATCCCCTGGAGTATTAACGATTATCATTAAACAAATAGTCAATCCGCGGAAGACGTCGAGAGCCTTGAATCTTTTCATGATAAATTACATATTATTTAAGCTCTAAGTTAATCAGTACAATTGTTCTACCAAATTAATTACTCTTTTTCATTGATTCTTAATAAAATCTATATATACGACCTTTAAGACTGGAATGTATTGTGGGATATTAAAAAAGTAACCCCGATGTAAACACCGGGGCTAATTTAATTGAAAATATAATGGATTATTAATCTATACCTCCACAGGCTCCAATTGTGCTGATTCCTGAAATTCCCATTCTCCCCTGACCAGTCTGGTAACATAACAATTGTCCGCCTCACGGACCAATAGCTCCCTTTGCTCCTCGGTGAGATTTCCCTGAATTTGGATGTTGGATTCCACTATGGTTTTAAAGCTGCCATTGGGCTGGCGCACTGCCGTTTGTTCCAATTGGGCATCCACCTCCCCTATTTCCCAGCCTTTTCTTCTGGCAACATTTCTTATTGTGGCCACTTTACACATGGAGATTCCTGCCAATACCAATTCCACTGGGGAAAACCCTAAATCGGTACCTTTGGAAGGGATGGGCTCGTCCCCAAGTATAGCGTGTTTTCCATTGCTTATGACTGACTGGTAGCCTACCGGTAAATTCTTGATGTTTATTTTTGTACTCATTTTGTTTCTTATTTTTGACCCATTGGATTTATTGACACCCAAGGGTGTTTATTTACTAATACTGATTTATATATCTGCTGTCTGGAGTTCTTCCGCTAAAGGGAAATCTATTTTAAAATTCGCCAAATTGTGAATTAGATTACTAATCGTCTTGTCTCCAATAACTATAACCACATCGATCATATTGGCCTCGGTATAACCGGCACCAAAAAGTTCTTCCTTCACTTTTTCAGAGGCCTTTCCGTTATTCTGAACTGTAGACAATACAAACTTCGCCAAAGCATCCAGTTTCGTGTCAAAACTTGCAGCACCCGTCCTAATCTCTAAAATTTGATCTTCGGTAAACCCGTTCATTTTACCAATTTGTGTATGGGCAGATAAACAGTAGTTACATCCATTGAACTGACTCACCACTAGATTAATAACTTCTTTTTCCTTTGCCTTTAAGGTAGTTTTACGATTCTGCAATGCTAGGTAATCGCCCAATGCCGTCTCATTCTTTGCATAATAGGCATACAAATTAGGGACGAATCCTACTGCCTTTTTCAGATTGTCGAAAATTGCTTGATTGTTCGTTGATACTTCTTCTCTAATTGGTACTTGAAATCTTTCCATTGTATTGTATTTTAATTGTTGTACTTAATTTTAACAATGCAAAGATGCGACCTGGAAGATGGGTTTTGTTAGGTAGTAATTCCCGAAGAATTGGCAATTGTTCCCAAATCCCCTTTTTCTTTATATTCCGAAGGGGAAATACCCTCTTGTTTCTTAAAAAATCGACTAAAAGCCTGGATGTCATCAAATCCAAGTTCGTAGGCGATTTCCTTGACGGGCCTATCTGTATAGTACAGCATCCGCCTGGCTTCTAAAGCTATCCGGTCATGGATATATTTCAAGGGCGATTTCGAATCCATTTTTGAAAAAACATTGGATATGGTTTTTGGAGACTTATGCAGCAATTCGGCATATTCCGCAACACTATGTTTGTATCTAAAATGCTGCTCAACTAGAAAATTAAATTCCCTAACAAGATCGGTTTCATTACGCTCTGCGGGATAGTTTTCCTGATTTTTATAACGTCTGGCGCACAATATCAAGTAACGCTTAAGCATCATTTGCAACATATCTATCTGCAAATTATCATTGGATTCCATTTCTATTGTGAACATTTTCCAAAGCGTATCAAATTTTTCATGATCCTCCTGGGCAAGGGTTATAACCGGGAGTTGGGAAGCGCCAAAGAACAGGATACCCTTACATCCTACCTCGCTGTCATGATCAAGAATACAGTAAAAAGGTCTATTAAACCTTAAAAATCTAATTTCTCCAATTTTCTTGGGAACAATTTGATGGAACTCCGTTAAAAAAATGATTTGGTTTTTAGAAAACACTTCTTCCTTTCCATCTATAACAAGAATATTGGTATCGGATTGAAACCACAAAATAGTGAGGCTACTTTCAATTTGCTCTTTTAATATATCACAACTATGGTTATCAATAGTTTTTAAAAAAAGATACTCATCCGTATGCCCTATAAATTTCATAAACCGCTCCTTGTTTTTCAAATACTTTTTATACGTACATAGATTGCTCCACAATACCCGTAATTAGCATTTTCTTCTCTTTGTTGGTCGTAAGAATATACTATTGCTTTCATGTCAAAAGCAATGCACACCAATATGTAAAATAGAATACAAAAACTTTTTGCTAGGGCAACTTGTAGCCATCCAAAATATAGAGCGCAGATTGAACCTACCTATTGGAAGATAGGCATGGTCTAGTAATGAAATGTCTGGAGGAACAAAGTAGGAACCTATTAATAGCCAATAAAACTAGACCGGGATTTGCTGGCTCAAACAATGCAGCGTCCCAAAACCCCATATTAAATCAATGGCACTAATACCTATGACTTCCCTATCCGGAAAGCAGGTGGCCAAAGTATTTAACGCAATTCTATCTGCAGCATCATTGAATGTAGGAACCAACACACAGTTGTTAAGAATCAAAAAATTGGCATAACTGGCGGGCAGGGTCAAACCCTCAAAAACTATATCCTTTGGCATAGGAAGGGCTACGATTTTTGGCGATTGACCATTTTCCAACTTAGCCTCTTTTAGGCGCTGTAAATTATCTTGAAGGGCCTTATAATTTTTGTGCTTCGGGTTGGACTCCACTACCGTTACTATAGTTTCAGCATCCACAAATCTGCACAAATCGTCAATATGACCATGGGTGTCGTCTCCTGTAATGCCATCTCCCACCCAAATGGTATTGGTTATACCCAGGTATTCCTTAAAGATAGCTTCATAATCCGTTTTGGTAAAGTTGGCATTTCTTATCTGTATTGTTGGATGTAAAAGACACTCCTCTGAAGTAATCAAGGTTCCCTTACCATTCACTTCCAACGCCCCACCTTCCAAAACAACGGGTTTTCCATTGTAAACCACTTGTGTCAAAGGTACTTCCAAGATTTCCGAAATGGCCATGGGCACCTTTCTATCCAGTTTATAATTGGAATATTTGGCCCAACCATTAAAATTAAAGTTTAAGGCTTCCCGGTTCTTGCCATTTTTAACAATAATGGGCCCGGAATCCCGCATCCAACTACGGTTGGTTTTCTGAACTATAAAAGTTATCCTTTTAAGATTCACGGTGGCCATTTCCAACATTTCCGTAACCTTTTCCCGGTGTTGGGCACTGTCCACTACCAAAAAAACCTGTTCATAGGATGTTACCTTCTTAATAAATTCTACAAAGGCCCATTGTATGGCCCCGTACTTACCTGGCCAATCGTTACCGTTATGGGGAAAACAGAGCAAAATGCCCTCCTGTTTTTCCCATTCTGCAGGAAACCTTCTCATTTAGTCCAAAGCTCTTTTGGTGATATCGGCAAAGGCATCTATACGACGATCCCTAAAAAACGGCCAATTCTGACGTACATTTTCCTGTAGATCCAGATCCACTTCTGCTATCAGGATCTCTTCCTTATCATGGGAGGCCTCGGCCAAAATTTCACCTTGCGGGCCTGCAATAAATGACTTTCCCCAAAACTCAATACCGGCTGTATTGGGGAGGTATTGCTCCAAGCCAATTCTATTGGCAGCAGCCACAAATATCCCGTTGGCCACGGCGTGACCTTTCATTACATTCATCCAAGCATTATATTGCTTTTCCCCATATTCTTCCTTTTCTTGGGGATGCCAGCCAATGGCAGTTGGGTAAAATAAGACTTCAGCACCTTTAAGCGCAGTAAGTCTAGCCGCTTCAGGATACCATTGGTCCCAACATATTAGGGTGCCTATATTACCTTTTTTGGTGGGATTGTTCTTAAAGCCCAGATCCCCAGGGGTAAAATAGAATTTTTCATAAAAATGTGGATCGTCCGGAATGTGCATTTTTCTATATAGTCCGGCTTCCGTACCGTCGGTATCAATGATATACGCGCTGTTGTGATAAATACCGGCCATTCGCTTTTCAAAGAATGGTACAATAATTACCACCCCCAGCTCCTTGGCCAAAGCACTAAAGGCTTTAAAGGAGGTACCGTACAATGGCTCTGCCAAGGCAAAATTGTCCGTATCCTCACTTTGGCAAAAATAATGGCTACTGTATAGTTCAGGGAGACAAATAACCTCTGCCCCTTGCTCAGCTGCTTTTTTAACCCAGGTGATGCACTTTTTTAAATTGTTTTCGGCAACATCATTGAGGTTTAACTGTACTACTGCAATCTTATATTTCTTCATATTGTTATAATAAAAGATGCTGCAAAAGTAATATTTATTATATAATATATGGCCCATTTATAGGCTGGGCACAAAAAGAACTTATCAATGGTAAACCACGCCCCTAAATCAGCTCTTTGCAGAAATAACCGTTGGAATTTAATACTACTTCCACATGCGTTGCAATATCTCCAACAGTTTCAATACGTAGTATATTATCGGAATCCTCAAAATCAAAATCTACTTTTAATATCTCCTTGAACAGATTTAAAAACTGTCTGACCCTTGACTCTTGTTCTTCATTTATATTAGTCTTAAAAATTGTTATCATAAGCTATTTCAGGGTTATTTCCACCACTCGGAGGTTGATTCTTCCAATCGATCAAGGTTGATAGGTTCGCCAATTCTTGGAGTCAACACATTCAAATTTAGTTCCTTTGCCCTGTTGGTAACCCGTTCTACAGGTTCTGTCCAAGGATGCATTGCCAACTTAAAGGCCCCCCAGTGAATTGGCATTATTTGTTTTGCCCTCACATCCAATCCTGCCTGGGCCGTCTCCTCTGGAAACATATGAATATCGGGCCACATCTCATTGTACTGTCCGCATTCTATCATCGCAAAATCGAAAGGTCCGTATTTGTTTCCTATTTCCTTAAAATGCGGGCCATAGCCACTGTCTCCGCTAAAGAAAATATTATCGGTTTCCGATTGTACTATCCAAGAACTCCATAAAGTGTTTGCCCTATCGGTAAATCCCCTTCCTGAAAAATGCTGGGCCGGGGTACATCTGAAAACCAATCCCTCGTGGGTTACTTCCTGCCACCAATCCAACTCCACAATACGCTCTTTTTCCACTCCCCATTTTTGCAGGTGTGCCCCTACCCCTAAAGGAGTATAAAACATATTCACCTTCTCTTTTAATTTCTGTATGGAACCGTAGTCCAAATGATCATAATGATCATGGGAAATAATCACGGCATCTATTACCGGAAGTTTTTCTACAGCAATCGGTAGTTCCCTACTAAATCTATTACTACCCAACATGGGATGTGGTGCAGGCACCTTACCGAACATGGGATCGATCAAAATTGTTATGTTGTTCATTTGCAACAGAAAAGCCGAATGACCAAACCAGATAAGACGTGTACTGTCTTTGTAATTAACTATATCTATGGAATCCAACTTCTCCACGGGAATATTCCGACCGGGCTTGGTATGGGTTGAGGCTCCAAAGTAGCCTGCCAGACTTTTTCCCATATCGCGCATACTCATATCAAGTTTTACGTGTTCCTTATTGATGAACTTACCATCCTTATAGTTGGGCGATTTAATATAGATCCTTTTCTGCTCCATGGTAGGAGCACCTCCAAACTCGGGGCTTAAATACAAAAACAGAACCCCTATTACTACCACTAATAGAAATCCACTTCCAATTACTATACTCATTTTCTTTATTATTTTTTTCAATGGACAATTACTTTTCGCCGCGAATGCCGCATTTGATACACTTATTATCGAATATTTATTCTGTTTTGATTCAAAAAAAACTAGCTTTTAATGGCATCCCAAACCATAGAGAACATAAAGTCGATATTTTTCTGGTTCAATTCCATTTTTCCATCCATAATTAATTTTACGGTTTCCCCCATTAAGGCTCCAATTATGCCCATTAGTATGTTATTGTCTACATTCTTGAGCAGGCCTTCCTTTTTCCCCAGTTCAATAAGGTTCATTGCCATTTTACTTTTAGTCTCCTTTACGGATATGGGTACTTTTTCGTAATAAGGCGATTTTTTCAACTGCTCTAAAAAGCTCATTTCCCTTTTATGGTTAATACTGAAATTGATCCAAAATAACCATAACATTTTTAGTTTTAGTTTATAGGGCAAATCCTCCGTTATTTCCTGTTCGCTTCTCTGGGTTTCCCTTTCTATAAGCTCTATGGCAATAGATACAATTAAATCTTCTTTATTCTTGTAATATACATAGAGTGTAGATACCGAAAGACCAACGCGATTGGCCAGGTCCGCCATCTTTATTCCGGCAAATCCCCTTTCAAAAACAACATCCAATGTGTTTTCTACAATCGCCAATTGTTTTGTTTCATCTTTTACCCTCACGCCGCAAATATATAATTTAAAATCGAATAAATATTCGTTTATACAAAATTTTGTTATTTAACGTATCACTGCTAAAACAATTGATAAGGCAACTTAAAAATAGAATCAATAATTTAATACTTAGTGGAAATTCAATGGGATAATTCCTATATTAGGAATGAAAAACCTTGACCAATTTTAAATTAACCAAAGACCTATGCTTATTTCTTACTTCATGATTGCGGCCAAGATCATTATTTTTATAAGCATTATAAATGTATGGTTTATTCGCTTCAACAAACCCACTCCATGGCGAGGAGGTGATTCCAAATCCATGAAGGAAGAATTTGAAACTTATCGCCTTTCGCCTGCAATTATGTATACAGTAGGCACCATTAAGGTTACTCTTGCGGTATTATTATTGGTATCTATTTGGATAAAGGATCTGAGTACCCCTGCCGCAGGTGCCATGGGAATATTCATGTTAGGTGCTATTGCCATGCATTTTAAGGCCGATGATCCAAATATTAAGTCCTTGCCCGCCTTGATCTTATTTCTGTTATCAATCGGAATTGTTGTTGCCGAAGTACTCTTGGAGGGCATATAAATACCGAATTGTATTAGATTTTTTATTAGCCCATACTGTTTTAAGCAAGGAATAGTCCTTTGGAATTAAATTTCCAAAGTAGGTTTGTTTTGATTAGTATAATAGTTAAAGCGCAAACCAACGTTTCAACACCGCCTTAAAAAAGAAAAAGCCCAATGGGCCTTTACTTTTTACGTCCTACAGCAAAACAATTCAAATGGCTCAACTGGCCAAATAATTATCTTAACGCACTATGCTTCTTGCAGCTGTTTTTTGGATTGTCTATACGTATATTTAGGGTAGATCATGCGCTTTGCAAAACGATTCACCGTATTGGAATTGACCATCTTTATATAAACCTGTTTGGTAACGCCAAAGTACTCATAAGTAGACCCATCCATAAAGGTAATTTCCAATAAAAGGCCTTTGTGATGATAATCGGCTATACCGGAATTGGTTATTGTTTCCGTATAGGCCTCCAAGTTTGCAGCTTTGGTTTCAGGAGCTATACTCACCAAAAAATGGTAGCCGTCTATAATCTTTCTACTGTTCACTTCTGCCTCTTCACGCTTACTGTCCCCTTCTTGAAATTTATCCGGATGCCATTCCTTTACCAAGTCGCGGTAACTTTTCTTAAGTACCTTTAGATCGATCTCCCTTTCTATTCCAAATAATTTCTTGTATTCGTTTATGCGCTTCATAATAATAATTTTACAGGGCGCGAAACTACGTCTAATTTCTTACAACCCGATGTATTTAACAAACAAAAAAAAGCCCATCAGATTTGATGGGCTTTTTCATTAAACATGGAAGTATATATTATATAACTTGTACGTTTACTGCGTTTAATCCTTTGTTACCTTCTTTTAGGTCAAAAGATACTTCATCGCCTTCGCGAATTTCATCAATTAAACCTGAAATGTGTACAAAATGATCCTTTTCAACACCTTCTTCAGTGATAAAACCAAAACCTTTTGTGTCGTTGAAAAATTTTACTGTTCCTTTACTACTCATCGTAATGTAATTAAATTTATTATAATATTATCCTGCAAAGATGGCGCTAATAATTTAAAAAACAGCTATTTACTTCATTTATATTTACTAACAATATTTTTAGAAACATAAAACTGGGTGTTTTTACTTAAACAATTGCCCATTTAAAAACACTGTATCCTGCTATAAGCCTGACCTTTATACCTTTTCTACGGATTAACCCCTAAGGTCATATATAAGCTCGTGGTGGAATAAATAAACTTCAATTCTCGAATATGAACTCCCTGTTTTAAGATCAACAATTAATCATTAAATTCATGTATACCCTACTCTACGCCATCGTTCCTACTATAAAACGTAGCTTTCGAATAGATTTTCCAATTCTTTTTTTGGATCTTGGCATAGGCCCGAATGAGTTTCCGAACTCTGAATCATAGTACTCCTGGAGGCAGTTAACCAACGGAACCTATCAGGTAAATCCAGTTTGCCGATAGTTCCTCCAGAAGGTGCTCCCTTACATACCAATGTCCAAGCCTTTAAATATTCATCTATAGCATTAATATCAATTTCGTTTGTGAAACATTTCAATTTTTTGGGGTCTACTAAATATTTTACTTCCAAAAATTTCTTCCGTCTTGAAAAAAGTATTACCCCAATATTAAAGAACTCGGCACGCTCCACTTTAGGAACAAGTCTAATAATTGCGTATTCGTATTTGTCCTTATCTTGCATTTTCAGACTCTTTAACTAATGTATCGATCATGGCAAGTTTGGCATTTATATATTCGATATAGGCCGCTCTAATTTCATCAGGATTTAAATCATCGGCCTCGTCCAACAACCATTCCTCAGGTATTAACGCAATGATTTCAGCAATTTTATCAGTATTAAGTGAACTTTTAATTACCAATGCCGCCTCATCCAACTCAGTGGCAAACTCTAAAAGCACATGGTCTTTTATTAGCGGAAAGGTTCTTGTAAGATGATTTTTCCAAGTTTCCCAGTTATGGTGAAAATAAAAACTTGCACCATTATCAATTACCCACAATTCATTGTTCCATTGCAATAAGTTGGTGTTTTTTGCCGTCCTGTCAATATTACTCATAATGCTATCCAGCAGTACAACTTTAGATGCGATCAAAGCATCTACCTTGGAAACCAATGGATCATAAGTTATGGCACTGGACAAAAAATGCAAGCCTAGGTTGAGACCTACACTAAATTTAAGTAAATCCTGAACTTCCTCATCCGGTTCTGTCTTGCTAAATGAATCATCTAGATTCATAAACACTAATTCAGGTACCTTAAGTCCTATGGCCCGGGCCAACTCGCCTCCAATTAGTTCCGCTATTAATGCCTTTTTTCCTTGACCTGCCCCTCTGAATTTTAAAACATATAAAAATCCATCGTCGGCTTTTACAATCGCCGGCAAGGAACCACCTTCACGTAAAGGTTTTATATATTGAACAACATCAACCGTTCTTATATCAATTGAATTCATAAGCACGAAGATAAAAAAAGTTAGTTGTGTAAAATAGAATTTGTATTCCCGTGAATTGGTCTGTTTTTTTTCAGATCGAAGTAAATTCAAGTTATAATTTGACCAGATACAATTACCAATCAATTGGAAAGTAATCCTTCAGGAATTTACCAGACCAATGTTTCCCGGTATTTATTCCGTCTATTAACGGATCCATAACCCTGGCAGCACCATCCACAATATCCAAAGGCGGTTGAAAATCATAGACTTCCTTTTTCATTTTAGAGAGTTCAGCGGGGTCTTCATCAGTAACCCATCCAGTATCCACGGCATTCATAAATATTCCTGCTTTGGCCAATTCCCCTGAAGCGGTATGGGTAAGCATATTTAAAGCGGCCTTGGCCATATTGGTATGTGGGTGGCGTGATTCCTTAAAAGAACGATGAAATTTCCCTTCCATTGCCGAAACATTAATGATATGTTTTTGTCCTGTATTCTCCTTCTTCATTAATTCTGCCAAACGGTTGCACAATACAAAAGGGGCAACGGCATTTACCAATTGTACTTCCAACATTTCAGTAGTTTCAATTTCTCCCAGTTTAAGTCGCCAACTATTTGTTTTACGTAAATCTACCTGTTGAAGATCGGCATCCAATTCCCCCGTGGGAAATACCTCTTTTGCCACCAAGACATTGTCAAAACTATAGGGAATTTGCGATAATTTGGCCGAAGCCCTTATTCCGATTCCCGCTTCCGGTCCATGCCAGGTAACCGGCATATTCTGATTGGGAGATGCTCCTGAGGTTAATTCTTTTAATTCCTGTAAACAACCTGTATGATCGCTCAAAACTTTTTGTGCATCTGGAGGAAGTAATGTTATGGGGCTTTCTTCTTTGGACATCAGATGATGGTAAAAGCCAGCGGGCCGCCTAACGGTCTGCGCTGCATTATTTATAAGAATATCCAATCGGTCATATTGCCGCTCTATATAATTACAAAATATTTCCACACTTGGAATATGACGTAAATCCAGACCGTGTATTTTTAATCGATGCCCCCATTCCATAAAATCATCCTCTTTGGAAAAGCGCAATGCCGAATCAACAGGGAACCGGGTAGTAGCGATCACAGTAGCCCCACCGCGTAATAACATTAAAGTAATATGATATCCAATTTTTAATCTGGAGCCAGTTACAACGGCAACTTGCCCTTTTACATCGGCTGTTTGAAAACGCTTGGCATAGTTAAAATCACCACATTTTATACACATGGTATCATAAAAATGATGTAATTCGCTAAACTCCGTTTTACAAACATAACAGTTTCTTGATACCTCCAGTTCCTGTTTTTTATGATTGACCAATTCTGCAGAAGGCATAAGTTTAGGGGCAACAAATATGTGGGCCTCGCGTGCATTTCTAATACCTGTTTCCTTCCGAGCCTTTTTATCCCTTGCTTCTTTTTTACGAAGGGCACTTTTCTTACCGTCCTTTTTTCTTCTGGAAAATTCTTCCCTATTGGGTCTGGAAAATTGGCCCGATACTTTTATTAAAGCGGTTCTTTTTTCTTTTGGAATATCAAATATCTGATCTGTGTGGTCCACTAATTGCTGCAAGAGTGCAATACAATTATCAATCTCCTCTGGAGTGATCGCAGCTTTATTCCCTTTTAGATCTTCTTTCATTTTTAATATATTCCAACGGATAAATATTTAGTTTTTACTCCAAAAAATTAGAGAATCGTAATGCGAACTTTTTTCTTTTTTAAACGTGAATTGTTCAATTTATCCACCAATTGATCGGCAATCGACAAAGGAACCGCAACAAAGGCGCAGTCCTGTTTTAATTCTATCTCACCCAATTGGTCCTTGTTGACATTTCCCTGTTTAAAAAACAGCCCAGCAATATCACCCTTGGAAATTTTGTCCTTTCTTCCTCCTGAAATAAACAAGGTTTCCCAAAACTGTTTCATAGGTGCCGCTTTTTTGGAGATATCCATATCGCCAGTATCCTTTATAAACTCAGGCAATTGCTCCTTTTCCCATTTTAATACATAGGCGGTGCCTTTGGCATTTACCCTTGCCGTTCTGCCATTTCTATGGGTAAACTCCTCCGAAGAATGTGGAAGCTCGTAATGAATTATATATTTTAACTCCGGGATATCTATTCCCCTTGCCGCCAAATCCGTGGCAATTAAAATTTGACTGGTTCCGTTTCTGAATTTGATAAGGGAACGCTCCCTATCCTTCTGTTCCATTCCTCCGGAAAAGCAAGTGTGCCCTATTTTATTTTTCTCCAATAAAGAACTCACTTCCTCTATACTATCCCTGAAATTACAGAAAATGATTCCCGGCTGATTTCCCAAGTGTTGCAACAGCTCCAATAGCCTTGGTAATTTATCCTTGGCAGGCGATAACACGATCTTAATTGCTAATTTTGAACCAACTTCTTCCTCTAAATAATCGATAAGTACTGGCTGGTCCAATTTTACAAAACTTGGAATCTCAACTCCCTGGGTAGCGGAAGTCAAGATCCTTTTTTTAATATTGGGCAATTCACTTAGAATTCCTGCCATTTCCTCCTCAAAACCTATTTCCAGAGACTTGTCGAACTCATCCAGCACCAAGGTTTTAATACTTTCCTTTGAGAACCGGTCACTATCAAAATGATCCAAAATACGCCCTGGCGTCCCTATTAAAATAGAAGGATTATGTTTAATTTCAATCTTATCCTTGGACATAGGGCGTCCGCCATAAACGGCATTTACCTTATAACCAGTCCCCATATTTCTAACCACTTGTTCAATTTGTATAGCCAATTCACGCGTAGGTACCAATATCAGTGCCTGTACTTCATCAATATTGGGATCTAGAGTTTCGATCAATGGTAATAGGAACGCCAAAGTTTTACCCGTACCCGTTGGTGACAGAATAATAGTGTTGGTGGATTTTCCAATTACAGCAATAGCTTCCTCCTGCATGGGATTCAACTGCTGGATATTTAGTTTTGCTAAAACATCCTCCTGGTCTTTAATATTATTTGCCATGGCTATTATTTATTTTTTTTCTTTTTGGGCGCTTCTACTTTTGGACCGTGACCCGTAGATTGCGCCAAGTAATTCGCCAATATCTTATCTATAAGTTCCTCTTTTGTCAAATGATGGAAAACTGTTCTTATTTCTTCCCTAAACTCTTGGGAAATATTTCGGTTGGGCTTGGTCTTGAATATTTTGTTAGCCCATATCAAGGCATTGTTTTCTTCAATACTTTGGGCATCCGCCTTTTTAAATTCCTTAAAATCTATACCCAACTCCTTTTCAAAATCGGCAATATCCTCCACTTCCTCTTTTTGGATAACACTTAATGAAAATCCTGCTGCCCCTGCCCTAGCGGTACGTCCACTTCTATGGACATAGGTATCATAGGTGTCCGGTAAATGATAGTTTACCACATAGGATATCTCCTTAACATCGATACCACGGGCAGCCAAATCGGTTGCTACCATGACATCTATATTACCTTCTCTAAATTGTCCCATCACCCGATCTCTAATTCCTTGGGTTAAACTGCCGTGGATGGCTCCTGATCGGAATTTATTGATGGCCAAATTTTTCCCCAATTTATTGACCGCCGCTTTCGTCTTGCAAAAAATAATTCCCCTTTCGCCTTCCCTGGACTTTAAAAAGTGTAGCAGAACTTCCAATTTCTCTATGGGTTCCACTACAACATACCTATGCTCTATGCCCTGATGCCCTACGGTAACCATGTCCGCTTCTATCTGAACCACATGTTTGGACATATAATTCTGGATCAATTGTTTTAAGGCTCCCGGCATGGTGGCGGTAAACAATAATGTTCTTCTGGTTTTAGGAATTTCTGAAATAATATTATCCAGGTCCGCCTTTAAAGCAGTTACCATTTCATCGGCCTCATCCAAAACCAAATACTTGATATCTTTAATATTGATGGCCTTCCTATTCACCAAATCCACCAGGCGGCCTGGTGTGGCCACTACGATATGGGTGATACTCTTTAAACGTTCAATTTGAGGTTTAATAGGGATTCCTCCACATATGGAAGCAATGGAAATAGACGGACTATGGGTGGAAAAGGAAACCAGATTTGCATAAATCTGTTGCCCCAGTTCCCGTGTAGGCGCCAATATTACCAATTGTATATTGCTATTATTTGTATCTATCAATTGTAATAAAGGCAACCCAAAAGCAGCTGTTTTACCGGTTCCTGTTTTTGCCAGACCAACTACATCTTTGTTTTGCTCCAAAATCACAGGAATTACCTTCTTCTGAATATCAGTGGGCACTGATATTTGCTGGTCTATTAAACTTTGAAGTAGGTGTTCGTTAATTCCTAAATCAGAAAACTGCTTTGACATATAATAATTTTTGACAAAGATAGACACAGTTTTTGCGGCAATAACACTAATTGCTCAATATTCCTGTTTAATAAAGTCACGGACTTTTAAAGTAGCAAATAAACACTACCCTTTTTGTCTTATAATCTGAAATGGACCTAGTAGAAATTCAATTTGCCTACTATTCGTCCTATTTCTTTCCTTATGACCAAATTTAATGGAACAAAAAAAGGTCTAGCAAATATTATTTACTAAACCTTTTTCTGGCGTAAAACTACTACGTCTGCCTATTTAGAATTCTTTTTTTCCAAACTCACTTTCTATAAACTTCGCCTTATTTTTTATGGCATTAAACGTATAGGACAAATTAATGGATATCATATCTACCTCATACCTATAATTGGTAGTAGTGTAAAATTCATTGGCTTTATAGGTAGTAATTCGCTGTTCATTGGTATCCAACAACCCCATATCCATATTCTGCCATTGAAGGGTTGCCGTTAATTTATCGTCAAAAAACGACTTTCGGAAGCTAAGATTTGGGGAATAGAACCTGGAATCCTCTCCTTGGGCCGTATTTGTTTCGGACAAATAATTAAAAGTAAATTGTAACGAGGCATTTTCCCAGAAAGAATAGGTAGAATTTACATTGAAAGAGTAAATGGTAGCACTACTATTTACATCGTAATTTCTGGTAATACCATCCCTATGCCGAAATACAAAGGCTCCATCAATATCATAGGAATAAATATTAGCTCCTATATAATTGCTCCAATTTTGGCTTGGTTTCAACTGAGCCCCTAATTCAAGTCCAACAGCATTGCTTTTGCCCACATTGGAATAAACTCTATTAATAATACTGTCCAATACAGCACCATTGGTTTCATAGGCCAAGGTGTTTACACGGTTTATTACATTGTCTACATGTCTAAAATAAGCCGTGGCACTGACCGAATTACCTCCTTTAAAATTTTTGATGACTCCCAATTCTACCAAATCTATGAATTCCGGTCTCAATTGATTGTCCCCTTGTTCAAAAACCTCTGAGTGTTCCCTTTCTGCAAAACTGTTCATTTTTAGGGTGGTTGTACGTTCTACCCTTTTGCTATAGGCCGCCTTCAATTTGGTAGCATCGTTAACAGTATATTGCAAGGAGGCCGATGGAAATAACTTAACAAAATCATATGTATAGGTTTGCTCGGGATCGGCAGTCCTTAAATCCTCTGAATAAGTTCTATCCATGGATTCCAATCGTAGACCTCCGGCATAGTCCCATTTATTACTTGCGCCTGTAAGTTGGGTATATCCAGAGTGAATGGTTCGCTGAAGACTTATATTACTGGAAAATTCAGGTACCAGAACGCCATCGCGCTCATAAACAAACTCACCTGTATGATCAATATCCCTAAATTGGTAGCCTGTTTCCAAGGTACCAAAAGAAAATGGCTTAAATTGGTAATCCACATTTACCCGATACCCATTAAGTGGGTTGTCATTGGTATTGTACTCCTGCTGATAAACAATATTACGATCAGTAAGTCCCAAATTATCATTATAGGTAGGACCGCCCAAAAAAGTATATTCATACAATAGGGAAGTAGACAACTTGGCATCATTGTTGAATTTATGGGCATAATCAAAACTGCCCAGGGCAAAATCGCCTTTTCTAGTTCTTAAATTATGATTATAATACTGAAAAGTATAGTCCCTATTGCCACTGCCAATAGGAGAAATGGCATGATTGTCATAATAATCGATATCGGCCAAACGATCTACGGTATGCTTTCCCGCATAGAAACCCAAGGAATAGGTATCAGCATCATTAGGTGTAAAATCTACTCCAAAACGCCCATTGTAGCTAATATCATCAAAACTCCTCTCCCCATCGGAAGGCAAAAAAGTTTGCTTGTCCTCGGCTTGATTGATAACAAAAACCTCACCTTCCCTCCTACCTGTTTTATCATTACGCTGGTAGCTTGTTCCGAAGGACAGGTTCCATTTATCGGTTCGCTTGTTCAAAGTTGCATCAATACCATATCGCTGAGCTGCCACCTTGGTATCATAGGGTTCTATGGAAGGTAATCCACCACGAACATTAATTTGGGCATAAACTCCATTGGTGGCTCCTTTTTTTGTTATAATATTTAAAATACCTCCTTTACCCTCCGGATCATATTTGGCCGAAGGCGCAGTAATCAACTCCACTGTTTCCAATGCATTTGCCGGTAATTGGGACAATATGGCACTGGCATCACCTTGGGTAGGTTTTCCGTTGATTAGGACGGCAAATCCAGAACTGCCCCTTACACTGATACCGCCTTGTGCATCAACAGTGACCGACGGCAAGTTTCTAACGACATCAATGGCATTACCACCCTGACTGCTTTGGAATTTTTTGGTATCGAATACCTGGCGATCTATTTTATGAAGAACTGTGGCCCGTTCACCCTGAATGACAACTTCGTCCAATTGGTTTCCTATGGATAGGCCAATTATGGATAGGTCTTTGGCGGGTTGCTTTTTATCTATGGTGATGTCGGATATGGTTTTGGTATCGTACCCCATAAAGGAGGCTTCCATATAATAGGTTCCAGGTTTTACCCCAGCTATTATAAAAGAACCATCTTGAGAGGTAACAACTCCCGTAATCAGGGAACCATCTGCCTGATTATAGAGGGCTGCGGTGGCATATTCCAATGGTGAATTATCGGTAGCATCTATAATTTTTCCCGAAATTTGGGCTGTTGACACTTGTATGCCCACCAATAGGACAACAAACATTAAAAAGTTCTTACAATTCATAAATATCAATCTTAACTTAAAATTTTGACAAAAATAGAGGAGCCTTCCAATTTAAAATGGTGTATTTGAAAAAGGAATGGTACTAATACTTAAAGTATGTTTTTTCTATATTGTAATGGGGTAAGTAGTGTATATCGTTTAAAATATTTGGTAAAATGCGAAGTATCCTTAAATTCCAAGTCATAGGCAATATCACTGATTGATTTGTTTGTATATGCCAATTGTCTTTTAACCTCCATAATTATATGTTCTGCAATAACATCCGATGCCGTTTTGTTGAACGCCTTATGACATATAGCATTGAGGTTCTGCGAAGTAGTATTTAAAGTCTCTGCATAGAACGAGACATTATTTTTTAAATTCTCGGACAATAAATTTACAAATTGAATAGTCTTATCCGTATTTTCCCCACCTTGCAAAGAAGCGTATTTAACCATTTTTGACAATATGGCCTTTAATCCCCCCTCTACGGCTTCCTGATTTAAATTAGCTTGTTTCATCTCCCAACACAAAGACTTAAACAAAGCCTTTAAGGATTTATCCTCGTCTTCAACCGTTATTTTTTGGCAGTTGTTCAGTTTGATCAACTGTGTATTAATGTATTTGTCCAGTGTTCTTTCCAAAAACGATTCCTTGATAATGATAACATACCCCTTGGGTTTTGTGGTAATCTCCCAATGATGAACTTCATCCTTTTTAACCAAAAATAACAAGGGAGGCTCTATACTGTGGCTTTCCATATCCATATGATGAAAACCACTACCTTTCACAAAATAAATTATTTCAAGATACTTGTTGTGTTTGTGAGGCTTGGTATACCTTTTAGTAGCATCAAAAGGTTCTATTTTTATACCAACTTCAGAGTTAATTTTGTTGTATGTGCTAATAGTATCGTTCAAAATGGCCTGTAGTTATCAAAGTATAATATCAGTAAATGTAAATATTACGTTTTAAAATCGATTTTAGCAAACTTAACTTTATGATAAATTTATAATAAGTTTTAAATAACCTTCCTTTCCCAAATACTCATGTCATAACATACCTAGAGTGTAAAACTAGTTGAATACTGCGATTTTGGCAGATCACATCAACGTTGCATTTTACGTTGATAATAGACCTCCCAAATAAACCACTATCCCCTATCACGTGCAAATAATCAACTTATAATAACATTATCCTATTTTATTTGATTTTTTTATACCTGTAAACTTTTGTTAAAGTACCAGTAAAAAGAATGAACATTCATTTTTAGCGTTACCTTTGTACCCATGCTGCTATCAACGTTGAACAGCACCCTTATAAATTCGCATTTAGAATATTATGGCAAAACTCCAAAAAAGTATAGAAAAGCGAAATGCCTTGGTAAAAGCTACCATTAACCTGGTCAATAACAATGGGTTCCATGCTACTCCCATGTCCAAGATTGCAAAAATGGCGAACGTCTCACCCGCCACTATATACCTGTATTTTGACAATAAACAGGACTTGGTAAACAAAGTGTACATAGAAGTAAAGGCGGCATATACCGCTTATGTATTTAAAAACTTCACTAGTGACATACCTGTATCCAAAGGTTTTGAAATAATTTGGAAGCGCATTGCCGATTTTAAACTGAAGGAAGTGGAAGAAGCTTTGTTTCTGGCCCAGTGCGACAATACCCCAATGATCGATGAAAGCAGTAGACAGGAAGGCCTAAAACACCTTCAGCCATTACTGGACTTATGGGAAAGGGGAAAAAAGGAAGGAATTATAAAGCCTTTGTCGCCCTACCTATTATATGCGTACTCCATAAATCCCCTCTCCTTTTTAATGGTAATGCAACAACGGGGTGTTTTTCAATTAAACCAGGATCACCTGGAGGAAGCCTATCAAGCGGCCTGGAACAGTATTAAAAAATAGAACTCAAAACACTTAAAACAACATTATGATTCAGACAATTTTATTAAAAAATCGACCTAAAGGGAAACCTACATTATCGGATTTCCAATTTCTAAAGGAGGATAAAGAACTAAACATCCAAGAAGGAGAAATACTTTTGGAGGCGAACTATATTTCCGTTGACCCCTATTTAAGGGGAAGGATGAGTGATGCCAAATCGTACGTTCCACCTTTTGAGGTAGGAAAACCCATAACTTCTGGGGTAGTTGCCAAAGTTATAGCTTCCAAAAACGCTAATTTTAAGGAGGGCGATTTTGTTTCTGGTATGTTGGACTGGAAAACCCTACAAATTTCAAAAGGTGAAGGACTATTAAAAGTAGACAAGGACAGAGCTCCACTCAGTGCATATTTAGGCATCTTGGGTATGACAGGACTAACCGCCTATTGTGGGCTCACCCAAATTGGTAAACCCAAGGCCAAGGAAACCTTAGTGGTCTCTGGTGCTGCAGGTGCCGTGGGCAGCGTAGTAGGACAGATTGGAAAAATACTAGGGCTCTATGTTGTTGGTATTGCTGGGACGGATGAAAAAGTAGAAATGCTTACCTCCGAATTCGGCTTTGATCATGCCATTAACTATAACACTACAGAGGATATGGGAACTGCCCTTAAAACTGCTTGTCCTGATGGCGTAGATATTTATTTTGACAATGTAGGCGGCCCTATTTCCGATGCTGTGTTATTTAATATCAACAAATATGCAAGAATGATTATTTGTGGTGCTATTTCGGTGTACAATAACACAGAAATCCCAAAAAGTATTAGCGTTCAGCCCTTTTTGGTAAAAAATAGCGCTCTAATGCAAGGTTTTATAGTTTCCAATTATTCGGAAAAGTTTCCCGAGGCTATGAAACATTTATCCACTTGGTTGGCCGAAGGCAAATTAAACTATACCGAAACCGTAGTAAACGGTTTTGAAAATACCCCGCAAGCATTCTTGGATTTGTTTGAGGGTAAAAACAAAGGGAAAATGATCGTGAAAGTCTAGGCTTTGATTACTTCCCAAATTTCATAAACAGTAAATTAAAAATAAATGAAAATACTATTTGTACTAACATCACACGATAAATTAGGAGATACCGGAAAGAAAACAGGATTTTGGATCGAAGAATTTGCGAATCCATATTATACCTTATTGGACAAAGGAGCCGATATTACCTTGGCTACACCAAAAGGTGGTGCTGCACCCATAGACCCCAGTAGTGATACTCCCGATGCCAGTACCAAGGACACGGAGCGCTTTAAAAATGATGCCGTGGCAAAGGAAAAAATAAAGCATACGCTGGTATTGGGAGAAATTGACCCCAATGATTACGACGCGGTATTTTATCCTGGAGGTCACGGACCCTTATGGGATTTAGCGAATGACAACACATCTATATCGCTCATTGAAACCTTTAATAAGCAGAGAAAACCTATTGGCTTTGTATGTCATGCCCCGGCAGCACTAAAGGGTGTTAAAAACGAAGATGGAACTCCTCTTGTAAAGGGTAAAAAAGTAACAGGGTTTACAAATTCGGAAGAAGAGGCTGTGCAACTAACGAATGTAGTTCCATTTTTAGTGGAAGACATGCTCAAAACAAATGGCGGTATCTTCTCCAAAAAAGCGGATTGGGCGGCATATGCAGTGCAGGATGGCAATTTGATTACAGGACAAAATCCGGCATCTTCAGAATTGGTAGCGGAAAAACTATTGGCGTTTCTTAATTAGAGAATCATCTTTAGGCTATAAAAGCCGAACAACTTGCAATAGTTGTTCGGCTTTTTTTTGTTAAAGGCCTAAGTCTGGTATTTACTTAAATTGAGTACCAATGATCTCTAATTATTTCATAAACTAGATCCCCTCTAGTCTTGAAAATCTAGCCAATCTTAAAGCTTTTACAAAAAAAGGTGGGCTATTACACCCACCTTATTAACTTCATATAAAATATTCTTATTCCCCTGCCACCAAAATAAAATCTTGGGAGGTCTTATTACCGGCAACTATATCTATGCCAGTAACTGTTTCTTTTAAGTAGGTTGATAATTCTACCTCAACATCATATTCTCCGGCCATTAGCCCCATAACCATATATTTTCCGTCAGCATCCGTAAAAGTAGTCGTATTCAAAGTGTCGGCTGCAAAAACGGCTACTTGTGCCCCTTCCAATCCTACAGCAACTTCTTCCTGAAGAGTTGTAACCATACCGGACAAAGTGCCAGCGGTGGACATATTGCAAGCTTTAATGACTGGTTTAAAATTAAAGCCGGTTATATTTTCAAAGTTACTTCCTCCGCCTTTGGCTACAAAGGATTTGCTTACATCGAAGTCCAACAATAGATCAGCACTTAGTCCACCATTAACTACAAGTCCGGGCTTAATGAAAATTTTAATACCACTTTGCTCTCCGCTAGGTACTTTTAAATCAAATGTGGAGCCATCCGTTAGTACTACATTTACTCCTTTTACGTAGACCCTTATAAGGTCGTAAGTACCAACCGGTACTTCAAGGTCGACCAAATTTTTAGTAACTCCGTTGGTAAGATCCAAAAGGTTTACCTCCATTTCATCTTCCATTAATACCATAAAAGAGGATTTTTCTTCTGTTTCCATCGAAGAATCAGAATTGTCACCAACCTCAGAATTAATATCCATATCCCCTTTGTAACGGGCTTCTAACTTAAAAATAGTCACGTTTGCCTCCGCTACCAGGTCATGGGGAAAAGGTGCGTCCGTTAGATTAACGGAAAGCCGTCCATAATCACTGTTCTTATCATCATTGTCCGTACAAGAGATGAAAACGGTAAATACAACAAAAAATGCGATTGTAAATAATTTAAATTTCATAGTTATAAATTTTAATAATTAGTAATTATTAATACACCCCCACATTTAAAGGCTATATATAACAACAACCAAAGATGGGCCATACCCTACCACAATCTCAATATTTTTGATTCTTTTCGATGAAATGCACACGATTAATGAAACTTCACGGAGTATTAATGCCTCTTAGGTCCTAAATTTAGGTGTACAAGGATTACTCAATTTTCCAATTCAGATCAAAGAAAAGGGCCCTCTCCGGGCCCTTTACTATTTGCGATTGCAACGTATTAAGTTTCATGTTTTATTGTAGACCCCTGGCTTTTAGCATGGGTTCAATTTTTGGATCCCCGCCGCGCCAATCCTTGTACATTTCTTCCAATGGCATGGTATTGCCACGGGAAAGAATCATATCCCGTAAACGCTGACCGTTTTCCCTAGTAAGTCCGCCATGTGTTTCAAACCAATTGTATGCATCATGGTGCAGCATTTCTGTCCACAAGTAGGAATAATAGCCTGCGGCATAGCCACTGCCAAAGATATGAGCAAAATAAGTAGATCTATAACGTGGTGGGACGGCCGAAACAACATCCAATTTCGTTTTATGCAAGGCCTCTTTTTCAAAGGCATTAGCATCCTCTATTTTGGTGTCCGATCCAATAGTATGCCATTGCATGTCCAAGTTGGAGGCCGCCAAATTTTCGGTTAGGCTATATCCTTGATTAAAAGTGCCCGATTTCTTTATCTTATCTATGAGCTCTTGTGTAATTTGTTCCCCTGTTTTGTAATGCAGGGCATAGTTTTTCAGGATTTCTGGATACAGGGCCCAGTTTTCATTGAACTGGGAAGGAAACTCAACAAAATCCCTCGCCACCGAGGTACCGGATAATGATGGGTATTGTTGGTCGGCAAAAAAGCCGTGGAGCGCATGTCCAAATTCATGGAACATGGTCTCTACCTCATCATAGGTAAGCAAGGCCGGCTCACCCGCTACAGGTTTCGGATAATTACAAACATTGTAGATCACAGGTTTTTTATTGTAAAGTTTGGATTGATCTACAAAATTACTCATCCAAGCCCCTCCCCGTTTACTTGGGCGGGAAAAGAAATCGCCATAGAATAATCCCAATGGATCTCCGCTCTCCTCAAAAAGCTCATACACCAGTACATCTTCGTGATAGGTTGGGATATCCGTTCTGGCCTTATAGGTAATTCCATATAATTTCTCGGCAGCATAGAAAACCCCTTTTTCGAGTACGGTCTTCAGCTCAAAATAAGGCTTGATCTGATTTTCATCCAAATCGTATTTCGCCTTGCGTACCATTTCGGCGTAGTGGTTCCAATCCCAAGGGGCAAGGGTAAAATCCCCTCCCGTTTTCCGGATCATTTCTTGAATCTCCATCGCTTCTTGTCCCGCCTTGGCCGTAGCTGAAGGAACAAGTCCGTTAAAGAGTTTAAATACATTTTCCGGCACTTTGGCCATGGTATTCTGCAAGCTCCATTCTGCGTAATTGGCAAAGCCCAACAGGGCCCCTTTTTTCGCTCTTAATTCCGCAATTTCCGTAATAATGGACTTGGTGTCCTGAGCAGTACCATCGGCACGCAACCAAGCAGCCTGAAACAACTTCTCCCTTGTCTCCCTTTTTTTCAAGGATTGCAACATAGGTTGTTGTGTGGTATTTTGAAGTGTAATTTTCCAGCCTTCCCCATCCTTGTTTTCCAAAGATTTCAAATCGGCATCGGAGAGCCCAGCGAGGTCGGACTTATCTGTAAAGGTTACAGCTCCGGCATTATTGGCCTCCAATAGTGTTTTATTAAAGGTGTTGCTTAGGATAGCCAAGCGCGAATTATAGGTTTTCAGGGTCTCCTTGTCTTCTGCCGATAAGTTGGCACCGGCAATTTCGAAATCTTCAAAATAGGTTTCCAATAATTTTAAGGATTCCGCATTCAAATCCAAACTTTCCTTTTTATTGTATATGGTTTTTACATGCTGAAACAATTTATCGTTTAAATAAATGGCATCCCGAAGTTCTGAAAATTTAGGCGCCATTTCCTCTTGTACGGCCTGCAGGGTATCATTGGTATGTGCTCCGGTAAGTGCCAAAAATACATTTCGAACCCGATCTAAAAGCACACCGCTCTTTTCCAGTGCCAGTATGGTATTTTCAAATGTTGCTGGATCAGTACTGCTTACAATTTTTTTAATGATTTCTCTTTTTTCGTCAATTCCTTGCAATAATGCTTCTTTGAAATGATCGTTTTTAATTTTGGTGAAATCGGGTGCGCCATACGGTAAGGTACTTTCAGCGAGCAATGGATTATTGGAATTCATGGAATTTTGGGAGGTTGGATTATTCTTGGTACTGGAGTCCTTACATGCGGAAAACATAACCGTTAATAGTAACATGGAACAAACTTTTTTCATTCACTGATGTATTTGAAATTTTAGCGCTAAAATAATGAAATTAGTAGAATCCATGTTCTTTGGTAGTTTCAATAAATTTATCCAACATATGTTCTTCATTACCCAATTTACAATGATGCAGCAATTGGATTCAGATGACATACGACCATAAAAAAACCTTACCGGAGGAATAAGGTTGTAATAAACTGTACGGTACTTCAGTTGTTATTCATCAAAATCGAAGGTCATTTTCTTCTTCTGGTTTCCATCGGTCAAAGTAACCTTGTACTGTTTTTTTGTCAAATTGTCCTCGGAAAATACACATATATACCGGTTCTTTTCCATTTTCCAACCTTCATTGCCGTCAAATACCATTTTCCTTACTGTCATTGGCAAGACGATATTTTCAAAGTTTTCAAAGGCTGTTACAATAGAACCATCGGAGGTATAGGAGGCTATAATGTCTCCATTACTAGCTTTGAATACAACTTCGAAAGTATGGATGTCCTTTTTATCGTATTCATTCAAAGAGGTTACATCAAAGTTGGCAGCTTTGTATTGTAATTCCTGGACCACTTCCGGAGTATTACCATCATTTACTTTCTGCAAATAATCTACATTAACTGGTGAAACCGTTATGGCATCCAAGGTTACAGCGGTTATTCCGTCATGCTCTTCCTGTGCAAAGACGAAGCATGTAAGACCTAAAAAAATCAATAATGTTACAAATTGTTTCATGATAAGGTGGTTTAAATTGTTATTAATTCATTGCAACCCGAAGATATAATTAGTTGTTAATCAATACATAACAATTATATACACTTTACTTATAACTTATTTTTGAAGTAATTAACTAATGAGTTAAAGCCTTACAGTTATGTTGAATTTAAAGAAAAAAAGACCTGTAGTCGCAATAGCCTCAATCCGGAATAGTAAGTGGAGGTACGGGAAACTTCATTTTCTTATACAAGTCCAAATACATGGGGTCCTGCCGATAGGGTGCCAGTAAAGGTTCGGCGCGTAACCAAGTCATTTCTACCTCGTGGCTTTTATAGGATTTTTGAAGCCAATTGAAAACTTCCTTCCTATTTTGGATATGACAGTAATAAAGTGCCATAAACCAGGCCGGACTGCCGGAAGAACCTTCTTTGAATTGTTTCTGCAAGGTGGTGAGACTTTCTTGAACACCCTCTATATTATTGGCCATTTCATAATGTAATGCATTAAGCCAAACTACAATAGGCGGACGGTCTGTAAAATTATTCATCAATTGCTCCAGTTTTTCTTTAGAGGCATCGTATGCTCCAAAATAATAATACCACTTGGCCGCTTCCCTTAGATAGAACATATCATCCATAAACAGCGGATCATATTGCTCTAAATCTTCTTTTGCCTCCTCACTGGAAGAAACGAAAAATATCACTGAGGCCCTAATAGCAAATAACCACCCATAGGATGGATCTTCCAAAATAAGCTTATTTAATTCCGATAGGGCATATGAATATTTGCCGGTCTTAAGGTAATAATCAACAAAGAGATATTCGTTCCAATTATCAGCCCCTAAACGGGCAGAGGTTTCTGCTACATATTGCTCCACGGCCTCAAAATTCCAATCAAAATAAAATTTACCAATATGCAATTGATCGGACAACTGTATATTATCGCCATCAATTAACGAAGCCTTTTCCAAATAATATTTGGCATTTCTCCATGCTTCCTGCTCACCATACATACCCCAAACAGCTCCACCTGTAACATAAATATCGGCCAGGCCAAGATAGGGTTCAATAAAAGTTGAATCCAAGTCCAAGGCCTTTTCATATAAGGGTATTGCATTTTTGAATGATGACTGATTAAATTTATTGTTTTGATATTTGGCCAAGAGATAATAATTATAGGCTTCTTCATTTTTTGTTGGTATGCCTTTAAAGGCATCATAGTCCTTTTCAGTAAGTTTCACATTCATTATAGTGGCAACCTTTTCTGCAACCTTCGATTGAATTTCGAATATTTCATTCGCCTTCCATTCTCCAGAATAAGAGCCGGACCATAGTAGTTTATTCAAAGGACCATCATTTAATCGCAGATTTATTTTAAACAGATTACCCTGTTTTTGAAAGTTTCCTTCAAGAATGTAAAACACTTTAAGTGCCTTTGCCAATTCGGGCAAACTTTTCTCGCTGTTCTTAAATTGGAGACTGGACGTAAAAGGAACTACCCTATCCATTTCCCTAATTTCAGAAATTCTGCTGATTACGGCATCGGTCATCCCATCACTTATGTATTCCAATTTGGGGTCCCCACTCCAATTCTTTAGGGGCAATACCACAATGGACTTGGTACTGTGGCTGGAAGGCATTGAAGAAGTTGTGGGAGTATCAATTGGAGGTTTTGTCCAAAGACTATTATACTGAAAATAGCCATATAGAAGTATTAGAAAGAGAATTACCGAAGCTAAGGTAAACTTCATCTTTTGATTACCGGATTTTTCAAACTTCGGGCGTTCTTGCTGCAGGTGTTCACGAATTTTGGCTTCCCCAGGAGTAAAACCAAAATACTCCTTAAAGCAAGTATTAAAATAGGTGGGGCTGTGAAAACCTACGGAATAAGCAATTTCAGAAACCGTAGCCATATCTTTTTGGAGCAGCTCCATAGACTTTTCAAGCCTCAATTCGCGAATAAACTGACTAACGGATTTTCCTGTTAGCTTCTTTAAACGCCTGTGCATATGCGAGCGACTCACCCCATAGATACGGGCTGCTTCCTTAACTCCAAATTGTTCGTTATCGAAATTATTACGAATAATTTCAGTCAATTTTTGAAGAAAACAATCGTCTTGACTCTTTGAATCTGAATTACCCATAAAATATTAGGTTAATAATTCAGGGGGGAAATGGCACTCTTTTAAAGTTACGAAATATTAATTATAATAAACTGATTAATAATATTTTAAGCACACCCTGGCATACTACTTTTCCTCGAATTCCACAAAATCGTTAGGGCAGGATAAAATTGCTATCTTTTCAGAAAAACCAATCCTTCTACATAATGGACGATGCATTTTTAAGAATAGCCAATATTTTTTTCTATGTTTTTCATACGGTTCTCATTATTTTTAATTTGTTTGGATGGATATTAAAACGTACACAAAAACTTAATCTTATCACCTTGCTTTTAACCTTTGGGTCTTGGGGTTTGTTGGGGATTTGGAAAGGTTGGGGCTATTGCTTTTTAACCGATTGGCATTATGAGGTCCTTGGACGATTGGGCGAACACAATCTACCAAATAGCTATATTGGTTTTTTGATTAAAAAAATAACTGGCTGGTTGCCCAATACAGAATTGATAGATTTTTACACCCTTAGCTTGGCTATCTTGGCATTATTATGTTCGGTTTGGGTCAACCTTATATTACCAAGGACAAGGAGAAAACCCCGTTAAATGTGGCAAAAAAAATATTTAAGACAATTATATCGTATCTTTTTTAGCTTGAAATCATTTATTAATATACTTAAGCATGCTCACAAAGGAGGAAATTGAAATTTTGGAAAATAAGGGTTATTTATCCCTGGGCAAACTATTGACGGATGCACAGGTAAAAGCCATAAACGACAGGATTGATGCCATAATGCTGAATGAAGGTCAGGCTGCCGGATCGGAATTGGCCGAATCCAAATATATAAGGCATCCCAAGGAAGAGGGTGCCGATCGCTTGGCCGATCTGGTTAACAAAGGGGACGTTTTTGATATTTTTTACACACATCCCAGGGTACTGGCCGGCATTGCCGCCGTACTAGGCCCATCCTTTAAATTATCCTCCCTAAACTACAGGGCTGCAAAACCCGGTCTTGGACATCAGAATTTACATGTAGATTGGGGCAATAAAATGGTGGAAGGTGTCTACAAAGTCTGCAATTCCATTTGGTTATTGGATGACTTTACAGAAAACAATGGGGCTACACGTATCGTGCCCGGCACCCACAAACTTGGAATATCGCCCCAAGTAAAAATGGAGGATCCCAGCCTTCCCCATCCTGATGAAATAATCATCACAGCACCGGCAGGATCTGTTTTTATTTTTAACTCACACGCCTGGCATGGAGGAACTACCAACCTTACTGACAAGCCAAGAAGAAGTATACACAGTTATTTTTGTACCTCCGACCAACCTCAACAGATAGATCAAAAAAAATATATTACCGAGGAAACCAAACAACGTGTAGGTAAAGAAGCCCTAAAAATTTTGGATGTTTAGTGGACTTTAAGACCTCGATAGGATATATCATTGTTGGCAAGCTATCTAATTGGCTTGCCAACAATGTTCCCTGACCCTTAGCCACTAGGAAGGATATTCTGATTTACCCTAAACAAGTTATTAGGGTCATGATGTTTTTTTATATGGGCCAATCGCTGGTAGTTATGCTTATAGCTTGCTTTTACCCGTTCCTGACCTTCATTCATCATAAAATTGGAATAAGCTCCCCCAGAGGAGTGTGGGTGCAATTCATTGTAATAATCTTTACACCAATTGGTTATTTTTCCTGCATTGGCGGCATCTGGATCTACGCCTACAATAACGCCTGCATATTTTGCATCCCTATAAGCCCATGGAGTATCAGTATTCCCTACCCTGCCTGCAGCTCCACTAATTGGATATAAATGCATTTGCGAAAGCGGTGTCGGGATTTTTGAACCATATTTTAAATGGGCCGACCTAATTTCTGTTCCTAACTTATTGAAAAAGTCGGCCCTCCAATACCATTGCAATCCAGGAGGCAATAATCCATCGAACATTGTTTGAATTGAAGGATAGGGCATTTCACCAACATGTTGGAACAAGGGTTTTTTATCCAATACAGGTTTAAAGATTTCTTCAAATTTATCTGGATGACCAGTATAGCACCATACAATTCCACAGAATTGCTTATTGTGCAAATGTTCGGGAAATGGTGGGCCGGGAATAACCATAGTTGCAATAAAACCATTTAAGTCTTCCGGGGCTTTATGTATAAATTCATCATACCAAGCCATAATTTCTTCAGTTTGTTCAATGGGCCATAAAGTAGGTCCACCAATAACCGTTTTTAAAGGATGGGCCTGAAACTTAAATGAAGTTACAATTCCAAAATTTCCACCACCCCCACGAATGGCCCAAAAAAGATCAGGATGCTGCTTGGCGTTCACGGTAACAAAAGAACCATCGGCCAAGACCATATCGGCCTCCAGCAAATTGTCTATGGTAAGTCCGTATTTCCTGGTAAGGTAACCCACGCCACCTCCCAATGTTAAACCGCCTACACCTGTTGTAGATATCATTCCACTCGGAATTGCCAGTCCAAAGGCATGTGTGGCATGATCTACTTCCCCCCAAATGTTACCCCCTCCAACACGTACAGTATTATTGGAAGTGTCCACTTGAACAAATTTAATTCCGGATAGATCAATGACCATACCGTCATCGCACAAGCCCAAACCCCCGCCATTATGTCCACCTCCTCTAACAGCGATCAACAAATCGTTTTCCCTGCCAAAGTTTACCGAAGCTATTACATCGGCCACATCCACACACTTTACGATCATGCCAGGATATTTATCGATCATACCATTATACACCTTGCGGATACTATTGTAGCTACCATCGGAAGGCATTACTACCTCTCCCCTTATTTCTTTTTTAAAGGATGCTATGAGGTCTGCATCCATACCGATAACCATTTCCATAATCTTGATTTTAAATTAATTTTTTATTTTATTTTCTGTTAATGTGTACTTACCATTATTCTTTAAGTACCATTGGAAAAGCATCCAAAGGTTCCTCAAAGGCAATAAAAAGTATACAAGGATCTTTGTCCCCACATTTAGCGGTATGAGGTTTAGTAGATGGGCCAAAGGCATAGGAGCCAACTTTCATTATCTGTTCCTTTTCGCCTTCATAAGTAACACGCAATTCTCCAGAAACAAGAATCATGCGCTCGGCTGAATTATGCCAATGTTCAGGTATTTCATAGCCGGCAGGTACTTTAAAGAATACATCCAAGTTTCTTTTGGCAGGGTCACCGTGCAATACCGATATTGTACAGCCTTCAGGCATAAAAGATGGGCAAGGGCCCCATTGTAAATCTTTATCCTCATGTGTCCTTACTAAGGAGGTTTCCTTCGCTTCTTTTATGTCACCTTGGCCAAATAAGGAAAAACTTGCAAAAAATGTCAAAACCAAAATGACAACTTTTAATTGGGAATACTTTAGAGTGTTGTTCATGACTAAAATGTTTTAAGATTAATAATTGTTAATATCAAATAAGAGGCACTGCTCCTAAAAATGAAACATTGGAAGTTTAACCAATTCACCTTCCAGTTTAACATGCATCCACAACAAGTGGCTGACAAGCTGGAATTGAGAAAAAGTACGCGATCGGTTATCTAATTCTTAAACAAGGGGGATACGGGTAAAAAACTAAGTAGCAATGATTATTGACTTGTTTCAGGTTCCTGAATGGGAAACAAACACTATTTGTTTCAGGACACTTCCATTTATCTAAAGTAAAATTAAAGCAAGTAAAACCTAATGACCTCTACATTTAATTCAAATAATTACAAAATTTGAGCATGTACAGGTTTGCACTATAACGTTTAAACCGTATAGCTTTGGATATATTTGGACGGAAGGATTCCAAAATTATCCATAAAACATTTTGAGAAATAGGCCGGACTGTTAAATCCTGTTCCAAAAGCAATTTCAGAAATATTATTGGCTTTTTTATCCAATAATTGCATGGCTTTTTCCAATCGGTAATCTTTTATAAAGTTGTTGGGGGACTTCCCTGTAAGGGCAATCATTTTTCTGTATAATTGGGATTTACTGAATCCCATATTTTTACTAAAATCATTGGAGTTAAATGCGGCATTGGTCCATTCTTTCTCAGTAAAATCCATTAATAGGTTTATAAATTTTTCCTCTCCAACATTTAGGGTTTTAAAACTCTTATGGTTCAATTTAACATTCAAATTTTCACTTTCATACAATTCCCTAACTTCAGGGGAAATAACAATTTTCCCGTGGACCATTTCACAAAACCGTTCCGCAAGTTTAATGGTATCTTCAAAAATACTATCTTTTTCGGTCACTGGAACGCCAGCATTTAATCCTATGCTCAATTGAAAACCATTATTAAGGTTCTTTGAGGAGGAATTAAGATGGGAATGTATCTCTACAGCACAAAGTACAGCATTGGTAACCGAATTAAAGGACAACAAAAAATAAGCTGTTTTTTGCCTTACAATCCTTCCCAAAAATTTTTCTACAGATCCGATAATAAATTTACTATGTTCACTGAGTTCCCTATTCATAAGCCTGGGGTCAACACCCTTAAGGGATGCTTTTCTTAAACCAATGACCATTATGGTTCTAAAAGCCGGGTCGTTGATTATATTTAACTCTGTCTTTTGAGATTTTTCGGGATCCTCTATTCTACCCAAGAACGATTCCACAATGGAACTCTCCACTTCAATAATTCTGTGGGGAACTTCTCCGTGTGCATGATTGTGCATATCCTGAATGGCCTTTTTATTGGGGGCTTGGATTAAACAAAAGGCAGTTCTCCTTTTCTCATCGCACCAATAGGTCATACCCTTACATCCGTAAAGATGCTCAATTTTTAGATCTTCCCGATGCATCTGTGCAACATGCACCGCGGTAATTTCCTTAGGAATTTCATGACGATCCATGTAAATAGGCATAACAGTAGATTTTTATACAAGTTAGTGATTTTAATCTAGTTACATGCGTGTTTTCCTGGCTGGTTTTTGCCTAATTTAGGGAACCTCCAAGAATAGAAATATTCCCATAAAAGGTTTAATTCAACCTGGAATGTTTTATTAAGACCAGTAATGACCTGGAGTATTTACGCAAGTAATCTCCAGATCTGTGCTACCAAAAATGTCACCACAAATCCCATAATTACAGGTAATATTGAAGCTACAATAGTCCATTTAACACTTTTAGTTTCCTTATAAATAGTATAAATGGTGGTACTACAGGGATTGTGCAACAAACTGAACAACATTAGGTTAATAGCAGTCAACAACGTCCATCCCCCTGCTCTTAGAATATCCCCTGTAGCCGTTACGGAATCCAATTCGAACATTACACCGGCGCCGGCGCCAGCGGAAATTCCTGTAACCAGAACAGTCAACATCAGTATAGTGGGGATCACAATTTCATTGGCCGGAATAGCTACAATATAAGCCACCAAAATAACACCGTTAAGGCCCAAAAGGAAGCCAAAGCCATCCAAGGAATCTATCAACCATGAGGCAACGCTGGCATCACCCAAATAAATATTTGAGATAAGCCAAATTACGGCTCCTGCAGGGGCAGCAAAAACAATTGCACGCCATAACACGATCAAAGTCCTATCTATTATGGAAGTATAGATGGTTTTCCAAAATCGTGGAGGACGATAGGGTGGTAATTCCAAATTAAAGGTAGATACTTCTCCTTTCAAAATTGTTCTGGACAAGCCCCATGATACCAAAAACATAAATATCATACCCAACACAGCTATTCCTATTACCGCCGCCAATGACATAATTCCCGAATAACTAGCTGGCACCAGGGCTCCCACAAATATGGTAGCAATCAGAATCTGTGTGGGCCAACGCCCATTACAAAGGGAAAAGTTATTGGTGATGATGGCAATCAATCTTTCCCGGGGGCTGTCTATGATCCGTGTAGCCACGATACCTGCAGCGTTGCAACCAAAACCCATACTCATGGTCAGCGCCTGTTTACCATGGGCGCCACTTAGTTTAAATAAATGATCCAAATTAAAGGCTACCCTTGGCAAGTACCCGAAATCTTCCAATAATGTAAACAATGGAAAGAAAATAGCCATTGGTGGCAACATCACTGCTATGACCCAAGCCACTGCCAAATATACCCCGTCTATTAAAAACCCGTCCAACCACCATGGCATTCCAATAGTGGAGGCGAATCCCTTTATGGCCGGATGGATCGTGTCCAGGAGAATGCCGGACAGCATGGCTGAAGGATAATTGGCCCCAACGATCGTTAGCCAAAGGACTACTGCCAAAATCAAAAACATAAGTGGAAAACCCCATATCTTGCTGGTAATGATCTTATCTATTTTGGCGTCTATCCTATATGCCCCAGTCTCATCCTTCTTATGCACCGAGTCCTTTACTATTTCCGCGGCATCTGCATAGATCCCTTCCGCCAGATTATCATGGAACTCATCGCCAATTTGCCAACGAAGGTCATTGGAAAGGGAAATAATATGATCTATTTTTTTAGTGTCCATCAAAGTTAAGTTATACGAATTCACCCGTTTTAAGGGTCTCAATAATATTTCTGTCCCCTTCCAGCAAGCGCAACGCGATCCATCTACTGTTGGGAATATCCGGATATACTTCTTTTATTTCCGTGCTTAATTTTTCCAAGGCCTGCTCTATATTTTTTGGTATATTCTTTATACGATGGGGCTTGCAAAGAATTTTACCGTTGGCCAGTTCACTAACGGTCTGGATCAATTCCGGAATTCCCCTATTATACCTTGCGCTGGTGGGTACCACAGGAATACCCAGATCCCTTGCCAAAGTACGGGTATCTATTTCCAGATTATTTCTTTCGGCCTCATCCATTAAGTTTAAACACAGGACCGCATTATTCGTAATTTCCAAAATCTGTAATACCAGATTTAGATTTCTTTCCAGCCTACTGGCATCTACCACGATGACGGTTACCGAGGGCTTCCCAAAAAGAATGAAATTTCGGGCAACTTCCTCATCTTCAGAGGTGGAGAGCAAAGAGTAGGTCCCTGGCAAGTCTACCAGCTTAAATTTCTGCCGATTGTACTCAAAAGCGCCTTCTGCCCTGGTTACCGTTTTGCCAGGCCAATTTCCTGTATGTTGACGCAAACCCGTCATGGAGTTAAAAACAGTACTTTTTCCCGTATTCGGATTACCTGCTAAGGCAACTACAAAATCAAAATCGGAGGTATTTACCCCTAATTTTTTCAATCCCTCCGCATTGAACTGGGCACAGGTCTCACATGCACTTTTAGGTTTAACTTCCATGATTTAATCTTTTTGTATTAAAATTTTCGATGCTTGATTTTGGCGAAGGGCAATACTTGTGCCCTTGATTAAAAAGGCTTTGGGGTCGCCCAAAGGATTCAGAAGATCTATCTTGACCTCAGCTCCTTTCACAAAACCCAAATCGAGCAACCTTCTTCGGCTATCTCCCCTAATTTCCTTTGATATCCCTATAATCTTGGCAGTTTCATTTTCTTTTAAAATGGACAACCTCGCTAAATTTTCTTCAAATACCACGTCCTTTTCCAAAACTGATACTGTAATATTCCCCGCCATTATGGGCGCCAATACAAAGGCCTCCCCCTCGGAATGAAATTCAATGCGGGCAGGTGTCTTTTCCATAATCCGTATCACAGATCCAATATGGATATTTTCTGCCAAGATCTGTTTGTAAATTATTTCGGGCTTATCCTTGATGTTGACAATTCTTCCAATTGTTCCAATGGGCAGCTCCGATACAGGAATCCCCTTAACTTTGGCAATCTTACCAGTATTGGTCGGTATGGGATCTCCGTGCGGGTCAAATTGGGGATTGCCTAACTGGGAAGCCAGCATATCTGTATCCATCTTGGAAAGTTCATGTTCCATTCTTTCTGCCCTCTCATGCCATTCCGCCTCCTTGAACCCTGTTTTTTCGGCCAAAAATTTCTCCCAAAGCCTATGGGCCCTAACAATTCGCAGGGCATAATCACTGCCCGATTTTGTAAGTTTCACACTATCTCCCTGTATACTTATCAGCTCATGGTCCGACATTTTATTGATGCTTTCAAGTATGAGTCTGTCATTGTATTTTAATGTCCTAATAATATCATTGATGTTGAGATGCTTGTCCGCATTTTCATTGTGATATAATAACTTTAAAACATCCTCAACAACTATTTTATCATTCGAAACAGAACTGTTTTTTATCAGCCAAAACCATCCCTTATGAGGTCTGAAAAGCAGATAAGCCAAAATTGAAAGTGCAAAAAACACCGCTAGGGCTGTTATAGGATTGTAGGTATTCATTAGCTAGATATACATATATTTTTGGCCCGATTTTTAACAACCGCACATTTACATTGTAGGTCAAGGCCCATATCAATCTTAATTTTATAATTGATATAAAGATAAATATTAATTTTTAGATTCACCTAAAAATATATTTCACATGACCTATATTTATATTGACTACTAATGGAAGCTTCTCTAAAGAACCAACTACCAACATGGGCCTTTGTTTATGTGAAAGTTTTTATTGTTTTAATTGTAGCATATTTATAAAAACATATGTTACTTTTAAAAAAATATTATTTACAATTATTATGAAAAAGTTATTGACTTCTACTGCCTTGAAAAAATTAATTCTACCGTTGTTAATAGTCGGTATGTTTACAGCCAATGCCCAGCAAAAGGTTGGTGGTCTGGCACTCTATACGGTCCGGGATAATATGGGAGCCGATGCCAAAGCTACTCTTAAGGCTGTTGCTGACGCTGGGTATAAAAATATTGAAGCTGCAGGATACAGGGATGGAAAATTTTACAATATGACCCCAGAGGAATTTAGCAAACTGCTTAAAGAAGTGGGATTAAAGCCAATTAGCACACATCAGGGCGGGGTTACACTAGAGAATGCGGATACCATGATTGCCGATGTTAAAGCGGCCGGATTTAAGTACTTTGTAATTCCGGTACCACCCATGGGACTAAGGGGCGACTATAAACAACTTGCTACTGTTTTGAGCACCCTTGGTGAAAAATGTCACAAGGCAGGATTGAAATTACTATACCACAATCACGCTTTTGAATTCGAAAAAGGGGATGATGGTGTAGTTACCTATGATTACTTGCTAGAAAACACAAATCCGAAATATGTTAATTTTCAGATGGACCTTTATTGGGTAACCAAGGCGGACAAAGATCCAGTAGCCTATTTCAATAAATATCCAGGAAGGTTCATAATGTGGCACGTGAAGGATATGGACGATCAAGGTAGGTTTGCCCCAGTAGGTAACGGCCAAATTAATTTCTCCGAAATCCTGGCCCAAAAAAAACTATCCGGGATGAAATATTACATGGTTGAGCAGGATAAAACTTTTGATATGACCCCGTTGGAAGCCATAAAAATTAGCCATAAGGGCATTATGAAAATAGGATTTAAATAAGGATATCACCAATTTCAACTGCCTATAACTATGGTGTTGACAATGAATTGGTTTCAGTATAACTAAACGGCTGCCAGGGTCTATCCTTGACAGCCGTCTGTTTTTCAAAACTCCACATTTATTAACGTACTAGGGTTAATCTAGATCAAACCTTAAAAGTCGTAAGGCATTGATTACCACCAACAAGGTAGACCCTTCGTGAATGGCAACAGCAATACCTATATTGGCAAATCCAAAAAGGGTGGCCGGAATTAAAAATGCTACTACGCCCATACTGATCCAAAGGTTTTGTTTGATAATGGATTTGGATTTTCTACTCAACCCGATGACAAAGGGAAGGCTCTCTATCTTGTCCGACATTAAGGCTACGTCTGCGGTTTCCAGAGCTACATCGCTCCCTGCAGCCCCCATTGCAATACCTACGGTACTGCTGGCCATTGCAGGCGCATCGTTTACGCCATCACCTACCATGGCTATTTTAACTCCCTTTTTCTGAAACGCCTGAATAGCCTTTACCTTGTCTTCCGGAAGCAAATTTCCTTTGGCCTCGGTAAGTCCAATCTGTCTGGCAATGGAGTCGCCCACGTTTTGATGGTCCCCTGTCAGCATAATCATTTGTTTTATCCCTATTTCCTTTAGTCGCTCCAAGGTAGGAGCAGCACTTTTTCTGGGAACGTCCATGACACTCAACAGCCCGATTATAGTTTGCTTATAACCCACTGGCATAACAGTTTGTCCGTCCTTCTGCCATTGGCTAATTTGGTCTAGGGTTTCAGATGAAATTTGGATTCCTTCCTCCTCCATCAATTGCACATTGCCTATAAAAATATAATCACCGTTATATTGCGCCTTTACCCCCTTTCCCTGAACGGCCTGCATATTGGAGGCCCGGTGTTTACTTTCAATGTCATATTCGTCTATAAGATCTTTTGTAATAGCTTTTGCCAAAGGATGATTACTTAAACTCTCTACGTCTACCACCAACTCCAGAAACTCATTTTTATCAAATCCATTTATGGGAAGGACATTTGTCAATCTCGGTTTGCCTTCGGTGAGTGTCCCTGTTTTATCAAAAGCTATAGTGGTAAGGCTGCCCAAATCTTCCAGGGCACGTCCACCCTTTATGAGCACTCCTTTTTTGGCTGCTCTGGCAATGGCACTCAATACGGCACTTGGTGTTGAAATAGCCAAGGCACAAGGACTGGAAGCTACCAATACGCTAATGGCCCTATAAAGACTTTCTTTCACCGTCTCGTCTATAACCAAATGGGCAAAGCACAAAACAACGACCAAAACAATGACCGCCGGCACAAACCATTTCTCAAATTTTTTGGTCAGTAATTGGGTGGGCGATTTTTTGGTTTCCACCTCGCTTACCATTTTTACCAATCTGGAAATGGTGGCATCCTCATTCAATTTTAAAACTTGAATCTCCAGCATGGCATCCCCGTTAATAGTACCCGTAAAGACAGTGTGGGACTGTTCTATTTCACTAAATTCGGGAAGATTATTGACATTGGAAACTGCAGTTTTGTCTACAGGGATACTTTCTCCTGTTATAGGTGACTGATCTATACTACTACTCCCCTTTACAATAACTCCATCTGCAGATATCTTAGTGTTTGGTTTTACCACTATTATATCTTTCAACTTCAAATCCTCTACGGGAACTTCCCTTATATCCTTACCATTTTTCAAGAATGCCGTCTTGGGGGAAAGCTCCCCTAAAGCCTTAATGGATTTTGTGGCCTTGTTCATGGCATAGTGCTCCAACGCATGTCCCAAACTAAACAAAAACAACAGTAGGGCTCCCTCGGCCCAACTATCTATATAGGCAGCTCCCAAGGCGGCAACGAGCATTAAAAAATCAATTTCAAATTCCCCTTTCCTAATCTTGGCAATTGCCTCGAGCAGGGTGAAATATCCTCCAAAAAAATAGGCCGTTATATAACTCACCAATGGTGCCCATGCCGGGGCATTAAATATGGTGGACAAAATCAATCCAATTAAAAAGAATACCCCACTTAAAATGGCAAAATAGAGTTCTGTCTTTTCACCAAAAACCCCACCGTGGTCGTGTTCATGATTGTGGTCCTTACTCTTGTGATCATGCCGATGCTTCATACATAAGTTATTTAAAAGCAAAATTAACCGTTATGCCCTTGCAATGTATGTGCATTTATTGGTTGCAGTGCTCGCAAACACCCTTTACCAGCATATTTACATCTTCTGGGATAAATTTTTCCGGAAGATTTATTTGAGGTATCCGATGCTCGGTTAAGCAAGTGGTTTTATTACATTTTGTACAATGAAAATGTAAATGAAGATCCGAGTGCCGTGCCATACCTTCATCATGATCGCAGAGTGCATATTTGGGGATTCCTGTTCCATCGTCTATTTGATGGACTATGCACTTCTCCTCAAAAGTCTTTAAAGTCCTATATAGGGTAGTCCTATCCGATTTTTCAAAATTCTCCTCCACGGTGGTAAGGCTAACCGCCGACTGCTGCAAGGCCATAAACTGATGCACCAAAATGCGCATAGCTGTTGGCCTAACACCAAATTTCTTAAGTTGTTTCTCGGTTTCCTTCATAATATCGTTGTCCTCGTGATTGCTTTTTTTTATTTCTTCACTGTCGATTAGCGTTCCCGATCACCAAGGTATTATTTTCTAATGTATCCTTAAAATCCAAACCTTTGAAGTTTTCATAATTATAATCGAAACCTTACGCCAACTAATGGTCATTGAGCAAAGTGGTATGCTACAAATAGTCCAATTCACTTTTGTCAAAGCATTTTCAGATTGAATAGTTGATATAATATTTTGTATTTTTAAGCTAAACCAAAAACTTATGATCAAACCAACTTATTTCCGTTTTGCCCATCTGCAAATATTACTTTGTTTTCTCGTTTTCAATTCTGTTTTATACGCCCAAACCGAATCTTTTCTATACGGTGATGCCTTGCCGGATGCTCCAGAACTATCGGCACGTGGTACCTATAAAATTGGAGTACGAACTTTGGATTTTGTCAATAAGGGACAGGCGGATGTTTTAAATTCGAAAAACGGTATAGACCCCATATATGATCGACCATTAAGGGTAGAAGTCTGGTATCCTGCACTATTAACCAATGGAGCTACAGAGTCTGTTACATATAACGAAGTCATGGGAACCGCCCATGATTCCCTTCGCCCTTTGACTCCCATTACTTTTAAAGGTAGGGCATCCCGTGATGCCGCACCACTGACCACAGATGGTCCTTTTCCCCTTTTAGTAGTAGCCCACGGGTATGTTGGCTCCAGATACCTTATGACCTATCTAACGGAGAATTTGGCTTCCAAAGGATACGTTGTAGTAGCCATAGACCATACGGATTCGACTTTTAAAGATGCCTCGCCCTTTCCAAGTACTTTGGTGAACCGCGCCAAGGATATTTCCTTTGTGCTAAACCAAACGGTGAACTTGGGCAAAGCTAGGGACAAAAACTTTTTATCGGGATTGGTAGATTCTGAAAATATTGGCATCATAGGGTATTCCATGGGAGGTTACGGTGTTTTAAATGTAGCAGGAGCTGGATATAGCGATGGAATGGTAGGTTTCTTTTCCGGCATGACCGGTGGTAGCAAAGCAATAGCAGAGTTGGCCATGAGCAACCCTAAATTTCCAAAGGTTGACCCTAGAATAAAAGCGGTCGTAGCCTTTGCTCCCTGGGGAATGGAGCGTGGGGTTTGGGATGCCGAAGGTTTAAAAGGGCTAAAAGTTCCTACCTTTTTTGTTGCAGGAAGCCAAGATGACATTTCAGGATACGAAAAAGGAATTAAGGCCATCTTCACAGGGGCCGTTAATGCGGATCGATATTTACTTACCTATAAAAATGCAAGGCACAATGTAGCCCCAAATCCTCCACCAGTAGAATCTTTGGAGCCGGGCCTCCATATTGATGAATACTATAGATATGCCGAACCTAGTTGGGACGAGAGAAAAATTAATAATGTAAACCAACATTTTTTAACTGCCTTTTTAGGGATACACCTAAAACAAAAGGATTATTCAAAATTTTTAGAGTTACAGGAGGATTCCAATGAAAAGGATTGGAACGGATTTAAGCCCCGATCATCAACAGGCATGGAACTGCTACATGAAAAACCTACTCCTTAAAGGAGTCTTATTCGGGTATTCCTTAACTCAATATTTATTTAACATTTTTCAAAACAATTAGGCCATGAAGCTATTTTGGACCATTCTTAAAATACTATTGGCCCTTTTTATGATATACGCAGGAGTACAACATTTTTTAAAACCATCCTTCTACCTGCCTTTCGTATCCCCATTTTTACCTTTTAAAATGTTCGTCATTTATTCATCGGGAGTATTGGAGATTGTTCTAGGAGTAATGCTCCTCCTTCCCAAATACGCTAAATTGGGAGCTACGGGGATATTATGGCTTATGATTATTTTTCTACCCATACATATTTGGGATATTTTTTCTGACCAACCCGCCATTGGAAGCCATGAGGCTGCTATGATTCGTTTGCCAAAACAATTTGTCTTTATAGGCCTTGCCTGGGGTGTTAGAAAATATGCGACAGGAAAAAGCTAAGATCAATATTTCAAATGGTATAAATCAAAAAAAAAATAAACCTTTGGGGTTCCAACCCTTTACAAAACAAAGTACCTTCGGCCCATGCTGGAACCCGCTCATATTCACTTTAAAATTCACAAACCTTTCGGAATGCTGAGTCAAATGCACTCCAATGATGACAAGGAGTCGCGCAACAAACGTTTCTTAAGCGAACTATATAACTTTCCTGAAGGCATAATGCCCATCGGTCGTTTGGATGAAAAATCGGAGGGATTGCTTCTGCTCACAACGGATGGAAAATTGAGCGATCAGATCAACCGTTCGGGCGTGGAAAAGGAATATTATGTACAGTTGGATGGAGAAATAACCAATGAAGCTATCAAATTATTAGAGCATGGAGTGGAAATAGGATTCCATGGCAAGAAATATACCACAAAAAAAACCTCTGTTCATAGATTGTCCATCCCCCCTGTCCTACCCGACCCGGATAAAAAATTGAGAATAGGACGGCATAGGCCCACTTCCTGGATCAGTATCACCATCACTGAAGGCAAGTTCCGTCAGGTCCGTAAAATGACTGCAGCCGTAGGTTTTCCTACATTACGGTTGATCCGTATCCGCATTGGTAATATTAATTTGAAGGAATTAAGCCCGGGAAAAGTAATCCCGATCAAGGAACTATCTTTTTAAATGCCAATCCATGGCCTATGTAACAGGGCCCTTACCATTCCAAAAAACATTACTGCTTTCTAGTGAAGGGTACAAAGCGAACAGGAAACAAATTTTTGGTTATTATTCTATCCTTCTTTTTAAACACACTAACCAAATAGGTAACATTATCACTTGGCCCAACAGGGATTACCATATGTCCACCATTTTTTAGTTGGTCCACCAATGGCTGGGGAATCGACTCTGCTCCTGCAGTGACCATAATGGCATCAAAAGAGGCTTTTTCTGGCCATCCATGGTACCCATCGCCCCATTTAACTATGACATTATCAAATCCTAAATTCTTCAATCTACTTTTAGCGGACAAGGCCAAGTCTTTAATTATTTCAACCGTAAACACAGAATCCACAATTTTGCCAAGTACCGCCGCCTGGTATCCCGAACCTGTTCCTATTTCCAAAACTTTATCAGTAGATTTTAATTTTAGTGTTTGGGTCATAAAAGCTACTATGTAAGGTTGGGAAATAGTCTGACCACTACCTATAGGCAGTGCCCCATCTTTATAAGCATGTTCCACCAAGTTTTTTGGCACGAATTCATGCCTTGGTACATTCAGCATGGAATATAAGGTTAAAGGGTCTTTTATTCCCCGGGCTTCTAGTTGTGTCTTTACCATCTGTTCCCGATTTATGACTTGATCGTTTTGGGCAATAAGTACACTTGTGAAACAAAGCGTAAGCCCATAAATGAAGAGGGATCTATAATTCATTGCTCCTGATTTTTAAACATAACTTATTAATAATTAATAAGATAAAAAATAAAAACTAAGCATTCTGCGCCCCTTTGTTAAAAGAATATGCCTTTTAGACCATCAATTCTATTATAGGACCAAACCAAATTTAGAAGTAACCATGGTGGGACGTGCAGGGCAATGTTAATCACGGTGCTGTTTCACTGTGCTTGTTTATAGGTGTCAGCATTACTTTTCGAAATTCTACTTCCGCACCTTCTGCCTGCAAGGCTATATTTCCACTACTTGCTGTAGCATTGTAACCATGATTTACCAAATCGCCATTTACCCATACCTTTATTGAGTTTTTAAGGCACTCAATGGTCATGGAATTCCATTCACCCAAAGGTTTTTCCGAACCATCGGTCAAATTTTTTATTCTTCGCAGTTTACCTTCGGTTATCCCCCATTCTTCTTTAGGCCCTCGCCTTTCCAACATATTGTCTGTCTCGATATCCTGTACAATACACCAAAAATCGCCGGCATTTTCATGCATCATTTGAACCTCAATAGATTTAGGGAACATTTCATATAGGGATCTAGGAGTGGAGGCAAATACCAACACACCACAATTACCAGGTTTTCCAGCAAAACGATATTCCACTTCCAATCTAAAATCCTGATAAATGGCATCCGTAATAAGATGGCCCTGTGGTTCTCCCAAACTCACCAACATACCCTCCCTTACTATAAAAGGATTAATGGCACTGGGATCGTTATCCATTTTGGGCACATCTACATGCCAACCCTCCAAATCCCTCCCATTAAAAAGACTTTTGGAAGACTGGGAAGTACAACTAATTAGTGTCAAGAAAGCGGTAATTACCAACACTATAATTTTCATTTGTTCATTTTTATTGATTATGGTATTCCACATAAAATAACTTCAAATCCAATATCCCTTAAATGTATTATTTTCCATTGACATATTATCTATCAAGATTGTCTTAATAGAATTTTCCCTTTATCACCAAAAACCCAATTAGTTATAATTCACAACACGAATGTTGAAGAAAATACCTTACAATGCAAATGTGGGGGTTCAGTATAAATTAAGTAATTTGCACCCTTTCAAAACAATAATAAAAGTGAAGGTCTGTATTGCGGAAAAACCCAGCGTGGCTAGAGAAATTGCTCAAGTATTAGGAGCAAACACTAAGCATGATGGGTACTTTGAAGGAAATGGTTACGCAGTTACCTTTACCTTTGGCCATCTCTGTACTTTATTTGAGCCCAGTGACTATAAACCCTATTGGAAAAGTTGGGATTTGAACAATTTACCCATGCTCCCGGAGAAATTTAAAACAAAAGTGGTGGACAATGCGGGAATCCAAAAACAGTTCAATATTGTAAAAAGTCTGTTCGATAAAGCGGAAGTGGTAATCAACTGCGGGGATGCAGGCCAGGAAGGAGAGCTTATTCAACGTTGGGTAATGCATCAGGCCAACTACAAAGGAGAAGTAAAGCGTTTATGGATTTCTTCCTTAACAACCGAGGCCATAAAAGAAGGGTTTACCAAATTAAAGTCCTCACAAGATTATGACAATCTCTATTATGCGGGCTTTTCCCGGGCCATAGGGGATTGGCTTTTAGGAATGAATGCCACTCGCCTTTATACGGTAAAACACGGTGGCTATAAACAGATGTTGTCTGTCGGTCGGGTACAGACCCCCACCTTGGCCATGGTGGTAAATAGGTATTTGGAAATAGAAAACTTTAAGCCCCAACCCTATTGGGAATTACAAACCCTTTATAGGGATACGGTTTTTAATTATGAAGAGGGTCGTTTCTTAAAGATGGAGGATGGAAAAGTTCTTGCCAATGAAGTAAAGGAGCACGAATTCGAAATAGTCAACATTACCAAAAAGAAAGGCAAGGAATACACTCCCAAGTTGTTCGATCTAACAGGCCTACAGGTGTATTGCAACACAAAGTTTGGATTTACGGCAGATGAAACACTTAAGATTGTCCAAAAATTATATGAACAAAAAGTGGTTACCTATCCTAGGGTGGATACCACCTTTTTACCTAATGATGTTTATCCTAAAGTAGCGGGAATACTTCGCAATCTAACCCAATACGAGCAGTTGACCTCTACCCTATTGGTAAAAAAGATCAGGAAATCCACAAAGGTTTTCAATGACAAAAAAGTAACGGACCATCATGCAATCATTCCTACTGGGGTTGAAATAAAGTTAGGTGTAGCCCAGCAGCAGGTGTACGATAGCATTGTTAGAAGATTTATCGCCGTATTTTACGATGACTGTGATGTCTCAAACACAACGGTAATAGGCAAGGCTGCCAATATCTCTTTTAAAACCACCGGGAAGGAAATCCTCAAAAAAGGGTGGCGAATTGTTTTTGAGACTGCCAAAACAAAAGAAAAAAAGGAAACAGGGGTATTACCCAATTTTGTGAAGGGAGAAAAAGGTCCCCATGAGCCTTCATTTTTGGAAAAGCAGACCAAACCACCAAAACAATTTACGGAAGCTACCTTGCTAAGAGCCATGGAGACAGCAGGAAAACAAGTGGATGATGACGAAATGCGGGAACTTATGAAAGAGAACGGAATAGGTAGGCCATCAACCCGCGCCAATATTATAGAAACTTTATTTAGGCGCAAGTATATTGAAAGAAAAAAGAAGCAGGTATTGCCAACTCCAACTGGCATTCAACTAATTGATACGATACAAAACGAATTGCTGAAATCTGCGGAATTGACCGGGTTATGGGAAAAGCAGTTGAAAGATATAGAAAAGGGCAATTTTAGCGCTGCATTGTTCATCAAGAATATGAAAAAAATGGTAGACGAATTGGTTTACGAAGTTAGGAGTGAAACAAAACGTGCCAATATCTCCCATACCCAGGAAACCAAAAAAAAAGAAACCAAAAAAAACAAAATTAGTACTGGAGGTATTACCGAGGAAACCTGCCCAAAATGCAAGAACGGGAATCTTATAAAAGGGAAGTCGGCCTATGGATGCAGTGGTTACAAGAATGGTTGCGATTTTTTACTCCCCTTTGTCTTTCACAATAAAAAAATATCGGAAAATCAGTTCACGAGATTACTTCAAAAAGGTTGTACGGTTAATTTAAAGGGGTTTAGCTACAATGGTGTTGAAGATGTTGAAGGCCTCGTACGCTTTGATGAGCAATATGGGTTGATTCTAGAGCCAAAGAAAAAACCAAATACCGATACTCCAAGTTGCCCCAAATGCAAAAATGGAATGATTATAAAAGGAAAAACCTCCTATGGTTGCAGTAATTACAGCAACGGTTGCGATTTCAGGTTCACTTTTGAGGAAGTAAAAGCCAAAGCTGCCGATAGACCCTTGACCAAAGCCCTTGTCCTTTCTATTTTAAACGGCAATTCTTAGCATAACTTTTAAAGCGGGGCTGCTCTGATGGCAGAGCCTATTAAAACTCTAAGTGGAGAATGGGATTGAGTCGTCCTAAAATAGGTTGACGGTTTTTAAAGAATATATATTAGACCTGTGAAGTTAACTTCACAGGTTTTTTGTTATGTATAAAATT